>NZ_CP108101.1:6435579-6742035 GCF_036195325.1 Streptomyces sp. NBC_00234 | reverse complement strand
CGCGGAGCCGTTCGCGGTAGGCACGGCCGTAGCCGGTGGAGCCGCCGTAGTTGACCACGGCGACTCCGATGCCGCGGGAGGTGAAGTAGGCGATCTCCAGGTCGAGCACGAGCGGGGCGTGCCCGGTGGGGCCGCCGTGCGCCCAGATCACGTAGGGGGCCTTCTCGCCCTCGGGGCCGACGTGGGAGGGGTGGTGCGGCGGGTGGACGTGGGCGTGGATCTCGCGCCCGTCCGGACCGGTGAAGGTGCGCTCCTGCGGCCGGGAGTAGTACCCGGGATCGACGGCGTCACGGTGGTGCGCGCCGATGATCCGGGTGTGCCCGTCGGCGGTGTCCAGTTCCACCACCTCGGCGGCGGTGTGCGGGCTCGCGGCGATACCGATGACGCGGGTGTCCTGCACGGCGAGCGTCTCGGCCCAGGCGGTCCAGGGGCCCGCCACATCGGCGAGTTCGCCGGTCTCGGGGTCGAGCACCCCGAGCCGGGTGGTGCCCTTGCCGTGGATGACGGCGATCAGCCCGTTGTCCAGGAGCCGGAACCAGCGCAGCCCGATCCGCCACATGGGGCCGCCGAACTCCTCGCTCCGGCCGCCGCAGAGCCTGCTGCTCGGTACGACGGCGCCCTCAGGGGCGTCCGGGCGGATCCGCTGGAGCTCCCACCAGCCGCTGACGTCGGAGACGAAGAGCAGGGAGCCGTCCCGGTCCCATTCGACCTGGCAGACGGATTCGTCGATGTCGCCGACGAGCGGGTGCACTCCGGTGAAGGTGTCCTCGTCGGTGATGTCCGCGACCATCGCCACGGTGCCGTCCCACGGCATCTGCGGGTGGTCCCAGGCGATCCACGCGGCCCGGCGCCGGTCGTGCGAGATCTTGGGCCCGGTGACGAACCGGTGCCGGTCGTCGGAGAGCTCCCGCACCCTGCTCCGGTCGTCGGCGGCCGTTCCGTCCAGCGGCACGGCGACGATCACCCGGCGCACGTCGGTGGGCGAGTCGCCGGTGAACTCCTCCATGACGCACCAGACTTCGCCCTGCGCGCCGCTCTCCGTGCGGACCGGGCGGAGCTGCGGGTCGGCCCAGCGCAGCCCGTCTCCGACGTCGGAGACGGGAGTGAGCGGCCAGGGGGCGCGGGAGCTGTCCGGTTCGAAGGCGTACAGCCGCTGGTCGTCGAAGTGGACGAAGACGATCAGCGGGCCGCCCTCGGAGCGCTCGGCGCCCGCCCACGGCTGTCCGCCGTACTCGATGACGCGGCTGCGGGCGTTCCAGGGTGCGGGCAGCGCGGGCTCGGTGGTGCCGTCCGCGCGGCAGCGCACCAGGGCGCGGCGGCCTCCCTCGGCCGGCCGCGGTTCCGTCCACCACACCTCGTCGCCGACGGTGGCGACGAACTCCGGGCGGCCGTCGTGCGAGGCGGCGAGTGCCGCGTCGATCGGTGACGGCCAGGTTCCGTAGGGCGCAGTAGTGACCATGTGAAATCCCCCCGTGTCGGGTCAGGCGGTACGCAGGTAGTGGTCGAGGACCCGGACGCCGAAGTGCAGGGCGTCGACCGGGACGCGCTCGTCGACGCCGTGGAACAGCGCCTGGTAGTCGAAGCCGACGGGCAGCTTCAGGGGCGAGAAGCCGTATCCGGTGATGCCGAGCCGGGAGAACTGCTTGGCGTCGGTGCCGCCCGACATGCAGTAGGGCACGGCATGGCCGTCCGGGTCGAAGCGTTCGACGGCGGCGCGCAGTTTGGCGAACGTGGGCGAGTCGACCGGGGCCTGGAGCGGGACCTCGCGGTGGTGGAACTCCCAGGAGACGCCGGGCCCGGTCAGCCGGTCCAGGGTCTCGTGGAACTCGTCCTCGCCGCCGGGCAGCATCCGGCCGTCGATGTAGGCCGTGGCCCGGCCCGGGATCACGTTGACCTTGTAACCGGCGTCCAGCATCGTCGGGTTGCTGCTGTTGCGGACGGTCGGCTCGACCAGGGCGGCGGCCGGTCCCAGCTTGCCCAGCAGTTCGTCGACGTCGAATCCGGGCGCCTCGGTGTCGACGGGGATGCCGTGCAGCGCGGCGATCTCGGTGAGCGCCGCCCGGACGGTCGGGGTGAGCCTCACCGGCCACGGGTGCGTCCCGATCCGGGCGACGGCCGAGGCGAGCTTGGTCACGGCGTTGTTCCGGTTGACCTTGGAGCCGTGTCCGGCCTTGCCCTCGGCGGTCAGCTTGAGCCATGCGGTGCCGCGTTCGCCCGCCGCGATGGGATAGAGGGACATGCCCTCGCCCGCGTGGAAGGTGAAGGCGCCGGATTCGCTGATGCCCTCGGTGCAGCCGTCGAAGAGAGCGGCGTGACGCTCGACGAGGAAACCGGAGCCGTCCTCGGCGCTGGCCTCCTCGTCGGCGGTGTACGCGATGACGATGTCGCGGCGGGGCCGGACCCCGGCGCGGGCCCAGGCGCGGACGACGGAGAGGACCATCGCGTCCATGTTCTTCATGTCGACGGCCCCGCGGCCCCAGACGACGCCGTCGCGCACCTCGCCGGAGAAGGGGTGCACGCTCCAGTCGGCGCTCTCGGCCGGCACGACGTCGAGGTGCCCGTGCACGAGAAGGGCGTCGGCGGACGGGTCGGTGCCCTCGATACGGGCGACCACGTTGGTACGTCCGGGGGTGCGCTCCAGGAGGGCCGGTTCCAGGCCGGCCGCCGCCAGCCGCTCGGCCACGTACTCGGCCGCCGGGCGCTCCTGGCAGCTGCCGTCGCCCCGGTTGGTGGTGTCGATCCGGATCAGTTCGGAGGTGAACGTCACCGATTCGTCGAGTGCCTGCTCGTCCACCGGACCGAGCGGGCCGGTCGCCTCAGCCATATTGTTCCTCCACGGCGGACGACACGATCGTCGTGACCGCCTTGAACGTGCGAATTCCTTCGTACATCGTGCCGCTGGTGTACGCGACACGGCGCTCACCACTGGGCGCCACGCCGGGCACCACGGTGGCGGCTGCCGCCAGATGCTCGGCGTCGAACTCCAGCTCCACCGTGAAGGAGCCGCCCGTCACGGGGTCGTGACGCACGGCGAGCGCGGTGGAGTCCTTGGCTGCGGCCCGGATGTCGGCGGCGGTACGGGCGGGTGTGCGGCACACCGCCGCGTACCGCGACACGTAGTCCTTCACCGCGACCTTGCGGGCCCCGGGCGCGTATCCGTCGGCGTCGACGCAGGTCAGGTCGTCCCCGGTGACGAGGACGACGGGCACCCCGTACTCGGCGGCGACGTGTGCGTTGAGCAGTCCCTCGCTCGCGCGGACCCCGTTGAGCCAGACGCCGGTGATCGAGTTGGCGAGGTAGGTGTGGGCGAGCACGCCCTCCGTGCCGGCGCCGGTGTGATAGCCGACGAAGGCGACGGCGTCCACGTCCCCGTGCTGGATGCCTTCGACCATGGAGAGGGACTTGTGCCTGCCGGTGAGCATCTGCACCCGCTCGTCGAGCCGCTCCAGGAGCAGATTGCGCATGCTCCAGTGGGCTTCGTTGACGAGCACCTCGTCGGCGCCCCCGTCGTAGAACCCGAGGGCCGCCGCGTTCACGTCGGAGGTGAACAGGGAGCGGCACCGCTCCCACTGCGGAGTTCCGGGCAGCACATCGGCGGGCCACGTCACTCCCGTGGCGCCCTCCATGTCCGCGCTGATGAGGATCTTCATCGGCGTCACGTTACGCGTCGGCGCACGGCCGGACCAGAACCCCGAAGACGTTTAATGGTCCAGTCCACTGAATGGTCCTCTTCACTCGCGTGCCGGCTACTCCGTGAACGGTTCCCCCTCCACGTCGCCCCACTCGAAGACGAACGCACCTCTTTCCCGGTCGGCCCTGACCACGATGCCGGGGTCCGGTGCGTCGAGCTGCTCGCGGAGCCATCCCGCCATGCACACACCGGCGACCTCGGGCTTGTAGTCGGCCAGGGGGTAGACGAGGCCGTGGACCTGGATCCCGACACCACCGGGGTACGCCTCAGCCAGCTGCCGTCGCATCAGCGAAGCACCGAAGGCGAGCCACGCGAGGTCCTTCCAATAGATTCCGGCCGGCGGCAGCGCGAGCCAGACGCCGCCCCACACCGTCGTGCTGCGCTCGGGCGGAGCCTCCGCCACGACGAGCTCGGCCTCCAGATCGGCCGCCAGGCCGCCCAGGTGATGCCCCCACTTACGGAACGCGAACGTACTTCTCACCGTGCCTCCGAACGACGTGCGGCCGTCGGCCGTACGCGTGCGCGTACGGCCGACGGCCGGTCCAGCAGTACTACGGGAGTGCTCAGGAATGGGCGACCGCCGGATTCACGGCGTCGAACACCATGACCCCGGTCTCGGGATCAAGGAAGAACGTCGCTTCGAACGCCCCGCCCGTCACCTGCGAGGTGAATCCCTCACTCACCTCCCAGGCCACCCCCTCCGGCACCCTGGAGGAGATCCCCGCCAGCGTGGCCGGAGCCTCCTCGGCCGGCACCCAGTCGTGCTCCTTCCGGAGCCGCTCGGCATCGGCGTCGGCGAGCTGCGCCACGCCCGAGAGGCGGAAGTCCGTGGGGCCCGGCATCCTCGACGGCCTCCCGAAGTCCTTCGTGACCCATTCGACGGACGTGATGTCCCCGAACTCGGGGAATCGCTCCAGCACGGGTTCCTTGTCCCGCTCGATCGTCTGCTCCGGTTCCGGCTCCGCCGACTCCGGCGAGCGCGCCGAGGACCCCGCGGGGCTCCGGACGCTCGCCGTATCGGCCACACCGCTGCCGCAGCCGGTGATCAGTGCCAGCGCCGCGACGAGCGCGACTGCCCCGTACGCCCGGCGGACGTCACCGCGGGCCATTGGTCACCACCGTGCTGCTTCCCACGTCTCCCCTGTTCCATGTGACGACTCGGGTCAGCGAACCGCTCACCATGAACGGTTTCGCCCAGCCGAGGGTAGCGAAGCGGCCGTTCTCGGCGTCCGACGCACCCGATGCCTTGTCCTTCATCCCCTTGTTGAAGTCGTACCGGTCCATCGCGTGGACCGTGATCGTCATCGTGAACTTGTCGCCCTGCGAGGTGACTTCGGCGCTGCCCCAGATCTTGTGATCGCCCAGGGTCTTGTCCCAGTTCTCGGTCTTCGTGTACAGGTCGGCGCCGGTCATGCTCCGTGCCCCGCCGGTCATGTCGAAGGTGGACTTCCCGGTCTTCCCGCTGAGGATCTCCGCGGCGTTCTGTGCCCGGGCGATCTCGCCGTCCACGAAGGCTCCGATGGCCTCGTCCTCGTGGTAGCCCTCGTTGTAGTTCACCTCGAAGTCCGCCCCGGTGTTCTCCCTGTAGTGGGCGTAGGCGGGCACGGCGTCGTCGAGTGCACCGTCACCGTAGAAGCCGAGCGAGGCGAGCAGGCCGCCACCGATCATCTTGGCCTTCCACTTGTTCCAGCTCACGTAGTCGCCGGCGGTCGGCTTGGAGTTGGGGTCGTAGGGGAAGTCGTCGTCGTACGTGACCTTGGGTTCACTGGGCGCGCCCTCCGTGTAGCCGCCACCGCTGGCCGGCTTGGAGGGTGCCAGGAAGAGGCTGGTCATCGTGCTGCCGCCGCCGCACACGTCCTTGATGCCCTCGGCGCACGGCAGGTGACCGTCCAGCTCGATGAAGCTGGTCGGGTTGCCGCCGGTGAAGGCGTAGCGGTTGCTGGTGTACGGATCGGAGCCGAGGCCCATGTCCGCGAGGGCGCCGTTGTACATGTCCCGGGTGGTGAAGCGGTTGAGGCCCGGGCTGTAGTTGCGGAAGCCCATGTCGTACGTGCCGGACTGGGCGTCCCAGCGCTTGGCGTTGTACCGGTAGGGGTTGTAGCTCTCCTCGGTCGGGTCGCCGGCCTCCGGCTTGTCGATCCCGGTGAACTCGGACTCGTCGTCGTTCCCGTAGGCGGTGTACCCGTAGGTGGCCTTGGTGTCGCCGTCCTCGGTGGTCAGCGTCTCGACGTCGGTGTGGCTGTTGTATCCGTAGAAGCCGTCCTCGCTCGTCCCGTCGGTGTTGTGCTTGACCTGGGAGAGGCGCTCGCCCCACGGGCTGTACTGGTAGGACTTGGTGATCTCGCCGGCCACCTTCTCGTCGAGCACCTCACCCGAGAGGCCGAGGTAGTCGAAGTCGGTCGTCTTGGCGTCCACGGTCTTGGTCGCCGTGCGGTCCAGCGGGTCGTAGGTGTACTTGGTGGTCTTCTCCGCCCCGGCGTCGTCGAGGCTGGTGCTCTCGGTGACGTGGTCGAAGCCGTCGTAGACGGTCCGCTCGACGACCTTGCCCCCGCTGGTCACCGACTGCTGGCGGCCGAACGGGTCGTAGTCGTACGTGGCCGTGGCCCCCGCGGTGGTCGCGGAGAGCAGCCGGTTGCGGTCGTAGGTGTACGTGGTCGTGTCGCCCTTGACGGTCTGCGACACGACGTTGGCGTTGTCGTCGTGGGTGTAGGTGTCGGTGCCCGCGCCGGTTCCGGTCTTGACCGACTTGGCGAGCCGGTCGGCCGGGTCGTAGGTGAAGGTGGCGGTGGAGTCGAGGTACGCCGTGTTGTTGTCGGCGTTCATCTTCTTCGCCACGTCCTGCGACTTGTTGCCGTTCGGGTCGTAGGTGTAGGTGTGCGACGAGACCAGCGTTCCGTTGGCCTTCTTCTCCGCCTGGGTCCTGACGACTCCGTCGAGGTAGTAGGTGAGATCGACCGTGTTGCCGTTGGCCTTGGTCTCCTTGAGCCGCTGCCCGCGGTCGGTGTACGTGTACGACGTGACCTTGGGCGCGGTGTCGGTCGCGGTCTTGCCGACCGAGACCGTCTTCACCAGGTCCCGCAGGTCGTAGGTGTACTTGGAGTACTGGTCGGGGTGAACGACCGTCTCCGGCTTGCCGTTGGCGTCGTAGGTGTAGGAGGTGGACTTCTTCTCCTGGCCCGCGAGGGCCTCGGTGACCTTCTGGACCTGGTTCAGGCCCGTGTGGGAGATCGTGTACGCGTCGACCCGCGCGCCGGACGAGGTGTCGTCGATCGACGTCAGGTTGCCGTTGGCGTCATAGGCGTACGAGAAGGAGCGCTTTTCGGTGTCCGTGTCGCCCGAGTTGTTCCGCACCAGCTTCACGCCGTCGGCGACGACCGCGCCACCGGTGTTCCGGGCCAGCTGCAGCTTGGCCGTGTTGCCCCGGGTGAAGGTGAACGAGCCCAGCGAGACCCAGGTCCCGGAGTTCGCGTTCTGGTCCTTGGTCACGTCGGTGGTACCGCCGGAGTGGGTCACCGTGTACTTCGCGGCCGTGGCCGCACCGGTGACCTTCGGGTACTTGACGTAGGCCGTGTAGGCGCCGTCCTGCGGAATGTTGAGCTTCCAGGTGAAGGACTCGGTACCGGCACCGGCGGCGTGGACCTGGTGGTCGTACCCCTGCTGGCCGGAGATGCTGCCCTTCGTCCACGTGCCCGTGGAGCTGGTGTTCTGGGTGTCGGAGTTGTCGACCAGGACGACGGAGCTGCCGACCGGCACGCCGTCGTCCGCCTTGGACTTCAGCTTGCCGTCCGGGTAGAAGCCCCAGGTCATGGTGCGGTTGGACGAACCACCGGCCGAGGTGAGCGTACGGGCCGTCTGCTGCCCGAGGTTGTTGTAGTCGTACGTGGTGACGATGTCCCACGGGTCGGTGGACTTCTTGGTCCAGCCGTTGTCGAAGTACTCGAAGACGGTGTCGTTACGGACCGTCTGGCCCTCCGACGGCGGCAGGGAGGTCTTCCTGACCCGGCCCACCTCGTCGTACTCGGTCTCCGACCACACCTTGTGGTTGTAGCGCGCGTCGTTCGGGTCGTACGGCTGGATCTGCCGCTTGGGCCGGTTCAGCTGGTCGTACGTGGTCTCCTGGACGAAGTCCTCGGTGCCCCCCGTGGCAGTACCGCGCGGGGAGACGATCTTGGTCGTGTTGCCGACCTGGTCGTACTCGTACGTGACCGTGCGATAGGTGATGGGGCTGGTGCCGTCGTGCGGGGTCCTGACCTCCTTCTGCATGCCCCGCTCGTCGTAGGTGATCAGGGTGGTGTTGTTCTCCGCGTCCGTCGAGGACAGCGTCAGCGAGTCCTTGTCGTACGTGGTCGACGTCGACTTGCCCGCAGCGTCCGTGACCGTCGTGATCCGGTGGTTGAGGTCGTAGACGGTCTTGCTGGTGAAGTCGGTGGAGTCGGCGGTCGCGTTCTTCTTGGGGTCGATGACCTTGGTGACGTTGCCGACGTTGTCGTACTCGTACGAGATCTTGTCGCCCACCATGTTGGAGACCGAGGTCAGCTGGTAGATCTCGTTGTACGTGCTGACGGTCCGGAAGTCGTCCGGGGTGGTCGTGGTCAGCGTTCCCTTGGGCTCGGTCGAGCTCTTGAGGTTGCCGACCTTGTCGTAGGTGTACGTCGCCACGCGCTCGTCGGCGGTGGTCGTGTCCTTGGGCGCGGTCGCCGAGATCAGTTGGTCGGCCGCGTCGTAAACGGCGGTCGACTCGGCCAGGTTGGGCGCCTTGGACAGGGTCACGTTGTCGTTCGCGTCGTAGACCGGAGCCGGGGTCGTGATGAGCACGCCGGCGTTCTGGTCCTTGGGCGAGGTGCTGGTGGTCGGACGGCCGAAGACGTCGTATGCCTGGGTGGTCTTCTTGGACAGCGCATCGGTGACCGAGGTGACCTGACCTCGCTCGTCGTAGACGAACGCAGTCGACTTGTTCAGCGCGTCCGTGATCGTGGCCGGGTAACCCGTCGGCCCGAAGCCGGTGTTCACGGTCGCGTTGCCGTTGGCGTCGACGGCCTTGGTCAGCTGCCCGAAGGCGTCGTACTCGTACGTCGTCGTGTAGTCGTCCACCGTCGCGGTGGCGACACCCTTCGGGTCTGCCACCTTGGTGAGGTTGCCGAAGGTGTCGTAGCCGAACTGCCAGGTGCGGCCCTCCGGCGAGATCTTCTTGGCCAGGTCGGCCCCGAAGCCGTCGGGACGCGGCTTGTACTCGTACTTCTGCGCGTTCGCCGGGTAGACGCCCGGGGCGCACTCGCTCTGCGCCGGGACGCCGCTCTTGTTGTTCTCGGCGTCACGCTGCCAGAGCGGGTAGCCGGTCTTCTGGTCGTAGCAGTACGCGGTCTTCGCGCCATTGTCCTCTTCGAGGTACGTGACGTTGTTGTCCGCGTCCCAGAGGAGCTTCGTGGTCTGCGACTTGGCGTTGACGGTCTGCACCGCGCGGCCGAAGTCGTCCATCACGAACGCCGAGCCGTGCTGCTCGGCGTCGGTGACCGTGGTGTCGGTGAACTTGGGGTTGGTCGCGTTCACCTTGTACGCGAACCCGGTGGTGCCCTGAAGCCGGTCGGTGAGGGTCTGGGTCCACCAGTGGTACTTCGGGTCGTCGCCCTCCTTCGGGTAGTAGTACGCCAGGGCGGTGGAGTTGGCCCGCGGGTCGGTGACCTTGACCAGCTTGACGTTCTTGTTGCCCTGGGTGGCGTCGTACTCGAAGCCGAACACCTTGGGCTGGGACGAGCCCGCACCGTCGGTCAGCTTGGTGAGAAGCCCCTTGTCGGAGTACTCGAAGGTGACCTTGCGCTGCGAGATGTCGGTCATCGACTTGACGTGGTCGTCGACCTTCGGTCCGGCCTCGCCCTTGGCGTAGTACTCGACGGTCAGGCTCTGACGGCCGGCCGGGTCGGTGATGTACTTGAGGAACTTGGTCGGCTTGTTGTTGGACTTGCGCTCTTCGTACGTGTACGTCTGCGTGTTGCCGTTCTTGTCGACGGTCGACGTCATGTAACCGTCGCAGCCGAACAGGAACCTGGTCCCGTCGGGACGGGTCATCGTCCACGCGTCGGGGATCGGGTCCTTGTCCGGGGTGCAGTCCAGGCCCAGCTTGGCTTCCAGCTTGTAGTGGACGCCGGCCGGTGCCTTCCAGCTGCCGTCGGGCTGCTTGCTGAAGACGTGCGTGGTGCCGTCACCGTCCGGGAGCTTGACCTCGGTCGGGTGGGGCTTGGGGTGGAACTCCAGCGGCGCGCCCAGGCGGGTGGGTCCTGCCACCTGGCCGGACCAGCCGTGCCCGAGGACGGTGTCGGAGGTGTCGAGCGTGTTGTAGGAGAAGCGGGCGAACGTGCTCACCCCACGCCCGGGGTTGGAGAACGCGTTGTAGGACCAGACGCTGTTTCCGGAGGCCGTGTTGTTCATGACCGTCGAGCCGGCGCCGGTGTTCTTGCCCGCGTAGGAGTAGAACTTCTCCAGGCCGAGCTGGTTGGAGGTGGGGTCCTCCACCGCGACGTTCTGTTTCAGGCCCGGGATACCGGCGGTGCCGGAGACCCAGGTGCTGTTCGTCTTGTTGAAGACGTCCCAGGTCAGCGCGTAGTCGGTGCGCTTGTTGCCCGAATCGGAGTTGATCGGGGTCTTGACCTGCGCCTGGAGGCTGACCGAGTCACCCGGTGCGACATCACTGGGCAGGGCGGTCTGGATCTGGTTGCCGCCGTTGGTGACGTCCGTGCCGTCCGGGAGGGCCCACTTGTAGGTGAGGACCTGGTCGGTGGCCTTCCACGTGGTCGTGGTCGTGTTCGTGAGGTTGAAGTCGACCGTGTAGGTGGTGTTCGGCGTCATCCGGGCCGGGGTCTGCGGCGCGAAGTACGTCGAGGCGGTCGTCGAGTCGATGTAGCTGACGACGATCTTCGGGTGGAGCTTGGCCTCGGCGCCCTCGGAGGACAGGAACAGGGTGCGTTCCTGCTTAACGGCCTCGTCGGCCATCTTGATGGCGACGCCCTTCTGGGACGCCGGGGTGGTCACCCAGGACTGGGCGAGCGAGGTGACGTTCCAGTCGTGGCGGGCCGGGTCGTTCGTCATCGACCCGGTGTCCGACACGGTCGCACCGACGTCACCGCCCGGAGCGGTCCAGTTGGTCGTCGCGTTCGCCTTGGTCCAGGTGGCGGTCTCGTCGAAGTCCTTCGTCAGGGGCTTCAGTTCGTAGATCGCACCAGCGCTTTCCTGGCTGGTCTGGGTACCCCAGAGCCGTACCGTCGCATCCAGGACACGGGCGGTCGCGGGGATGCCCAGCGCCGGGAACTTCAGCAGCGCACGGGTGTCACCGTAGGTGAGGGAGTTGTTCCCCGCCGAGATCCAGGTCTGCGGACCACCCTCGGTGAGCGTGTCATGCGCAAGCGCGGGCTCAGCCGAGGACAGAGTCGTATCGGCCGACGCCTCCAGCACCTTGGTCGTGCGCCCCGCCTTCGGGAGCCTGACCAACTGCGTCTGCGCGGGCAGGACCTGACGGTCCTTCGTCTTCACCGCGATCATGTAGTAGTACGCACGACCGAACGGATCCGCGTCCTGCGCCTTGGTCGGCACCGCCGTGGTGTCCGTGAACGACGTCGTACCCGGTGCGACGGGAGCGACCATCGTGGCGGCGGACGGGGTGAACGTCTGGTTGATCGAGCGGTGGACCTGGTACTCGACCAGGTCGTCATCCGTGTTCGCGACGGACGGGTCGACGTACGTCGACCAGTTCAGCTCGGCACCGGTGTCGTGGATGGTCGTCGGGGCGGCGAGGTCGACGCCCTGGCGGCCGTAGGTCAGCACGAGCTTGGGGTAGTTCGCGGACTCGCCCGCGTAGCCGAACTCGCTGCCCTCGTAACGCGGCCCGCCCTTGGGCCCGTTGACGCTCTCGTCACCGGCCTTGATGACGAAACCGTTGTTGGTGTTCGTCCCGTCGATCCACGACTGGACCGTCTTGGTCACCGGGAAGGTGTGCCACGCGTTGAGCTCATTGGGCTTCTTCGTGACCACACCGCCCTTCGTGAAGCGGACGGCGTCGGCCAGAACGGTCGTCGTCGTGGAGGCGGGACCGTCACCGAGAACGATCTTGCCGAGGGTGCCCGCCTTGAACGGGTGCGTACCCAGGGTCTTCCACACACCGGCGGTGCCGGCCTGCTGATTGACCGTGTACGCCTTGGTCCCACCGTTGTAGGTCACGGTGTAGGGGGTGTTGGTGGCACGGTCGGTGGCCGGGACGTAGTGCGTCTCGACCTGGTAGTCACCGTCCTCCGGAAGGCTCGGCTGCCAGGTGTAGGTGTCCCCGGCGACCGTGTCCTTGTTGTAGAGGTAGTCCTGGTTCGTCGCGTACTGCGTGTACGCCGTGTTCCCCGACGCCGGCCACGCACCCACCGCAGCGGTCCGCCCCGCGTCACCGTCATCGACGAGCACCGACGTACCGGACAGCTCACCGGTGAAGGTGTTCGCGCTGTTCCACGTCGCGTCCGCCTCGGACCACGGCTGCGTGGCCCGGTGCGCCTCCAGCTGCACCTCGGTGTCACCCGCGGTGTGCGTCTGGTCGTAGTACAGCTTCAGATCGGCCGAATCCAGCTTGGTACCCGCCGGGACGGTGCCGAGGGGGAAGCGGATCAGGGCCCGCGAAGAGCCCGTACTCGTATTACCGACCGACAGACGCCAGTTGTCGTCATAGTTCGACGCCGGACCGTCCGAGGAAATCATCACGTCCTGCGCCGAAGACGGCGTCGGCGCAATCGTGATCGTCGGATCGACCGTGACCGGGTACTGCCGCTCCTTCGCGGCCAGCCACTTCGCATCCGGTGTGACCGTCAGCTTCCAGTCCTCACCGGACTTGGTGAGCCTCTGCTCCACGGCGGGGCTGTAACCGGCCCCGTAGGGGGCGGTCGCGTCCCTCTTCGCGTCCGTCATGAACGCCGCGGGAATCACGAGAACCGGATTCGGAGCCTCGCCGTAGAACTCGACCGAGCCGTCCTTGCCCGACTTCGGCGTCAGCCCGCCCGCGTCCAGCGTGAACGTGAACGACACCGGACCCGTCGGCCGCTCCGCGAGAACGATGTTCTCCTTCACCCGGCCCGGACCCACCACATAGGACAGGTCCGCGCCCGGCACCGCGTTCTTGTACGTCACGGTGTTGCCCTCGGCCACCGGCGCGAGCTTGCCCGCGCCCTGAAGGCCCAGCGTCACCGTGTGGCCCTCGGCCTCGAACTTCAGCAACCGGTCCGCATCCGTACCGAACCAACTGCGCGCCGCGTTCGTCGTGTTCGCCAGCGCGAAGCCCTTGGCGTCGGTCTCGGTGACCGTCGGATCAATGTTCTTGAACGACTTCCCCGAGCGGTAGCCGGTCGGCTCGACCGACACCTCGGTCTGCACCCGACCGTCCGACAACCGCCAGAACCGCTGATTCGCCGTCCGCCGGCCCGTCAGCTCCGCAACCCGCTTCGCCTTCGGAGCCGCCTTCCCCGCCGGCAGCTTCTCCCGGCTCGGCAGAACAGGACTTCCACCCGTCCTGGGCGCCTCTGGCTCGTTCTCGCCCTCACTGTCGGAGAACCAGCCCTTGAAGGCATCAACGATTCCATCGCCGTCATCACCCGACACCTCAGCCGCATAAGCGACTTGCGGCAACATCGTCGAAGCAACTGCCGACACCACAAGGCAGGCAACAGCCCGCCCGAGTCTCACTTTCACGCCATTCCCTTCATCGGCACGCCGGCGAGGACCCCCCTGCCAGTCGCACTCAATGCCGACCTGAACGACGACCTACCTCCGGGCATGCCAACCGGACCACCGCCCGAATGCAGGGAAGTGGCCTCGCCGAAGACGCATCGATCAAAGTCGGGGGCTGTCTAACGGATTGTTTGAATGCCAGTCAAGAGAGTTCATAATTCGGGTATTTGACACCCCGAGAGAACACCGGGTGAGAATGCGTGCCCCAATTAACCCACTTCTTCCGCGTCCTGGCACGTGCGGTTTCTGATGGTGTATAACCCAGGCGAACTCGCTCCGACCGAAAGCGCGGCCATGTCCACAGCTCAGGAACCGAACGACCCGGAACAGCCGGAACAGCCCGACGAGCCGGAGCAGCCCGAGCAGTCCGAAAGCACGGCTGCCGGTAAGGCATCCCGGAGCCCGGACCTGCGCGGCATCGCCGTCGCAGTGGCGCTGCTGCTCGCCTGCGGCGGACTCGTCACGTACGGAATCCTCGACTCGAACGACGAGCAGGCGGACAAGAAGTCCGCGGTCCCCACCGCCGACGTGACGTACGAGGTACTCGGCGAGGGTGCTGCCGACATCTCCTACCGAGGGGACGGCACGGCCGACCGCGCGCAGGTCGTGAAGGACGCCGAGCTGCCGTGGAAGAAGACCGTGCGCGTTCCGCTCGGCGCCTCCCCCGTCGTCAACGTCACCCTCGGCGAGAAGGGCGGCGAGGCGAGCTGCACGCTCGCCGTGGGCGGCAAGCACGTCCAGCGCGCCACCGCGTCAGGGGTCTTCGGACGCAGCACCTGCACCAGCGAGCTCCCCGCGCCGGAGTCACCGGTTCCGGCTGACGGAACGGGCTGAGTCCCGGACCGTCGGGGCGGCGCGCTCAAATCCCCCGGCGGACGTGCGGCGGGGGCGGTGCCGCCGCCAGGGTCTGCTCCGTCCAGATGACCTTGCCGTCGTCGGTGTAACGGGTCCCCCACCGGTCGGCGAACTGGGCGACGAGGAAGAGTCCGCGGCCCCCTTCGTCCGTCGTGGCGGCCTGCCGCAGGTGGGGTGAGGTGCTGCTGTGGTCGGAGACCTCGCAGATCAGTGAGCGGTCACGGATCAGCCGTACGCGGATGGGTCCTGCCGCGTGACGGATCGCGTTGGTGACCAGCTCGCTGAGGATCAGCTCCGTGGTGAAGGACTCCTCGGTCAGTCCCCACTCGGCCAGCTTCTCCGAGACATCGGCCCGTACCTGCGACACCGCCGACGGGTCGGACTGTACGTCCCAGTCTGCGATGTCCGCCGGGTCGAGCCTGTGGGTGCGTCCGACGAGCAGGGCGATGTCGTCGCGGGCCCGGTCGTTCACCAGCCTGCGGACGGTCGCCTCGCAGGTGGCCTCCGGCGAGTCGGCCGCGTGCTCGGCGAGGGTGCGGCGCAGCAGCTCCAGTCCTTCGTCGATGTCGCGTCTCCGGTCCTCGACGAGCCCGTCCGTGTAGAGCACCAGATCGCTGCCCTCGGGCAGCAGCACCTCCAGGGTCTCGAAGGGCAGTCCGCCGAGACCCAGCGGCGGGCCGCCGGGCACGTCGGCGAACTCGGCGGTGCCGTCCCGGTGGACGATCACCGGCTGGAGGTGGCCGGCCCGGGCCATGGTGCAGCGTCCGGAGGCCGGGTCGTAGATCGCGTAGAGGCAGGTCGCTCCGGTGACCGCCGCCTCGGCCGGGTCGTCCTGGTCGATCCGGGCGACCAGTTCGTCCAGGTGCCACAGGATCTCGCCGGGCGGCTGGTCCAGGGTGGAGAAGTTGTGGACCGCGGTGCGCAGCCGCCCCATGGTGGCGGCTGCGTGGAGCCCGTGGCCGACGACGTCGCCCACCACGAGCGCGACCCGTGCGCCGGGGAGCGGGATGATGTCGAACCAGTCGCCGCCGACACCTCCGCGCCCGGCATGCGCGGGCAGATAGCGGAAGGCGACGTCGAGGGCGTTCTGCTCGGGGAGACCGTGCGGCAGCAGGCTGCGCTGCAAGGTCACGGCCATGGTGTGCTCGCGCGAGTAGCGGCGGGCGTTGTCGATGCTGACGGCGGCGCGGGCCACCAGTTCCTCGGCGAGGGACAGGTCCTCCTCGTCGAACGGCGCGTGCCCGGCGGCGCGCCAGAAGATGGCCACGCCCAGAATGGCGCCGCGGGCGCGCAGCGGCACCGAGATCATGGAGTGCACGCCGTTGTCGACAAGTCGCTGGGCCCGGTCGGGGTTCTGCTCCTGCCAGCCGGCGAAGTCCCCCAGCTCCGTTTCGAGGACGGCCTCTCCGCGGTCGAGGCCCGACCCCAGGCGCGTCGTCGGCACGAAGCGGATGGTGGAGCCGACCGGGTGGAGGCCCATGCCGTCCCGCTCGCCGGCGAGGGCCGCACGCCGCATCTCGGTCGCCCCGCGGATGGCGGACGGCTCCTCGCCCTGGAGCACGGACTCGACGATGTCGACGGTGGCGAGGTCGGCGAAGCGGGCGGCGGCGAAGTCCGCCAGTTCCTCGCACGTGCGCACCACGTCGAGGGTGGTGCCGATCTCCGCTCCGGCCTCGTACAGCAGATCCAGCCGGGCCCGGGCCACGTCGGCCCTGCCCGTCAGGGCACGCAGTTCGGTGGTGTCCCGCAGCGTCGTCACGCTGCCGGGTGGTCCGCCGTCCTTGTCCGTCGACCGCTGGTTGACGGCGAGCAGGCGGTCGCCGACGGGGTGCAGTTCGTCGGTGACGGTCCGGCCCGATACCAGCAGCTCCGTGGTGACCGGGTCGAGGCCCAGCTCGGGGACCGTGCGCCCCTCCACTTCCGGCGGAAGGGGGAGCAGCCTGCGCGCCTCGTCGTTGGCGAGCAGCAGACGGCCGTCGCCGCCGATGATGACGACGCCCTCCCGCACGGCGTGCAGGACGGCGTCGTGGTGCTCGTACATCCGGGTCATCTCGGTGGGGCCGAGGCCGCGCGTCTGGCGGCGCAGACGCCGGCTGACGAGCGCCGTGCCGCCGGTGGCGACGAGCAGGATCCCGCCGGCGGAGCCGAACAGCAGCGGGAACTGATCCTCCGCAGCACCGCTCACACGTTCGATGGTGATCCCGGCGGACACCAGGCCCACGACGGTGTCGTTACGGTCGGTGACCGGCACCACGGCCTGGACGAGCGGTCCGATGGTTCCGGTGATCTGCTCGACGACGATGCCGCCGTTCAGGGCGGGCTCCAGATTGCCGACGAACTTCTTGCCGATCCGGTCGGGCAACGGGTGGGTGTAGCGGATTCCGTCCGTGCTCAGCACGACGACGAAGTCGACCCCGGAGCCCTTCCGGGCCGCTTCGGCGCTCGGCTGAAGCACTGCGGTGGGGTCGGGGGCCTTGAGGGCCGCCGCGGTACCCGGCGCGTTGGCGAACGTCTCGGCCACGGCGACCGACCGGTTACGGGCCTCCCGTTCGCTGTCGGCCCTGGACTGGAGCACGAGCGCGGCCACGGCAGCGGCGACCAACAGCACCACGATCGCCACTTGCAGGAGAAAGACCTGACCGGCGACGGTCCGCATCCTGAGAACCGAGCGCGGGCGGCCGTAGCGTCCGGCCATGCCCTCTTTTTACACCCTCCGCATAGTCCGGGCGAGCCGCACGACGCATCGCGCCACGCGCGGGCCGGGCCCGCGGAACGTCGGAGACCGCCGCCCGGCCCTCCGTACACCGGCCCTCCCGGCCTGCACGGCGTGATCCAGTGGCACACTGGCCGCGCCGTCCGCCGCGTGAAGGAGTCCGCAGTGCCGATCGTCCGCAAACTACGTCACGCGGTACGCCGGGCCCACCGGCCCGGCGTGGACCTCAGCCACCCCGCGCGCTCACCGCTGGGCAGCGCGGTGGTCAACTGCGTGCTGTACGAGGACGGCGTCCGGCACCCGGCCGCCTGCCCGCCGGACGAGGCACTGCGCCGGGTCCGCGACTCCGGCCGGGGCTTCGTCTGGCTCGGGCTGCACGAACCGTCCGCCGAGGAGTTCGCCGGGGTCGCCGCACTGTTCGGACTGCACCCGCTGGCCGTCGAGGACGCGGTCAACGCCCATCAGCGGCCCAAGGTGGAGCGGTACGAGGACATTCTGTTCGCCGTCTTCAAGACCTGCGGCTACGTCGAGCACGAGCAGCTCACCGCGACCAGTGAGGTGGTGGACACCGGGGAGATCATGATCTTCACGGGCGCCGACTTCGTGGTCACGGTGCGGCACGGCAGTCACGGCTCGCTGGGGCCGCTCAGGGAGGCCCTGGAGGCGGACCCGGAGCAACTGGCCAAGGGGCCCGCCGCCGTGCTGCACGCGATAGCCGACCGGGTGGTGGACAACTACCTGCTCGTCGCCGAGGCGGTGCAGCACGACATCGACGCGGTGGAGACCGCGGTGTTCAGCGAGCATTCCGGCCGGGGCGACGCCGGGCGGATCTACCAGCTCAAGCGTGAGCTCATGGAGTTCAAGCGGGCGGTGGCACCGCTGAGCCGGCCGCTCCAGGCCCTGGCGGCCGGGCCGATGGGGCCGGTGGGCCCGGAGTTCCAGCCGTATTTCCGCGATGTCGCGGGGCATCTGGCCCGTACCACCGACCAGATCACGTCGTTCGACGCGCTGCTCGACTCGGTGCTCCAGGCCCACCTGGCTCAGGTGACCGTCGCCCAGAACGAGGACATGCGCAAGATCACGGCCTGGGCCGCCGTCATCGCCGTACCCACCATGGTCTGCGGGGTGTACGGCATGAACTTCGCGTACATGCCGGAGCTGCGGTGGACCTACGGGTATCCGTTCGTCGTCAGCGTCATGGCCACCGCCTGCTTCCTCATCCACCGCGGCTTCCGCCGCAACGGCTGGCTCTGACGGAGGCGGCTCAGCCGGCGGTGAGGATCTCCTCGATCCTCGCCAACTCCTCCTCACCGAACTCCAGGTTCGCCACCGCTCCGACACTGCTCTCCAGCTGAGCGACGCTGCTCGCGCCGACCACGGCGGAGGTGACCCGGCCGCCCCGCAGCACCCAGGCCAGGGCCAGCTGTGCCAGGGTCTGGCCGCGCTCCTTGGCCACCTGGTCGAGTGCCCCCAGCCGGCGCACCAGCTCCGGGGTGACGGCCTCGGGGGTCAGGAACGGGCTGTCGCCCGCCGCCCGCGAGCCCTCCGGGATGCCGCGCAGATAACGGTCGGAGAGGATGCCCTGCTCCAGCGGCGAGTAGGCGATGGAGCCGGTGCCGAGCTCGTCCAGCGCGCTCAGCAGCCCCTCCTCGGGGCGCCGGTCCAGCATCGAGTAGCGCGGCTGGTGGATGAGCAGCGGGGTGCCGAGCTCGCCCAGGATGCGGGCGGCCTCGCGGGTCTGCTCGGGCGAGTAGTTGGAAATCCCGGCGTACAGCGCCTTGCCCTGGCGCACCGCGGTGTCGAGCGCGCCCATCGTCTCTTCGAGCGGGGTCTCCGGGTCGGGGCGGTGGGAGTAGAAGATGTCGACGTACTCCAGGCCGAGGCGGCTCAGGCTCTGGTCCAGCGAGGCGCGCAGGTACTTCCGCGACCCCCACTCCCCGTACGGCCCGTCCCACATGCCGTAACCCGCCTTGGTGGAGATGACGATCTCGTCCCGCAGGTGGGCGAAGTCCGTCTTCAGGGCGCGGCCCATGGTGACCTCGGCGGAGCCGGGCGGCGGTCCGTAGTTGTTGGCGAGGTCGAAGTGGGTGATGCCGAGGTCGAAGGCCCTGCGCAGGATGCGGCCCTGGTCCTCCGGATTCCGGTCGCCGCCGAAGTTGTGCCACAGGCCGAGGGACAGCGCGGGCAGCAGCAGGCCGCTGCGTCCGGTGCGCCGGTAGGGCATGGCGGAGTAGCGGTCGGCCGACGGGAGATACATACGCGGGGCTCCACGGAGAGGTCCTGGGAACGCGCCGGGCTCGGTGCGCGCCTCCAGGCTGGCGCAGAACGATCCAGCAGTCCAACAGGAGATTCCGGTCGGATTCATCGCCTACATTTCTCAATCATGGAACTGCGTCAGCTGGAGCACTTCGTCGCCGTCGCCGAAGAACGGCACTTCACCCGCGCCGCCGAGCGTCTCGCGGTGTCCCAGTCGGGGCTGTCCGCTTCCGTCCGGGCGCTGGAGCAGGAGCTGAGGACTCCGCTGTTCAGCCGGACGACACGGTCGGTCCGGCTCACCGAGGCGGGACGGGCCCTCCTGGTGGAGGCGGAACGCACGCTGGCGGGGGCGCGGGCGGCTAAGGACGCCGTCGACGCCGTACGGGGGCTGCTGCGCGGCACGCTGACCGTGGGGGTCGAGCAGTGCGTGGCCGGTGTCAGCCCCGCGCAGTTGCTCGCGGCCTTCCACCGGGCCCATCCCCATATGGAGATCCGGCTCCGGCAGGAGGGCACGTCGAGTCTGCTGGACGGGGTGGCCGGTGGACGGCTCGACATCGCTTTCGCCGCCACGGTCAGTCCCCTGGAGTGGCGCGGTGAGCTGAGGCCGCTGGCCAGGGAGCCGATGGTCGTGCTGTGCGCTCCGGGTCATCGTTTCGCGCGGGAGAGGACCGTGGCGTGGGCCGAGCTGTCCGGTGAGTCGTTCATCGACTTCCATCCGGACTGGGGCCCACGGCGCGCCGCGGACGAGGCGTTCTCCGCGGCGGGAGTGCGCCGCACGGTGGCCCTTGAGGTGAACGATGTGCACAGCCTCCTGGAGCTGGTCCACGAGGAGCTGGGCATCGCCGTGGTGCCGCAGCACTTCGCCCGCAAGCCCGAGGCCCGGCGCCTGGTGGCGGTGGAACCGGAGGGCGCGCACCGACCGGTGTACGAGAGCGTGGTCGTGCTCCCTCCGGCCCTGGCCATGAGTCCTGGCGCACGAGCCCTGATGACCCTGGTCGGGACGGACCGCCGGAGCTGAGCGCATCGCGTCGTGAGCCACACCGCTCCGGTGCGGGACGCGCCGCGTCCAGGTCCGAGATGTCCGTGGGCCCGAACTCCCGCACCGAGTACGCACTGATCAGGCAGGGGTGTAGCCCCGGTCCCGTACCACCCGGCTCGCGAGCCGGGTGAAGGCGCGGGCCGCCGCGCTCCGGTACGCGCTGTCGCGGCGCAGCAGGGCCACGCGCCGAGCGGGCAGCGGCGGGTCGAGCGCGACGGGAGTGAGGTGCGGATGGTCGTCCGTGACGGCGTCCGGAAGGACCGTGGCCAGCAGAGGGGTGCGGCGCACGATCTCGGTGAGGGCCTGGATGGAGTTCGCCTCCACGGCGACGGGCGGCTCGACGTGGTGCGCGGCAAAGTAGCTGTCGATGTGCCCGCGCGTGGCGAAGTCGTCGCTGAGCAGGGCGAGATGCTGTTCGGCGAGCCTGCTCACGGGCACCGGCTCCCGCGTCGCGGCCTGCGGGGCGTGTGCCGTGACGACCAGGCTCAGGGTCTCCGTGAACAGGGCGTGTGCGGTGATCCCTGCCGGATGCGGCCCCTCGAACGCGATCCCCAGGTCGATCTCGTCGGCCAACAGGCACGCCTCGATACGGTCCTGGGTCATCTCGCGCAGCTGGAGGGTGATCCCGGGATGGCTGGTGTGCAGCTCCTGCACCAGGGGGCCGACGAGGTACGCCGTGAACGTCGGTGTCGTCGCGAGGCGCAGAGTGCCCCGGGACAGGTCCGCCACGTCGACCACGGCACGGTCCGCCGCTGCGAGGTCGCGCAGGGCGCGCCGGGCGTAGTGCACATAGGCGTCTCCGGCGTCGGTGAGCCGGACGCCGCGGCCACTGCGGTCGAGCAGCTGGGCGCCGACCACCCGCTCCAACTGCTTGACCTGCTGGGACAGCGTGGGCTGGGAGATGCGCAGCTCCTCGGCGGCGCGGGTGAAGTTGCCGTGCTCGGCTACCGCGATCAGATAGCGGAGGTGGCGCAGCTCGGGACCCATGGCCCGAACTATAGGTGCGGGGCCGGCCCGCTCCCGGTCACGCCCGTGCGGCGTCGACGACTCACCTATAGATGACATCAATAGCATCTATGGATATCAAGTCTTGGACACTATAGATGCCGGTCATGCATGGTGAATGACGTCGGCCGCAAGGGCGGACAGTCATCGATGGGAGTGCGCATGCACCACCTCTCCGACGGCATCGCGCATTTCCGCCGTGATGTCTTCCCCGCGAAGCAGCAGCTCTTCGCCCACCTGGCCACGCATCACCGGCCCGCGACGCTGTTCATCGGCTGCTCCGACGCCCGGGTGACTCCGGAGCTGATCACGCAGAGCGAACCCGGCGAGCTGTTCGTCGTCCGTACCGCGGGCAATCTGGTCCCCGCCTACGGACCGGGCACGGACGGTGTCGCGGCAAGCATCGAGTACGCCGTCGCCGTGCTCGGCGTGACCGACATCGTCGTCTGCGGGCATTCCGCCTGCGGAGCGATGACGGCGCTGGCCGAGGGGCACGACCTCGGCTCGGCCCCGCTGATCGCGGACTGGCTGCGCCACGCGGACGCGGCCCGTGCCCGGGCGCACTCGGGTCCCGCCGCCCCGGCGGGAGAGTCCGGGGTGGCCACGCTCGTACGGGCGAACGTGATCGCCCAGCTCCAGAACCTGCGGACCCACCCTTCGGTGGCACGCGCCCTCTCGCAGCGGCAACTCTCCCTGCACGGCTGGGTGTTCGACATCGCGACCGGCACCGTGGAGACGTTGGACGAGAGCGCCGCCGTGTCGGCTGCCGCCTGACCGGCGCTCACCCCTCTCCCCCCGACCCCCTCGACTTCCGCGCCTCATCCAGGGGCCGGACCTTCCGAAAGGAATCCCCCATGACGCACGCCCAGTTCTCCCCCGCCGCCCGCGCGACCGTGACCGAGGACGCCGTAGCGGCAAAGATCCGGAAGGATCTGACGTGGCAGCAGATCGCCGACGCCGCCGGCCTGTCCGTGGCGTTCGTGACGGCCGCCGTGCTGGGTCAGCACGCGCTGCCCGAGGACTCCGCCCGCGCGGTCGGCGAGCTCCTGGGGCTGGACGAGGACGCGGTGCTCCTCCTGCAGACCATCCCCACCCGCGGCTCCATCCCCGGCGGCATCCCGACCGACCCGACGATCTACCGCTTCTACGAGATGCTCCAGGTCTACGGCACCACCCTCAAGGCCCTGGTCCACGAGGAGTTCGGCGACGGCATCATCAGCGCGATCAACTTCAAGCTGGACGTGAAGAAGGTCGCCGACCCCGAGGGCGGCGAGCGCGCCGTCATCACCCTGGACGGCAAGTACCTTCCGACCAGGCCGTTCTGACGAAGTTTCACCAGTTGGCGGTGAGAGGGGCAGCGCCGCCCTGCGCGACGCCCCCCTCAGTCCTCGTGGCCGAGCTGGAGGTCCCTCTCGGTGCGACCGCCGCCCGCCATCCGCAGGACCGTCGCCACCGGCGGGTATCCGGCCGCGATCACCGTGTACTCCCCGGAGGACAGGTCGACGAACCGGAAGGTTCCGTCGGACCCGGTGGTGAGCGTGTCGACCACGTTGCCCGCCGCGTCGAGCAGGGTGACGCGGGCGTCCTCCACGGGCCGACCGCCGTTCGCGCGTACGGTGCCGCGCAGGACGGCGCCGCCCGCCAGTTCGATGTCCTGCCGGGTCTCCCTGGCCGCCTGCACACTGACCGGCAGGGCGGCGGGCCGGAAGGCCGGGGCGCTGGCCGCGAGGGTGTACTCGCCGGCCACCAGCTCCGTGATCTCGTAGCCGCCCTCGCGGCCCGTACGGGTGGTCGCGACGACCTCGCCCCGTACGTCGGTGAGGGTCACCGCCGCCTCGCGGACCGGGATGCCGTCGGCCGTGACGACGGTGCCGGCGAGACGGCCCGCGCCGCCGAGCACCACGTCGAGTTCGACGGGCCGTTCGCCGACGGTGACGCTGACGGCCTGCGGCTGGTGACCGCCCGCCGCCGCGATCAGGACGTACGCGCCGGCGCCGGGCACGCTCAGCGCGTACCGCCCGTCGTCGCCGCTGGCGCCCCGTCCGGCCTGCTGCCCCTGGACGTCGATGAGAGTGAGGGCGGCCCGCGGGACCTTCGTGCCGTCGGGGTGCTGGACGTACCCGCAGACCGGCACGCCGGACGGGTGTCCGACCGTCACGGTGACCGAGTCGGTACGGGCGGCGGGGACGGTCGCGGAGTCGGCGGCCATGTCGGGGGTGGGGTGGGACACCAGCGGTTTCTCCTTGAGGAAGAAGGCGAGGAACAGGCCGAGCAGGAGGACCGGCACGAGGTACAGGAAGATCCGCGGCATCGCGTCGGCGTACGCCTGGATGTAGGCGTCGCGCAGCGCGGGTTCCATGGCATGGACCAGCTGCGGAGTGATCGACTCGGGGTCGGGGAGTCCGGCGCCGGAGGGGAGGCGTACGTCGAGGGCGTCCGAGAGCCGTCCGGCGAAGAGCGTCCCGAAGATCGCGGCACCGACGCTGCCGCCGATCTGCCGGAAGTAGTTGTTGGCGCTGGTGGCGGTGCCGAGGTCGGAGGGGCGCACGGAGTTCTGGACGGCCAGTACGAGCACGGGCATGACCAGGCCGATACCGAGGCCGAGAACGGCCTGCCAGAGGCTGTACTCCAGCCGGGAGGTGCCGGTTTCGAGCCGGGAGAGCAGCCACATGCCGACGGCCGAGATCCCACTGCCGAGCAGGGGGTAGATCCGGTAGCGGCCGGTACGGGAGATCAGCTGTCCCGAGACCACGGAGGCACCGACGATGCCGCCCATCATCGGCAGCATCAGCAGTCCCGATTCGGTGGCGGACGCGCCGTCGACCATCTGGAGGTACGTCGGCAGATAGCTGGCCGCGCCGAAGAGCGCGACGCCGATGACCGCGCCGACGAGCCCCGTGATGTTGAAGATCGAGTCGCGGAACAGATGGAGCGGAATGATCGGTTCGGGTGCGCGGTGCTCCACGGCGAGGAAGAGCAGAGTCGTTCCGGCAGCTCCGGCGGCGAGCCCCAGGATGGTGCGCGAGCCCCAGGCGTACTCGGTGCCGCCCCAGCTGGTGAGCAGCACGAGACAGGTGGACGCGGCGGCGAGCAGCAACGCGCCGAGGACGTCCAGCCGGGGGCGTACGGCGGGCTTGGGGAGCTTCAGCACGACGGCGATGACGGCGAAGGTCACCAGGCCGAAGGGGACGTTGATGTAGAAGCACCAGCGCCAGGAGGCGTGGTCGGTGAAGAATCCGCCGAGCAGCGGGCCCGCGACGGACGCCAGGCCGAAGACCGCGCCGATCAGGCCCATGAACCGGCCGCGCTCACGGGGCGGGACGATGTCCGCGATGATCGCCTGGACGCCGATCATGAGGCCGCCGCCGCCGATGCCCTGGATGGCGCGGAACGCGATCAGCTCGTCCATGGTGCGTGACCAGCCGGCGAGCGCGGAGCCGATGACGAACACGACGATCGCGAACTGGAAGACGCCCTTGCGGCCGAAGAGGTCGCCGAGCTTCCCGTAGATCGGCAGACCGATCGTGGAGGCGAGCAGATAGGCGGTGACCGCCCAGGACATCTTCTCCAGGCCGTGCAGCTCGCCGACGATCTTCGGCAGGGCGGTGGCCACGATCATCTGGTCGAGCGCCGCGAGCAGCAGGGTGAGCATCAGGCCGAGGAAGACCATCCGGACCCGGCCGTGGCTGAACTCCGAGGGGGGTACGGCCCCGGTGGCGGTGTCCGTGTCGGCCGGGGGCGGCGGCACGGTCTCCGGTCCGGCTCCCCCTGCGCCACTCGGCCCGTCCTTCACCAGAGTGATCCCACCCACCACGTAACGCTCCCCTCGTCGCACCTGCGCCGCCCATTTCTCGCATCAGGCAGCAAGGCGGGGCAAACGCGACCGGGAGCACGACCGGCGCATACGGAGGGCTTATGCGCCGGTCGGAGGCACTACGGCGCACAACCGGCCGTCCCGGAAAACCACCCGTTCCGGTGAGGCCGGCCGACAGCGCCCGGAGGCTACTTCTCGACCTCGGTGGCGAGATTCTGGAGCAGCTCGTCGTAGATGCGGCCAAGCCCCTTGGGCGCGAAGGTCCTCTCGAAGAAACCGCCGATGCCGCCGGCGCCGTCCCACACGGTCGAGACCACGGCCCGGGCCTTCCCCTCGCCGGCCGGGGTGACGGTCCAGGTGGTGACCATCGAGGAGTTGCGGTCCTTCTCGATGAGCTGCCCGTCGGTCGGCTCGGTGACGTCCAGCAGACAGTCACGGACACGCTTGCTGGTGGCCTGGAGCTTCCAGTGCACGAGGGTGCCCTCGCCGTCGCCGCCCTCGCGCACCTCGTACTCGCTGAAGTGCCCGGTCAGCACCTTGCCCCGGACCTCCTTGTAGTCGGCCAACGCATCGAACACCGCCTCCGCGTCCGCCGCGATGATCCGCTCTGTCGTTGCCTCGACCTGCGCCATGCCAGTTCCTCCACCACTCGACTGTTCGGGGTGTGCTGAGCCAACCACCTCGGGCACGCCCCTCAAAATCGGCCCCGCATTCCCGATCGGACCCCGCATCGCCTTCACGCACAATCGGTCGCGCACGATCAAGCGAACATGTGTTCTATTCTGTGCCCAGTGCTACCAGGGAGGCGTCCATGCGCTGGGACAATTTGGCCGAAAACACCACAACGGCCCGGAACAGCGCGCTCTTCGCCGCGGACGCGGTGACCACGCGCACGTTCGACACACCAGAATTCCGAGGCATCACCTTCCATGAGATACGGGCCCGGTCCATCGTGAACCGGGTGCCCGGGGCCAGCCGGATGCCGTTCGAATGGACCGTGAATCCGTACCGCGGCTGCTCGCACGCCTGCGTGTACTGCTTCGCCCGCAAGACCCACAGCTATCTGGACCTCGACACCGGGCTCGACTTCGACTCCCAGATCGTCGTCAAGATCAACGCCGCGGAACTGCTGCGCCGTCACCTCGCCTCGCACCGCTGGCACGGGGCGCACATCGCGATGGGGACGAATGTCGACTGCTACCAGCGCGCCGAGGGCCGCTACCGGCTGATGCCCGGCATCATCACGGCCCTGCGCGACCACGCGAACCCGTTCTCGATCCTGACGAAGGGCACGCTGATCCTCCGCGACCTGGAGCTGCTGAAGCAGTCGGCCGAGGTCACCGAGGTCGGCGTCTCCGTCTCGGTCGGCTTCACCGACCCGGAGCTCTGGCGCACGGTCGAACCCGGGACCCCCTCCCCCGAACGCCGCCTCGACGTCGTCCGCACCCTCACCGACCACGGGATCGGCTGCGGCGTCCTGATGGCACCCGTCATCCCGTTCCTCGGCGACAGCCCGGAGCAGTTGCGTGCCACCGTGGGCGCGATCGCGGCCTCCGGCGCGACCTCGGTGACCCCGCTCGTCCTGCATCTGCGGCCCGGCGCCCGGGAGTGGTTCATGCAGTGGCTCGGACAGCACCACCCGCATCTCGTGGCGCGATACGAGCGGATGTACGCGGACGGGGCGTACGCCCCCACCTGGTACCAGCGGCAGATCACCCGCCGGGTCCACGAACTGGCGGCCGAGTTCGGCATCGGCCCCGCGCACCGGGGCGAGGCCCGCCGGATCTCCGCGCCGGAGGTTCCGGTGCCGGTTCCGGACGGCCCCGGCGGCGGCCCCACCCAGCTGACCCTGCTCTGAACGCCACACGCCCGGCGTCACCCCGGCTCCGCGAGTCCTTGTCCAAACGGGTCAACTCTCGGCCCAACGTGTCCTTCCTGACCCGAATACGGGGAGCATGCGGCGGGGGCAGCGGCACCCTCGGCCGCGCTCCCTTCCACCTCGGGAGGCCGTATGACGAAACGTGCAGGAATTCTGGTCGCCGTCGGCGCGACGGTGGCGGGCCTGGTGTCCGCCACACCGTCCGCCGCGACCACCGGAACGGAATCGGGTGCCGGCGCACCGCGCGCCGCGCAGCTCACGTGGACGGACTGCGCGACCAAGTCGTATCCGACGATGCAGTGCGCGACGGTCCGGTCCCCGCTCGACCACGACCGTCCGTCGGGCCGTCAGGTCACCCTCGCGCTGTCCCGGATTCCGCACACGGCCGCGACCTCGCAGGGGCCGCTCCTGGTCAATCCGGGCGGCCCCGGCGGGAGCGGACTCTCGATGGCGGGCTTCGTGGCGTCCGCGCTGCCCGCGAAGGTCGCCGCGCAGTACGACGTGATCGGCTTCGACCCCCGCGGGGTCGGGAAGAGCACCCCGGCGCTGAACTGCCTTCCCCAGCACTTCGATCCGGTACGCCCCGACTCCGTACCGCGGTCGTACGAGGACGAGCAGGCCGGCCGTGAGCGGGCCGCGTCCTTCGCCGAGGCGTGCGGCCGCAAGCACGGGGACCTGCTGCCGTACATGGACACGGTCAGCTCCGCCAAGGACCTCGACGTGATCCGCGGAGCCCTGGGCGCCCCGCGGATCAACTACTTCGGCTACTCCTACGGCACCTACCTGGGCGCCGTGTACGCGAAGCTGTTCCCCGAGCGGGTCCGGCGGCTCGTGCTCGACTCCGTCGTCGACCCCGAGGGCGTCTGGTACGACGACAACCTCGGCCAGGACTACGCGTTCGACGCCCGCCACAAGGCGTTCGCCGCCTGGGTCGCGCAGCACGACGCCACCTACGGGCTCGGCCAGGACGCGGCGGAGGTGGAGTCCGCCTGGTACGGGATGCGCGAGTCCGTCAGGGAGCGGCCCGCGGGCGGCAAGGTCGGCGCGAGCGAGCTGGAGGACACCTTCCTGCCCGGCGGGTACTACAACGGCTACTGGCCCTACCTGGCCGAGGCGTTCGCCGAGTACGTCCGCGACAACAACGAGGAAGCGCTGGTCTCGGCGTACGAGAACTTCGGCGCGACCGGCGCCGGCGGGGACAACAGCTACTCCGTCTACACGGCCGTGCAGTGCCGGGACGCGGCGTGGCCGCAGGACTGGAACACCTGGCGCAACGACACCACCGCGGTACAGGCCAAGGCCCCGTTCATGACCTGGAACAACACCTGGTACAACGCGCCGTGCGCCTCCTGGCCGGTGGAGCCCCTGAACCCGGTACGGGTCACCAACCACGAACTCCCGCCGGCCCTGCTGTTCCAGGCCACGGACGACGCGGCCACCCCGTACCAGGGCGGCGTCACCATGCACCGCAAGCTGAAGGGCTCCAGCCTGGTCGTCGAACAGGGCGGCGGGAACCACGGCATCACACTGAGCGGCAGCACGTGCCTGGACGCGTACCTGGTGGACTACCTCGCCAAGGGCACCGTCCCGCGCGGCGGGGGCGGCCGGGCGGACGCGGTCTGCGAGGCGCTCGCCGACCCGAAGCCGCTGCCCGCGGAGAAGGCCCTCCGGAGCTCGGACGGCGCCGGCGGCGGTTCCGGCGGCAAGGCGCTGCACGGACTGCTCGGCTTCCGCGGCTGACCGCGCGGACGCCACGGCGGACGGGCCCGGCCTCCGGGCCCGTCCGCCTCAGCGGCCGGCCGGCAGCCGGCCGAGCGCCTCGGCCGCGGCTCCGCCGAGACGGGGGTGCGGCAGCGCCGCTTCCAGGACCGGGCGGGCCGCTCCGTCACCCAGTCGGCCCAGCCCCTCGACACAGGCGAGGGCGACCCGCCAGTGCGGCTCGTCGGGATGGAGCAGCCGGGTCAGCGTGCTGACCAGGGTGGGCACCGATTCGGGAGCGCGCAGATCGGTCAGCAGCCGTACGGGGTGCAGGGCGTAGGCCGTGCGCAGGGTGTTGGTGGCGAGCGCGGCGGCGGCCCGGGGCGTGCGGGGGTCACCCAGTCGGACCAGTGCGTACGCGGCGGAGACGCAGCGCTCGGGATCGCGGTGGTTGAGGAGGAGGACCAGGGCCTCGAAGGCCCGGCGGTCGCCTCCGCAGCCGAGCCGGAACGCGGCGATCTCGCGCGCCCACAGAGGGCGTGCGGGCTCCACGAGGACCCGGGCCAGCTCTTCGTCGTCCTCGGTGGCGAGGAGCCGGTCGTACGCCGCCGACTCCCCCGCCTCGTCGCGCAGCCGGTCGGTCAGCGACCGGAACTCCTCGTCCATGACGGTCAGCGTATCGGCGATCACGGACCGTACGGACCGCGAGGTCGCGCCCGGGGCGGGGAAAGTGTGGTCCAGTGCACAGCGGCCCAGGGCTGGCGCGCTCGTTACCCGCCGGTTAACCTCATCTGAGCGGGGCACAACCCCGCAGGCTCCGGTGGCCTGGTGACGCAGCCATCCGGAGTGCTTGTCGGTTCGGCAGCTTTGTGAGACGCGACTTCGGGACAGAGTCCGTCACCCTTCCCCGGCCGGGGTGCGCTTCGAGCGCCCCGGTTCGTGCACCACGACATGCAGCTCGCGCACGCCGCGCGCCGGTTCGTCTTCCTCGTGCGCTCCGTGCTTCCTCTTCAGTCGTCACTCACCCAGGAGTCCCGTGATGGACACCCCGCTCAGCACCATCGCCGTCGTCGGCCTCGGCACCATGGGAACCGGCATTGCCGAGGTCCTGGCCCGTGCCGGCCGCGAGGTCATCGGTATCGACATCAGCGACGAGGCCGCCCGCCGGGCCGTCGCCTCCCTGGAAGCCTCCACCGCCCGCGCCGTGCGGCGCGAGCGGATCACCGAGGAGGAGCGGCGCGACGTCCTCGCCCGGTTCCGCACCTTCTCCGACCTCCAGGCCGCCGCGGACGCGGAGCTGGTCATCGAGGTCGTGCCCGAGTCGTACGAGATCAAGCAGCAGCTCTTCCGCGACCTCGACGCGGTCGTCTCCCCGACCGCGATCCTGGCGACGGGCACCAACGCCCTGTCCGTGACCCGGCTGGCCGCCGAGTCGCAGCACCCCGAGCGGGTGCTCGGCCTGCACTTCTTCAACCCGGCGCCCGCGATGAAGCTGGTCGAGGTGGTCTCCTCGGTGCTCACCGCGCCGCCGGCCGTCGAGACCGTCACCCGGCTGGCCAGGGAACTGGGCAAGGAGCCGGTGGCGGTCGGTGACCGGCCGGGCTTCGTCGCGGACGGTCTGCTGTTCGGCTATCTCAACCAGGCCGCCGCGATGTACGAGGCGAACTACGCCTCCCGCGAGGACATCGACGCCGCGATGAGGCTGGGCTGCGGGCTGCCGATGGGCCCCCTCGCCCTGCTCGACCTGATCGGCATCGACACCGCCCGTACGGTCCTGGAGGCGATGTACTCCGCGTCGCACGACCGGCTGCACGCCCCGGCCCCGGTCCTCAAGCAGCTCAGCGAGGCGGGTCTGACCGGCCGCAAGACGGGCCGCGGCTTCTACACGTACGACGCGCCGGGCGGCCAGACGGTGGTCCCGGACGCGCTGACGCCGCTGGAGAGCACGGGTGCGGTCGCCGGCCGCGCGGTGCGGACCGTGGGTGTCGCGGGCTCCGGGACGATGGCCTCCGGCATCGCCGAGGTCTTCGCGAAGGCCGGTTACGACGTGGTGCTCGCCGCGCGCAGCCAGGAGAAGGCGGACACGGCACGGGGCCGGATCGCGAAGTCGCTGGAGCGCTCGGTCACCAAGGGCCGGCTGACGGCCGAGGCGCGGGACGAGACCCTCGCCCGGATCACCGCCGCCGGATCCCTGGACGCCTTCGTCGACGTCGACCTCGCGGTCGAGGCGGTCGCCGAGGACCTGGCGGTCAAGCAGCAGCTCTTCGCCACGCTGGACAAGGTCTGCCGGCCCGGCGCGGTGCTGGCCACCACGACCTCGTCGCTGCCCGTCATCGCGATCGCGCGGGCCACCTCGCGTCCCGAGGACGTGATCGGGATGCACTTCTTCAACCCGGCGCCGGCGATGAAGCTGGTCGAGGTGGTCCGCACGGTGCTGACCACCGACGACGTCCACGCCACCGTCCGCGAGGTCTGCGTGAAGGTGCGCAAGCACCCGGTGGACTGCGGGGACCGGGCGGGCTTCATCGTGAACGCGCTGCTGTTCCCGTACCTCAACAACGCGATCAAGATGGTCGAGGAGCACTACGCGACCCTCGACGACATCGACGCCGCGATGAAGCTGGGCGGCGGCTACCCGATGGGCCCGTTCGAGCTCCTCGACGTCGTCGGACTCGATGTCTCGCTGGCCATCGAGAAGGTCCTGCACAGTGAGTTCCGCGACCCGGGTCTCGCCCCGGCGCCGCTGCTGGAGCATCTGGTGGCCGCGGGCTGCCTCGGCCGCAAGACGGGCCGCGGCTTCCGCGAATATGCCCGTCGCTGAGAGGCGCCGGCGGCGGGCAGCGCGGAGGAAGGAGCGGGGCTGGGGTGCGTGCGTCGCAAGGCGGAGGATTGAGGCATGGCGGAGCCATGGTGATTGACGACAACGCCGCGAGGCGCGCACCCCAGCCCCGCGACGCCGCGAAGCCCGCCGCCGGCCCCTCTGAGCCGGGAGCCGGGTGGGGCGGGCTGCTGGGCCGTTCCGGCGGCCCGCCCCCACGGGCGCGTCCACCCGCACCGATGCAGTACGTTCACACCATGTCCCAGCCCGCCAAGTCCCTCCGTACCTCAGCCGCGCCCGACGCCCCGGAAACCGCCGCGGGCACCCGTGCCGCCGCCCAACGGCTCAAGATGCGCCGTGAACTGGCGGCCGCGGCGATGGAACTCTTCTCCACGAAGGGGTACGAGGCAACGACGGTCGACGAGATCGCGGGCGCCGCGGGCGTGGCCCGGCGGACCTTCTTCCGCCACTTCCGCTCCAAGGAAGAGGCCATCTTCCCGGACCACGACGACACCCTCGTACGGGCCGAGGCCGTCCTCAACGCGGCACCGGCGCACGAGCACCCGCTCGACACGGTCTGCCGCGGCATCAAGGAAGTCATGAAGATGTACGCGGCCAAGCCCGCGGTCTCCGTGGCCCGCTACAAACTGACCCGCGAGGTCCCCACGCTGCGGGAGGCGGAGATCGCCTCGGTGGCCCGCTACGAGCGGCTGTTCACGCGCTATCTGCTGGGCCATTTCGACGAGCGCGACCACCACGTCGGCAATGACGACCCGCTGCTGGCCGAGGTGGCCGCCTCGGCCGTGGTCACCGCGCACAACCACGTCCTGCGCCGCTGGCTGCGGGCGGACGGCCAGGGCGATGTGGAGGCGCAGCTCGACCACGCCTTCGCGATCGTCCGGGACACCTTCGGGAGCGGGATCGGCGCCGGCAGGACCGCGCCGGCCGAACCGTCCAGGACCCCGGCCGCCTCCGTGACCACGGAGGGCGAGGTGCTGGTCGCGGTGGCGCGGACGGACGCCCCGCTGGACGAAGTGATGCGCACGATCCAGCAGGCTCTGAAGGAGCGCTGAGCGGCGCCGGGAAACCTGGTTGCCCGGGTCTTCCCGGGCTGCTCAGCTGGCCGGATGGAATCTGAACGGAATTCTCTGCTCGCCCTGTTCGACCGCGAGATGCGCGAACACGCACGCCCCGACGGCCCCGGGGTCCGGGTCGAGCGCGCCGGTGACGTCGTACGCCAGGTCGGCGCGGCCGACGACTGGAACGGCGTCGTGTGGTCCGCCCCCGGTCTGGACGCCTCGGGGGCCGACGCGGCGATCGCGGCCCAGATCGCGTACTTCGGCTCGCTCGGCCACGGCGAGTTCGAGTGGAAGGTGTACGCCCACGACCGGCCCGCCGACCTGCCGGAGCGGCTGCTTGCGGCCGGTTTCGTGCCGGAACCGCCGGAGACCCTGCTGGTCGCCCCCGTCGCGAGTCAGCCGACCACCGTCGAACTGCCCGAGGGCATCGAGCTGCGGACCGTGACCGACGCGGCCGGTGTGGAGCTGATGGGCCGGGCCCACGAGCGGGCGTTCGGCACGGACTGGTCGCGGCTCGGCCACCAGGTGCTGGCACGGCTGGAGGAGTCCTCCGACGACGCGGACAGTTTCGTGGGGGTCCTGGCGATGGCGGGCGAGGAGCCGGTCAGCTCGGCCCGGATGGAGTTCTGCCCGGGCACGGGCTTCGCCGGGCTCTGGGGCGGCGGAACGGTCGAGGCGTGGCGCGGCAAGGGCATCTACCGGGCGCTGGTGGCCTTCCGCGCCGGGATCGCGGCGGAGCGCGGATACAGCCATCTCCACGTGGACGCGTCCGACCAGTCGGCCCCGATCCTGCGCCGGCTGGGCTTCTCGGAGCTGAGCACGACGACGCCGTACGTGTACCGCACCGCCCCGTAACCGCTCGTCGGCAGGACAGACCCTCCCGTAACGCCCATGGTGTTGCTCATGCGTGCCCTGCGGATGACAAGTGAGAGAAATTGTTGGCACTCGGTGCCTTGTCAGGTGTCACGGAGTGCCATACGTTGATGGTGTCCGGGCGGCCGGCGTGCTGGGACCTCACGTACGCCGGCTGTCCCCGCAAACCATGTGTTCGCGTGCCCGGACGCCTGCGTCACAGGCAACCCTTCTGCTCCACAGAGCAAGCCGAAGCTCCACCCGCCGAACCGACGGCACACCTCCACACCGCACCGCTCCCCCTGACCGCAGGGACCCCCTCAAGCGTTCCCTCGACGCCAGCTCTGCCGGAGGCATCACCGTGAAGGAAATCCTGGACGCGATCCAGTCGCAGGACAGCACGGCCGCAGACTTCGCGGCCCTGTCCATCCCCGAGTCGTACCGCGCGGTCACCGTGCACAAGGACGAGGCCGAGATGTTCGCCGGCGTCGCCAGCCGCGACAAGGACCCCCGCAAGTCGCTCCATGTCGAGAACGTGCCGGTGCCCGAACTCGGCCCGGGCGAGGCCCTGGTCGCGGTCATGGCCAGCTCGGTCAACTACAACTCCGTGTGGACGTCGATCTTCGAGCCCGTCTCGACCTTCGGCTTCCTGGAGCGGTACGGCAAGCTCAGCGACCTCAGCAAGCGCCACGACCTCCCGTACCACGTCATCGGCTCCGACCTCGCGGGTGTCGTCCTGCGCACCGGGCCCGGCGTCAACGCCTGGAACCCGGGCGACGAGGTCGTCGCGCACTGCCTCTCCGTCGAGCTGGAGTCCTCCGACGGCCACAACGACACGATGCTCGACCCCGAGCAGCGCATCTGGGGCTTCGAGACCAACTTCGGCGGGCTGGCGGAGATCGCGCTCGTCAAGTCCAACCAGCTGATGCCGAAGCCGCAGCACCTCAGCTGGGAGGAGGCCGCGGCTCCCGGCCTGGTCAACTCCACCGCGTACCGCCAGCTCGTCTCGCGCAACGGTGCGGGCATGAAGCAGGGCGACAACGTGCTGATCTGGGGCGCGAGCGGCGGACTCGGCTCCTACGCCACGCAGTTCGCGCTGGCCGGCGGCGCCAACCCGATCTGTGTCGTCTCCAGCGAGCAGAAGGCGGACATCTGCCGGAAGATGGGCGCGACCGCGATCATCGACCGCAGCGCCGAGGGCTACAAGTTCTGGAAGGACGAGCACAACCAGGACCCGCGCGAGTGGAAGCGCTTCGGCAAGCGCATCCGTGAGCTGACCGGTGGCGAGGACGTGGACATCGTCTTCGAGCACCCGGGCCGCGAGACCTTCGGCGCCAGTGTCTACGTCACCCGCAAGGGCGGCACGATCGTCACCTGCGCCTCGACCTCGGGCTACAACCACGAGTACGACAACCGCTACCTGTGGATGTCGCTCAAGAGGATCGTGGGCTCGCACTTCGCCAACTACCGCGAGGCGTGGGAGGCCAACCGCCTGGTCGCCAAGGGGAAGATCCACCCGACGCTGTCGAAGGTGTACTCCCTGGAGGACACCGGCCAGGCCGCGTACGACGTGCACCGCAACCTCCACCAGGGCAAGGTCGGCGTGCTGGCGCTGGCCCCCCAGGAGGGCATGGGCGTGAGCAACCACGAGCTGCGCGAGCAGCACATCGACGCCATCAACCGCTTCCGGAATGTCTGACATGAGTGGCCGCCCGAAGGACCGCCCGTGGCTCATGCGGACGTACGCCGGTCACTCGACGGCCGAGGCGTCCAACGAGCTCTACCGGCGCAACCTCGCCAAGGGCCAGACCGGTCTGTCGGTCGCCTTCGACCTGCCGACGCAGACGGGTTACGACCCGGACCACGTCCTCGCCCGCGGCGAGGTGGGCCGGGTCGGCGTGCCCGTCTCGCATCTCGGCGACATGCGTCGGCTGTTCCAGGACATCCCCCTGGAGCAGATGAACACCTCGATGACGATCAACGCCACCGCGATGTGGCTGCTGGCGCTCTACCAGGTGGTCGCCGAGGAGCAGGGCGCCGACGCCGGCAAGCTCCAGGGCACGACGCAGAACGACATCGTGAAGGAGTACCTCTCGCGCGGGACGCACGTGTTCCCGCCGGGGCCTTCGCTGCGGCTGACGACCGACATGATCACGTACACGGTCAACCACATTCCGAAGTGGAACCCGATCAACATCTGCAGTTACCACCTGCAGGAGGCGGGAGCCACTCCGGTCCAGGAGATCGCGTACGCCATGTCGACGGCCATCGCGGTCCTCGACGCGGTCCGCGACTCCGGCCAGGTGCCCGAGGAGAAGTTCGGCGACGTGGTCGCCCGGATCTCCTTCTTCGTGAACGCGGGCGTCCGCTTCATCGAGGAGATGTGCAAGATGCGCGCCTTCGGCCGCATCTGGGACCAGGTCACCCGCGAGCGGTACGGCATCGTGAACCCCAAGCAGCGCCGCTTCCGCTACGGCGTGCAGGTCAACTCGCTGGGTCTGACCGAGGCGCAGCCGGAGAACAACGTCCAGCGCATCGTGCTGGAGATGCTCGCCGTCACCCTGTCCAAGGACGCCCGCGCCCGCGCCGTCCAGCTGCCGGCCTGGAACGAGGCCCTGGGGCTCCCCCGCCCCTGGGACCAGCAGTGGTCGCTCCGTATCCAGCAGGTCCTCGCGCACGAGAGCGACCTGCTGGAGTACGAGGACATCTTCGCCGGGTCGCACGTCGTCGAGGCCAAGGTGGACTCCCTGGTCACCGAGTCCCTCGCCGAGATCGACCGCATCCAGCAGATGGGCGGCGCCATGGCCGCCGTCGAGTCCGGTTACCTCAAGTCCGAGCTGGTGTCCTCGCACGCCGCACGGCGGGCCCGGATCGAGGGCGGCGAGGAGAAGATCGTCGGCGTCAACATCTACGAGACGACGGAACCCAACCCCCTCACAGCCGACCTGGACGCCGCCATCATGACGGTCGATCCGGAGAACGAGGCCGGGGTCGTCGCCGCGCTGCACGAGTGGCGCGACAACCGCGACGAGGCACGGGCCACCGAGGCGCTCGCCGCGCTGAAGAAGGCCGCCGCGGGCACCGAGAACATGATGGAAGCGACGGTGGAGTGCGCCCGGGCGGGCGTCACCACCGGCGAGTGGTCCTGGGCCCTGCGCGACGTCTTCGGCGAGTTCCGGGCCCCGACCGGAGTCTCCTCGGCCCCGGTCGCGGTGACGGCGGAGGCGGGCACCCCGCTCGCCCTCGTCCGCGAGAAGGTCGCCCGCACCGCCGAGGACCTGGGCACCGGCCGGCTCCGCCTGCTGGTGGGCAAGCCGGGTCTGGACGGGCACTCCAACGGCGCCGAGCAGATCGCCGTACGGGCCCGGGACGCCGGTTTCGAGGTGGTCTACCAGGGGATCAGGCTGACTCCGGAGCAGATCGTCTCGGCGGCCGTCGCCGAGGACGTCCACTGCGTCGGTCTGTCGATCCTGTCCGGCTCGCACGCCGAGCTGGTGCCCGACGTGCTGCACCGGCTGCGCGAGGCCGGCGCGACGGACATTCCGGTGATCGCGGGCGGCATCATCCCGCCCGCGGACGCCGCCGCCCTGATCGGAGCCGGCGTCGCCGCCGTCTTCACGCCGAAGGACTTCGGTATCACGGAGATCATCGGCCGTATCGTCGACGAGATCCGGAAAGCCAACAAGCTCGACCCTCTGGAGGTCCCCGCATGACCAGCCCGTCGCCCGCCGCCCCCGTGAACCGCCTGCGTCCGCGCCGCTCCTGTCTGGCCGTGCCGGGCTCGAACCCGCGGTTCCTGGAGAAGGCCCAGGGCCTTCCCGCCGACCAGGTCTTCCTGGACCTGGAGGACGCCTGCGCACCGCTCGCCAAGGAAGGCGCCCGTCACCACATCGTCGACGCGCTCAACAACGGCGACTGGACGGGCAAGACCCGGGTCGTGCGGGTCAACGACTGGACGACGCACTGGACGTACCGCGACGTCATCACGGTCGTCGAGGGCGCGGGCCCGAACCTCGACTGCATCATGCTGCCGAAGGTCCAGGACGCCCAGCAGGTCGTCGCGCTGGACCTGCTGCTGACCCAGATCGAGAAGACGATGGGCTTCGAGGTCGGGAAGATCGGCATCGAGGCGCAGATCGAGAACGCCAAGGGCCTGGTGAACATCGACGACATCGCCGCCGCCTCGCCGCGTCTGGAGACGCTGATCTTCGGCCCGGCCGACTTCATGGCGTCGATCAACATGAAGACCCTGGTCGTCGGCCAGCAGCCGCCCGGCTACCCGGCGGACGCGTACCACTACATCCTGATGCGCATTCTGATGGCGGCCCGTACGCACGACCTCCAGGCGATCGACGGTCCCTTCCTCCAGATCCGTGACGTCGACGCGTACCGCGAGGTCGCGGGCCGCGCGGCGGCGCTGGGCTTCGACGGCAAGTGGGTGCTGCACCCCGGTCAGGTCGACGCGGCCAACGAGGTGTTCTCGCCCTCGCAGGAGGACTACGACCACGCCGAGCTGATCCTCGACGCCTACGACTGGTGCACCTCCGAGGAGGGCGGCAAGAAGGGCTCGGCCATGCTCGGCGACGAGATGATCGACGAGGCCAGCCGCAAGATGGCGCTCGTCATCGCGGGCAAGGGCCGCGCGGCCGGCATGCAGCGCACCTCCAAGTTCGAAGCCCCGGAGGCCTGATCATGCAGTTCGGACGCACATATGAGGAGTTCGAAGTCGGTGCCGTCTACAAGCACTGGCCCGGAAAGACGGTCACCGAGTACGACGACCACCTCTTCTGCCTGCTGACCATGAATCACCACCCGCTCCACATGGACAGCAATTACGCCGAGAAGACCACCGACTTCGGGAAGAACGTCGTGGTCGGCAACTACATCTACTCGCTGCTCCTCGGCATGTCGGTCCCGGACGTGTCCGGCAAGGCGATCGCGAACCTGGAGGTCGAGTCGCTCAAGCACATCGCGCCGACCTTCCACGGCGACACGATCTACGGCGAGACGACCGTCCTCGACAAGACGCCGTCCAAGTCCAAGAGCGACCGCGGGATCGTGTACGTCGAGACCAAGGGCTACAAGCAGGACGGCACCGTCGTCTGCGTGTTCCGCCGCAAGGTCATGGTCCCCACCGAGACGTACATCAAGGAGCGCGGCGGCGAGCAGCCCGGCCGCCCCGTCCCCTCCAACTAACCGCGTGAAGTCACAGGAGAAGCAGTCATGACGCGACTCGCCCAGACCGCCGGTCTGACCGACATCCAGCAGGAAATCCTCTCCACGGTGCGGGATTTCGTCGACAAGGAGATCATTCCGGTCGCGACCCAGCTGGAGCACCGCGACGAGTACCCGACGGAGATCGTCGAGGGACTGAAGGAGCTCGGCCTCTTCGGGCTGATGATCCCCGAGGAGTACGGGGGCCTGGGTGAGTCGCTTCTCACATACGCGCTCTGCGTGGAGGAAATCGCCCGCGGCTGGATGAGCGTGTCGGGAATCATCAACACGCACTTCATCGTGGCGTACATGCTCAAGCAGCACGGAACGCAGGAGCAGAAGGACACGTTCCTGCCGCGCATGGCGCTGGGCGAGGTGCGGGGCGCGTTCTCGATGTCCGAGCCGGCGCTGGGCTCCGACGTCTCCGCGATCAGCTCCAAGGGTGTGCGGGACGGCGACGAGTACGTCCTCAACGGCCAGAAGATGTGGCTGACGAACGGCGGCACGTCCAACCTGGTCGCCGTCCTGTGCCGCAGTGACGAAGGCCACCCCGAGGGCACGGCCCCGCACAAGTCGATGACGACCTTCCTGGTGGAGAAGGAGCCGGGCTTCGGCGAGGTCCGCCCCGGCCTCACCATCCCCGGGAAGATCGACAAGATGGGTTACAAGGGCGTCGACACGACGGAACTCATCATGGACGGACTACGTATTCCGGCCAATCGTGTACTCGGCGGCACCACCGGCCGAGGGTTTTACCAAATGATGGACGGCGTGGAGGTCGGCCGGGTCAATGTGGCCGCACGTGGCTGCGGGGTAGCGCAGCGTGCATTTGAGCTGGGTGTTTCCTACGCGCAGCAGCGCCACACCTTCGGAAAGCCGATCGCCCAGCACCAGGCCATCCAGTTCAAGCTGGCCGAAATGGCCACCAAGGTCGAAGCCGCCCATGCGATGATGGTGAACGCAGCACGCAAAAAGGACTCCGGGGAACGAAACGACCTGGAGGCAGGGATGGCGAAGTACCTCGCCTCCGAGTACTGCAAGGAAGTCGTCGAAGACGCCTTCCGTATCCACGGCGGTTACGGCTTCTCCAAGGAGTACGAGATCGAGCGCCTCTACCGGGAGGCACCGATGCTGCTGATCGGTGAAGGTACCGCCGAGATCCAGAAAATGATCATTGGGCGCCGACTCCTCGAGGAGTACCGGTTCCAGGGTTGATGTCCCTTTCGGGGTGATTTTGCCGCGAAGAACATCACACCCTGTGATCCTCGGCCGGTGCCCGTGGGCGGTTCGACTCGGCTGCTGGCTTGCCCAGTTGTGGCCCGCAACCGATAGCATCGCCGGAAAAGCCGCCGTCCCCCGTTGCCAGCGCGGCATCATCCGCTACGAAGGTCATTCATGCCCGACAGCCATACCTCTGCACCCCGCGGCGGGGTTCGCCTCGCACGCGGAGCTTCGCCGTGGCTCCTGCCGACCCTCGCCACTGCGGCTCTCAGCCTCTCCCGGGCGCGCAAGTCCGGGCGCTGGGCCGCAGTGGCCGTGCCCACCACCGCGCTCGCGGCGGGCATGCTCTGGTTCTTCCGCGACCCCGAGCGCGAGATCACCGAGGGCCGGGTCATTTCGCCGGCCGACGGCGTGGTGCAGAGCATCATGCCGTGGAAGGACGGGCGCACCCGCGTCGCGATCTTCATGAGCCCGCTGAACGTGCACGTCAACCGTGCACCGCTGGCGGGCACGGTGACCTCGGTCGAGCACATCCCCGGCGGGTTCGTCCCGGCGTTCAACAAGGAGAGCGAGAACAACGAGCGCGTTGTCTGGCACTTCGACACGGAGCTCGGCGACATCGAGATGGTGCAGATCGCGGGAGCGGTCGCCCGTCGCATCGTCCCGTACCTCCCCCAGGGCACGAAGGTGGAGCAGGGCGAGCGCATCGGCCTGATCCGCTTCGGCTCGCGCGTGGACATCTACCTTCCGGAAGGTATCGATGTCGCGGTCGAGGTCGGCCAGGCCACCACCGCGGGGGTGACTCGCATTGACCGTGATTGATCCCGAAACGCAGGCCGGCTGGGTGCCGGAGGCGGCCGAGGAGGACGACTCCGAGGACATGCCGCTGTCGATGAGGCTGTCGATAGCGGACACCCTCACGCTCGGTAACGCCACGTGCGGATTCATGGCGGTGTACTTCACCACCACGGGGATCCTCATCCCGCACCTCACGGGCAGCAACGAGAGCGGCATGGCGCGGAACTCCGCCGCCACCGCCGTGATCCTGATGCTGCTGGCGGCGATCTTCGATCTGTGCGACGGGCTCGTCGCACGCAAGCTGCGCTCCTCCCCGATGGGCGCGGAGCTGGACAACCTCTCCGACCTGATCAGTTTCGGACTCGCTCCGGCGTACTTCGTGCTGGTGTACGGCATGGTCGCGGACGACGCCCAGCAGCGGGTGTCGGCGCTGGCGGCGATCGTGGTGCTGCTGGCGGTGGTCCTGCGGCTTGCGAGATTCTCCTGCGTGACCATGAAGGACGGCATGTTCCAGGGCATGCCCAGCCCCTTCGGAGCGCTCACGGTCGTCTCGATCGTGCTCCTGGAGCTGCCCTTCGTGCCGACGCTGCTCGCGATCGTCGGAGTGGCGTGGCTGATGGTCAGCCGGGTCGAGTACCCCAAGCCGCGGGGCGTTCTCGCGGTGGCGATGCTCGGCTGGATCGTTGCCGCGATGGGGCTCCTCGCCGCCTGGGCGTTCGACGCCCCGGGTGGTCAGCTGCTCCTCCAGACGGGCTGCGCGCTGCAGGTCGTGATGGGTGCGGTGATCCCGCTGTTCGCGACGGCACGGCGGGTGAACACCTTCCGCGACAATCGGCGCGAGGCGCGAGCGGCTCAGCTGCCGTAGCACCGCACGTACGACGTATACGAGGGCCCGGATACTTCCCCAGTATCCGGGCCCTCGTGCGTGCGGGACGGGCTGTCGTGCGGGGACGGGGCGGCCCGTACGGCTTGGGCGGGCCGTACGCCCTGCGCGGCCTGTACGGCCTGTACGGGGCGCGGAACCGGCAGGTGGGCATGGGGCGCGAGGGCGGGCCCGCAGGCCGCTCCCGGCCGGGTGGAGAGCTTCCTCGGCGGGCCGCGGACTGCTGCCGGTGCCCGGGAACGCCTGAACGGGCCCGGCCGGTCGGCCGGGCCCGTTCAGGGCTTCAGAGGGTCAGGGCTTCGGGTCAGGGCTTCACCGTGAACGACTCCGCCGCCGGGGCGACCGCCGCCGGGCGGACCACCTTCAGGCCGCCGGGAGCCTTGGCGTCCGGCTTCATGATGGTGCTCTGGCGGGTGGACGGCGCCGTCGGGTCCGAGAAGTCGTGCGTGATCCCGAATCCGTTGTCGTACGCGGTGAGGGTGAGCAGCGCCTTGTCGACGCCCTCGCGGGTGAGGTCCTTCGCCTCGCACGCCTTCTTCAGCGCCTCGCCGTAGACGGACGCCGCCGTGAAGCCGGCGACCACACCGTTGTCGAGGCCGTCCTTCGGGTACTGGGCCGCGTACTCCTTGGCGAGCTTCGCCGGGCCGGCTCCCGGGTCGCCGATCGGCAGCGTCGAGGACGCGATGTAGTAGTCCTTCAGCAGGGCCGGGCCCGCCTGGGTCGCGAGGAGCTGCGGGGCGAAGGCCGAGTTGTTGCCGACGACCGGAACGTTGAATCCGGTGGCCGCCGCGACGCCGACCAGGGAGGCCGCCTGGCGCGGGCCCGCACTGATGACGATGGCCTTGACGCCCGCCTGCTTGAGCGCGGAGACCTGTGCGGTCATGTCGTTGTCCGTGGGCTTGATCTTCTGCTGGACGACGGTGAGCCCCGCCTCCTTCGCCGCGTACTCCGCGCCGGCCAGGGCGTTCTCGCCGTAGTCGCCCTCGAAGTAGACGTGACCGATCTTGTCGCCCTTGGCGATGCGCTTCTCCGTGAGCAGGTAGTCGATCAGGTTGATCGTCTCGATGTCGTACGTGGCCCCGAGGACCCGGACGTACTTCGAGCCGAGCAGGCTCGCCGACCATGCCTGCGGCAGGACGAGGCCCTTGTCCTGCCCGTCGATGCGCTGCTCGACGGCGGCGACGAACGGGGAGCCGATGAACTGGGTGAAGCCGAGCACGTCCGGTTCGAGCTCGGTGTAGGCGGCGATGGCCTTCTGCGGGTCGTAACCGTGGTCGCGGACCGTGAGCTCGATCTTCCGGTCGCAGATGCCGCCGGCGGCGTTGGTCTGCTTCACCCACAGCTGCTGGGCCTGGGTGACGCTCTTGCCCAGGGAGGCGTAGACACCGGTCATGTCCGTCAGGGCGCCGAGGGTGATCTTCGACGAGGTGACTCCCTCGCCGGTCTTCACCCCGCTCTTGTCCTGCTTGTCGCCGCCGTTGTCGGTGGCCTTTCCGCTGCATCCCACGAGCGTGAGGGTGAGGGCCGCGCATACGGCCGTGATCACTCGCAGTTTCATTTCTTCTCCCCTGGTTTCTTCAGACGCGTAAGGCCGCCGGGCAGGAACAGGACCACCGCGACCACCGCGGCGCCGTACAGATAGCGAGATGCCTCACCCGGTGCGAGACCGCCCGTGCCCGGTGCGGAGACCAGGGGCAGGGAGTCGCTGTAGTGGGTGAGCACCTGCGGCAGCAGTGACACGAAGGCGGCGCCGACGACGGCACCCGCGACACTGCCGAGCCCGCCGATGACGATCATGGCGAGGTACTCGAGGGACAGGATCATGCCGAAGTACTCCGGCACGGTCCGCTGGAAGACCAGGGCGAGCAGGACGCCCGCGAGGCCCGCGTACATCGAGGACAGGACGAAGACCCCGGCCCGGTAGCGGGCCACCGGCACGCCCATCACTCCGGCGGCGATCCGGTGGTCACGGATGGCGTTGAGCGCCCGTCCGGGCCTGCCGCGCAGCACCCCGCGGGCGAAGAGCCCGCTGAGCAGGAGGGCGAGCAGCGCCACGTACCAGAGCTTCTCGGAGGACTGGAAGGGGACGGCCGCGACGACGACCTCGGTGTCGTCGAAGGTGAATCCGAACAGCGAGAGCGGCGGCACGGGGCGGCCGTTGAAGCCGCCGGTGAGCGAGCCCGCGTTGAACAGCACGTGCTGGCCGATGAAGATCAGGGCGAGCGTGGCGATGCCGAGGTAGGCACCCCGCAGCCGGCCCGCGATGGGGCTGAAGACCCCGCCCGCCACGCCCGCCAGCAGGACGGCGAGGATCGCCGCGAGCCAGGTGGGCAGTCCGAGGCCGGTGAGCGAGTGGCCGTTCTCGGTGCTGCTCTCCCCCGCCAGGATGCAGTAGCTGTACGCGCCCACGGCGAGGAAGAAGGCGTGGCCCATGGAGAGCTGGCCGGTGGCGCCGGTGAGGAGGTTGATGCCGATGGCCCCGATCGCGGCGGCCATCGCGAACAGCCCGGCCTGGAGCCAGAAGCGGTCCAGGTAGAACGGGAACGCGAGGAGCAGCACCGAACCGACGAGCCAGAGGTACGCACGGGGCTGCCGCAGCCGCTGGAGGGGACCGGCCGGTGCGGACGTCTTCTCCGGGGGCGCCGCAGGGGCTGCCGTGGCGGTTTCGACGGTGTCAGACACGGGCGAGCTCCTTCGTGCCGAAGAGTCCCGCGGGCCGGACGAGCAGGACGAGCACCATCACCAGATAGGGCGCGAGGTCCCCGATGCCGCGTCCGAGGAAGGACAGGTCGCTCTGGTAGCCGGTGGCCAGTGATTCGGTGACGCCGACGATGAGTCCTCCGGCGAGCGCGCCCGTCGTCGAGTCGAGGCCGCCGAGGATCGCGGCGGGGAACGCCTTGAGCGCGGCGAGCGAGGTGGCGCGTTCGAGTCCGGGCGTCGGGAACACGGTGAGGAAGAGCGCGGCGACGGCGGCGAGCGCTCCGGCGACCGCCCAGGCGGAGAGCGAGACCCTGCCGAGCTTGATGCCCATGAGGGCGGCGGTCTGCGGGTTCTCCGCGGCGGCCCGCATCGAGACGCCCCAGGAGGTGTACCGGAAGGCGAGCAGGAACACCGTGATGAGGAGTCCCGCCACGAGGAACGCCGCGATGCGGGTCTCGGCGAGGGTGACTCCGCCGATGGTGACGACGTCGTCGCCCCACGGGTCGCCGAGCGCCAGGACGTCGGTGCCCATGCGCCGGGTGAGTTCGGTGACGAGGATGATGTCGACGCCGATGGTGACGATGGCCAGGACGCTGTGGTCGCTGCCCCGGTAGCGGCGCATGACGAAGAACTCGACCGACGCACCGACGACCGCGGCCCCGGCGATCCCGACGGCGAGCGCGGGCCAGAAGCCGATGTCGTCGTGGAGCACGGCGGTGACGTACCCGCCGGCCAGCAGCAGGGAGGCGTGGGCGAAGTTGACGACCTCGGTGGCCTTGAAGATGACGACGAAGCCGAGCGCGATCAGCGCGTAGACCGAGCCTATGGAGAGGCCGCCGAGGAGGAGTTCGATGAAGGTGGTCATTCCTGTGCCCCCAAGTAGGCCCGGACGACGGCCGGGTCGTTCTGGACCTCGGCGGGTGTGCCGTCCGCGATCCTGCGTCCGAAGTCGAGTACGGTCACCGCGTCCGCGAGCCGCATCACCACCCCCATGTCGTGCTCGACCAGCACGATGGAGATGCCGAGGCTGTCGCGTACACCGGCGACCACCGCCGCCACGCGGCGCCGTTCGTCGGCGGTCATCCCGGCGACGGGTTCGTCCAGGAGCAGCACCTGCGGTTCCATGCACAGGGCGCGGCCGAGCTCGACGAGCTTCTGCTTCCCGTACGGGAGCGCGCCCGCGGGGTGGTCCAGCTCCTTCTCCAGACCGATGAACTCGGCGATCTCGCGGACCCGTTCGAGGTGGCTCCGGGCCTCACGGGCCGCGGACGGCAGCCGGAGTCCGGTGGCCAGGAACCCGGACCGGGTGAGGCGGTGCCGGCCGAGCAGCATGCTCTCGGCGACCGTGGCGTGCGGGGGCAGGGCCAGGTTCTGGAAGGTCCGGGCCACGCCGAGTGCGGCGATCCGGTGCGGGGCGAGTCCGGTCAGCTCGGTGGTGCCGAGGTGCACCGTTCCCGAGGACGCCTTGTAGACGCCCGAGAGCACGTTGAAGCAGGTCGACTTGCCTGCCCCGTTGGGACCGATGACGGCGTGCACACTGCCCGGTTCGACGGTGAAGGAGATGCCGTCGAGGGCGGTGAGGCCGGCGAACCGTACGGTCACGTCGCGGACGGCGAGCGCGGCCGGTGCCGTCGTGGGTTCGGTGGTGACGGGCGCGGTCCTCACGCGGACCACCTGCTCAGCGTGCGGGGGGCCGTGCCCGCCCGGTCCGCGTCCTCGGCGGCCGTCTCGTCGACGACGCCCAGGTAGCGGCGGCGTACCTCGTCGGACGCGGCGAGTTCGTCGGCCGGTCCGTCGAGTACGACCTCGCCGACGTCCAGGACGTACGCCGTGGAGGCGAGCCGCAGGGCGATGGCCGCGTTCTGCTCGACGAGCATGACCGAGGTACCCGCCTCGTTGATCTCCTTCACGGTCTCCGCGATCTTCTGCGCCATCAGCGGTGCGAGACCGAGGGACGGTTCGTCCAGCAGGAGCAGACGGGGGCCCGCCATCAGCGCCCGCCCCATGGCCAGCATCTGCTGCTCGCCGCCGGACAGCAGCCCGGCCCGCTGGTGCGCGCGGTCGGCGAGCACCGGGAACAGTTCGTGTACGCGGGTCAGTGCGGCGGCCACGGTCGCGCGCCCGCCGCGGGCCCCCAGTGCGCCCGCCCGCAGATTGTCGGCCACCGTCATCCGGGCGAACACCTGCCGCCCCTCCGGCACCTGGACCACTCCGGCGGCCACCACCTGGGCGGGCCGCAGCCCTTCCAGTGGCTGCCCGTCGAAGCGAATGGTGCCCGTGCCCGTCCCGCGGTGGAAGCCGAGGGTCCGCGATACGGCCCGCAGCAGCGTGGTCTTGCCGGCGCCGTTGCCACCGAGAACGGCGGTAATCGCGCCGGCCGGCACGTCGACGGAGACGTCGCGCAGAGCCCGTACCGGGCCGTAGCCCACGGACAGTGCGCGGATCTCGAGCGTTGCCATGCGTCCTCCTCCTTCCGCCTTGTCGTTGTCGTACGTCGTGTGTGGTGCGTTGCGTCGTGGTGGGTCGTGGGGCCACAGACCAGCACCGGGCGGGCCGCGCGTCCACGGCGTACGCCGGAGACGATGCGGGTGACCAGCGAGTGAAGGGTGCGGTTGTGCACGCGCACAGAGGGCGGCGACGCCCTGTTGCGCCCGCACACACCGGTGGCATCCTCACCAGCCATGAGCGGCCCGCAGAGCCCGGCGTGTCCGCGGAACGGGGAGCAGAGGATGCAGCGGCGCAGTGACGAGCGGGTCCGGGCGCTGCTCGACGCGCTGCTGGAGGGCAGGGCGTCGCCCGACCTCGCGGAGCGGGCGGCTGCGGGACTGGGGCTGCCCGAGCGGGGGCGTTACGCGGTGGCGGTGCTGCGCGCCGAGCGGCGTGGGCCGGTGCACAGGGTCGTGGACGTCGACGGCATGCGGTTCCTCTGGCGGACGCGGGCGGACCGCGAGATCGCCGTCGTCGGCCTCGGCGACCGGAGCCTGGCCGACCTGACCGCGGTGCTGGTGGGGCGGTGTCCCGGTCCGGGCGGCGTCGGCCCGGTGGTGGACGGTCTGGCCGAGCTGGACCGGGCCCGGCGGCTGGCCGAGGCGGCGCTGCTGACGTGCGCTCCGGGTTCGACGGGGATCGTGCGCCTGGACGAGCGGCTGACGACGGCGCTGGTGGTGAGCCAGCCGGAGCTGTCGGCGCGGCTGGTCGCCGAGGTCTTCGGTCCGCTGCTGACGCTGGAGCCCGCGGACCGGGCGCTGCTCGTGGAGACGCTGGACGCGTGGCTGGAGTGCGACGGATCCGCGGGGCGGGCGGCGGGGCGGCTGTTCTGCCACCGGAACACGGTGTTCAACCGCCTGCGACGGCTGGAGACGCTGACGTCACGGTCGTTGTCGCGACCGCGCGAGCTGATCGAGATGACGTTGGCGCTCGACGCGTTCCGCCTGACGGCGGTGCGGTGAGGAGCGATCAAGCCCCTCCGGCGATTGAGGAGCGGGGGGTCCGGGGCAGAGCCCCCGAATCGGCCCCCGCCACCCCCCACCCGTCAGGTCAGGTCAGGTCAGGTCAGGTCAGGAAGTCCTGGCCGATCGACTCCGCCACCCGTTCCAGCAACGGCCCCGCCTGCGCCATGCAGACCGCGGGGTCCGGCTCCAGTTCCGTCAGGGCGTACGCACGGCGGATGCCCGCCCGGCCCAGGGCCTCCGGGGGCAGTGCCAGGCGCCCGCACACGGCGACCACCTCCACGCCCGCCGCGCGGGCTGCCGCGGCGACGCCCGCCGGGGCCTTGCCGTGCAGGGTCTGCTCGTCGAGCGAGCCCTCGCCCGTGATGACCAGCGTCGCCCGGGCCAGCGCGGGAGCGAAGCCGAGGACGTCGAGCATGACCTCGATTCCGGGTCGGAACCGGGCGCCGAGGGCCACCAGGGCGCCGTAGCCGATGCCACCGGCCGCCCCCGCTCCGGGGAGGGCCGCGTGGTCCGGGCCGAGCACGGACGCGTAGTGGCTGAGGGCTGAGTCGAGGAGCGCGATGTCGTCCTCGGTCGCGCCCTTCTGCCGTCCGTACACCTCGGGGGCGCCCTTGGGCCCGGTCAGCGGGTTGTCCACATCGCTGGCCAGGATCAGGTCGACGTCCGCCAGGCGGGGGTCGAGTCCGGACAGATCGGCCTCGGCCAGCTCGGCGAGCGCAGCGCCGCCGGGACCGACCGGCTTGCCGTCCGCGTCCAGGAACCGGGCCCCGAGCGCGGCGAGCATGCCGGCGCCGCCGTCCGTGGTCGCGCTGCCACCGACGCCGAACACGATGGTCCGGGCGCCCGCATCGAGCGCCGCCCGCAGCAGTTCGCCGGAGCCGTACGTGGTCGCCGTGAGGGGTGCGAAGACCCCCGCCGGCAGGTGCTGGAGGCCCGAAGCCTCGGCCATCTCCACGACGGCGGTCGACTCGCGCAGCGCGTACGCCGCGGTGACCGTCTCCCCGAGGGGTCCGGTCACCCGCGCCTCGCGGCGCTCGAATCCGGCGGCCACCGCCGCCGCCACCGTGCCGTCGCCGCCGTCCGCGACGGGCAGGGTCTCGACCCGCACCCCGGGGACGGCACGCCGCAGCCCGGCCGTCACCCGCTCAGCGACCTGTACGGCCGTGAGCGAGCCTTTGAACTTGTCCGCCGCGACGAGCACGCGTGCGGTCTCGATCACTGCTCCGTCCGTCACCTTGCATCCCTTGCTTTCGAACAGGCAGTCGCGCCGCCCCGACCCTATCCGGACCACCCCTGATCTGCCCATGGGTGTCCAGGACCCGGGCCGGGCGCCGCCACTACGCTTCCCCGGTGACCACCACTGACTACGCCACCTACATCGCGGGCCTGCCCCGTGTCCTGGCCGCCGCGGCCTCGCTGTTCCGCGACGACGCCGGCCGGCTCCTCCTCGTGGAACCGAACTACCGTGCCGGCTGGGTGCTGCCCGGCGGAACGGTCGAGTCGGACACGGGCGAGAGCCCCCGGCAGGCCGCCCGCCGGGAGACGGCGGAGGAGATCGGCCTCGATCTGGAGCCCGGCCGGCTGCTCGCCGTCGACTGGGCGCGCGGCAGTGCGCGCCCGCCGATCGCCGCGTATCTGTACGACGGAGGCATCCTGACGGAGGATCAGTTCGCCGCGATCCGGCTCCAGGAGGAGGAACTCCTGTCCTGGGAGCTCGTGGAGCCCGCCGGACTCGACCGCTATCTGCTCGGCCCGCTGGGGCTGCGCGTGGCGGCGGCACTGGAGGTGCTGGCCTCCGGGGCGGGAACGGTGGAGCTGGAGGACGGCAGGCCGGTCTCCGTCTGAAATCCGCGTTCATTCGCCATTGGTCCCTCGTGCACCCGCGCCCGGCATCATCCGGGGTCCACGACGGCGAAGGGATCGGGCATCTCATGGGACACATACGGGGCCTGTGGAAGACGGCCATAACGGCCTTGGCCTGTACGGCGGTTGTCGGCACGGCGGGGGGTTCGGCCACCGCCGCGCCCACCGGGGCGCAGACGTCGCGGCCGGTGGCGGCGGACAGCCGCCCGGCCCCTTCCCGCCCGCTGCCCGCCGCGGTCGACGGCGGTGCCTGGGAGTCCGGCCACGTCCAGGGCATGGCCATCGACCGGCGCAAGGGCTTCATGTACTTCTCGTACACGAATCTTCTGGTCAAGACCGATCTGCGCGGCAGGCCGGTGGGCTCGGTGACCGGGTTCACCGGGCATCTCGGCGATCTGGATCTGAACCAGAAGGACGGCCGGATCTACGGCTCGCTGGAGTACAAGGCGGCGAAGTCCTTCTACATCGCGATCCTCGACGGTGACCGCATCACTCGTATGGGCATGGACGCCCAGTCGACGGGCGTCGTCTCGACGGTCTATCTCGACGAGGTCGTACGGGACTTCACGGCCGACATGAACGGCGACGGGGTCTTCGACGGCGACACGGGGAAGACCGCCGACCACCGGTACGGCTGCAGCGGCATCGACGGGGTCGCGTTCGGCCCGGAGTTCGGCGTGAAGCACGGCCGGCAGAAGCTGACGGTCGCGTACGGCGTGTACGCCCACACCGGCCGCACGGACAACGATCACCAGGTGCTGCTGCAGTACGACGTGGAGCGGTGGAAGCGCTACGAGCGCCCGCTGTCCGAGGCGGCCCCGCACACCAGCGGCCCGGCGCGGGTGGACGGCAAGTTCTTCGCGTACACCGGGAACACGACGTACGGAGTGCAGAACCTGGAGTACGACCGGTACAGCGGCCATTGGCTGATGGCCGCCTACAAGGGAACCAAGCCCGGCTTCCCCAACTACACGGTCTTCGCGGTCGACGGTTCGCGCAGGCCCGTGGTGGGGGACATCCGCGGCCAGCAGCGCCCCGAGCGCGGTCCGCTGCTGCAGCTGGTGCCGGCGGGGCTGCACGACGAGGCGACCGGTACGTACGGCTGGGCGGTGCCCGGGCAGTACGGCCAGTACGGGCTGGTGTCGCTCGACGACGGCCGCTACTACGTGGCGCGCAGCGGCACGGTCCAGGAAGGCGGGGTCACCAAGCAGACGGCCCGCGCCGAGCTGAACACCTGGACCGGCGCGACACCGTCACCGTTCGCACCGGTGGGCTGACGGATCAGCGGCCGGGGCGCTCCAGCTCCGCCTGCACACGGCGTGAGGGCTGGAACACGTACAGGTCGAGGATGTCGGGGGCGTCGGCGAGGCCGGGGCCCCCGTCCGCCGCCCAGGCGGCGATGTCGGCCACCGCGTCCGGATCGTTGACCAGCCCGAGCCAGACCGGCCGGCCGCCCGCCCTGCGGCCCTCGGCGGAGGGCTGTACGACGATGACGTTGCCGTGCTCGCACGCGTCCAGGCACTCCACGGCGCGCACCGTGGCGCTCCCGCCCGCGGTTTCCTTCAGCCGGCGCAGCTGACCTGCGTGGTCGACGCCGGGAATCTTCTCGGTGCCGCAGCAGCAGCCCCGGCAGACGCTGACGGTGGGCCGGGGCGTGCCCGGTTCGGGGGCGGCTCTGCGGGTGCGGCGGCTCATGCGGGGACACTTCCGGTCGAGGCGCGGATGATCATCGTGGGACTCTACCCAGACCGGTCCCGGATCGAACAGCTGATCACCTCCCTCTCCGGATCGGGTATCGTTGACGGCTGCGAAGGGGAGTAGCCCCGCAAACCGGTCGTCGACACACTGGAGCCCTCGGGTTCCCGGTGGCCGGGCTCGTAGATCCTTACGGGTGGGCGAGACCTTCGGTCAGGTATGACACGCCCGCGCCCCGCGGGCGCTGACGTCATGCCGGGCCGAGTGGTCCTCCGAGAGCCCGAGTGGCACTTCGCGGAAGGCCCGGGGCCCGGCTCCTACAGAAAGCCACCCGGCATGCATCTCGACCCCCTGGCGATCCTCACCGCTTTCGGGCTGATCTTCCTCGCGGAGCTCCCCGACAAGACGATGTTCGCCTCGCTGGCCATGGGCACGCGTATGCGCCCGCTCTACGTCTGGTTCGGCACGTCCTCCGCGTTCGTCGTGCACGTCGCCATCGCCGTGGGCGCCGGCGGGCTGATCGGCCTGCTGCCCGACTGGACCGTCAAGCTCGTCTCGGCCCTGCTCTTCGCGTTCGGCGCGTTCATGCTGCTGCGCGGCGGGGGCGACGACGGGGACGACGAGGCCGAGGTCAAGACCGTGACGGGCTTCTGGCCGGTCTACTCGACCGCCTTCATGGCGGTCTTCATCAGTGAGTGGGGCGACCTGACCCAGATCACGACCGCCAACCTCGCCGCGAGCAACGGAGCCTGGTCCACCGCGATCGGTTCCGCCGCCGCGCTGATGTCCGTCTCGGCGCTCGCCCTGCTGGCCGGCCGCTTCATCGCCAAGCGGGTGCCTCTGAAGACCGTGCAGCGCATCGGCGGCTTCTGCATGCTGGGGCTCGCGATCTGGTCGACCGTCGAGATCTTCACCGGCTGATCCGGCTGATCCGGCTGATCCGGCTGATCCGGCCGTACCGGCGCTCAGAAGAGGGCCGGTACGTCGCCCTCCGTACCATTCTCGAAGGCCAGGAGCCGCTGCTTGCGCTCCAGGCCGCCGCCGTAGCCGGTGAGGCTGCCCGAGGCCCCGATGACCCGGTGGCACGGGACGATGATGCCGACCGGGTTCTTGCCGTTGGCGAGGCCGACGGCCCGGGAGGCACCGGGTTTGCCGAGGAGGTCGGCCAGCTCTCCGTACGACCGGGTCTCGCCGTACGGGATGCGCTGGAGCTCGGCCCAGACGGACTGCTGGAAGGGCGTGCCGGCCAGGTGCAACGGCAGGTCGAAGGTGCGCAGCTCGCCGGCGAAGTAGGCGTCCAGCTGCTGGATCACCGGTCCGAAGGGGCGGGGGTCCGGCTCGCCGAAGGTCTCCTCGGGCGGGCGGTGGCGCTGGCCGACCATGTAGAGGCCGGCCAGGACGCCGTCCGTCGCGACCAGGGTGAGTGGACCGTACGGGCTGTCGACGACCATGTGCTGTCTGGTCGCGGAGGCTGTCGCTGTCATGGTGAACGTCCTTACGCGGGCAGGTGGTTGATCGGATGGTCGTCGACGGTCCACAGATACTGCACGGCGTACGCCCGCCAGGGGCGCCAGTGGGCCGCGCGCGCGGTGAGCGCGGCGGGCGTGGCCGGCAGGCCGAGCTGCTGGGCCGCCCGTCTGATCCCGAGGTCGGTGGGGAGGAAGGCGTCCGGGTCGCCGAGCGCCCGCATCGCGATGACCTCGACCGTCCAGGGCCCGAAGCCGGGGAGCGCGTTCAGTTCCGCGCGGGTCCCCTCCCAGTCGGCGTCCGTGCCGAGCCGCAGCGAGCCGTCGGCGAGGGCCGCGACGAGCGTGGTGAGGGTCCTGCGCCGGGTACGCGGCAGGGCGAGCGCCTCCGGATCGAGCCCGGCGAGGGCCTGCGGGGTGGGGAAGAGGTGGGTCAGGCCGCCCTCGGGGTCGTCGACGGGGGTGCCGTGGGCGGTGACCAGACGGGCCGCGTGGGTGCGGGCCGCCGCCGTCGAGACCTGCTGCCCCAGCACGGCCCGTACGGCGAACTCCGCGCCGTCGACGGTACGCGGCACCCGGCGTCCGGGGGCCTTGTCGACGAGCGGGGCGAGCAGCGGGTCGGTGCGCAGCTGCTCGTCGACGGCGACCGGGTCGGCGTCGAGGTCGAGCAGCCACCGGCAGCGGCTGATGGCCTGGGTGAGGTCGCGCGGGTCGGTGAGCAGGAGCCGGCAGGCGATGTGGTCGGGGCGCGGGGCGAGGGAGACGATGCCGTGTCCGTGCGGGAGCGTGAGCGTGCGGCGGTAGGCGCCGTCGCGCCACTCCTCGACGCCGGGCACCGCGGTCGCGGCGAGGTGGCCGAAGAGGTTGCTGGGGTTGAGCGGGGCGCGGTACGGCAGGCGCAGCGCGATGACCCCGGGGGTGGCGGCGGGCTTGGCCCCCCGGGTGGCGCGCGTCCTCAGCTCGCCGGGTGCGAGCGCGAAGACCTCACGGACCGTCTCGTTGAAGGTACGGATCGAGGAGAACCCGGCGGCGAACGCCACTTCGGCCATGGGGAGCTCGGTTGTCTCGATGAGCAGCCGGGCGGTCTGGGCACGCTGCGAGCGGGCCAGCGCGAGAGGGCCCGCGCCGAGCTCGGCGAGCAGCTGGCGCTCGATCTGCCGGGCGGAGTAGCCGAGACGGGCGGCGAGGCCGGGGACGCCTTCGCGGTCGACGACCCCGTCGGCGATGAGACGCATGGCGCGGGCGACGGAGTCGGCGCGCGCGTTCCATTCCGGGGAGCCGGGGCTGGTGTCGGGGCGGCACCGCTTGCAGGCCCGGAATCCGGCCTGCTGACAGGCAGCGGCACTGGGCAGGAAGGTCATGTTCTCGACTTTGGGCGGCACGACGGGGCAGCTGGGACGGCAGTAGATCCGGGTGGTCAGGACGGCCGTGAAGAACCATCCGTCGAAGCGGGCGTCCTTGGACTGAACGGCCCGCACGCAGCGCTCGGTGTCGGTGTGCATGGTTCAAGGATGGGGCACGGGGTGGGGTGCGGCTGGCGGAAATCCGACATCAGCCTTCGCCTGCCAGGCCCTCTCGGAGCGACCCCCGGTCAGATGGGGAGGAGGGCCGGCCACCAGTCGGGGACGTTGTCCGGGCAGGCCGGGGACGGGTAGTCCATTCCTCCGACCGCGGACACGAGGAACCACAGCAGCCCGAGATTCGACGCGACGGCGCCGATCACGGCGGCCTTGCGCCCGAACCGGCCCGCGGCTCCGTGGACGACCGTCCAGAGCGCCGCTGTCAGCACCCAGACGACGGGCAGCAGGAGGATCAGGACCATGGAGTTCGCCGGGGAGTTGACTCCCACGTCGCAGGAATTCCACATGGCCCCGATGAGGAGCACACCCGCCACCGACGTGGGAATTCCGCACAGTGCCCCTCTGCGGAAACCGGCGGACCAATGACCACCGGACACTCGGTCCGAACCCGCACCCGTCACGCTCTCTCCCCCGTTCCGGCGCCCGCCCGTCGGCCCCATGGTGCCGTACGGGCGGGACAAGCCCCGCCGTCGGGCTGCTCCGAGCCGTCTCCCGGGGGCGGGTGTGACGTTCGGGCGGCCCCGGACGCTGGACAAGTGGATGGCCGGGGCCTGCCCCCCAGCGGGGTCCCGGCCGTCCGCTTTCCCTGGCTCCGTCCCTCCCCACGTGGGTGAGCCGCGGCTTCACCTCCCCCGCCGCACCGGGCCTTGTCGTGACGGTCAATCTCGCCTCGTACGGGGACGGCGGCGCCCAGCGGACCGTGAGCGACCTGCGGACCGCGATCGACGCCTGCGCCGGCGGCTTCGGGACGTCCGACAACAACGGCGGAGGGGCGGTCACCTACACGTCGGTCGAGCCCGGGACGGAGCTGGCCTGAGCCGGGGCTCAGGCGGCCCGCAGACGCCGCCAGACCGCCTTCGCCGCGTGATGGCCGGACATCCCGTGCACCCCCGGTCCGGGGGGCGTGGCCGAGGAGCAGAGGAAGACCGCCGGGTGCGCGGTGGCGTACGGCACCCGGGCCAGCTTGGGACGGATGAGCGTCTGGAGACCGGCGAAGGCGCCGCAGGCGATGTCACCGCCGACGTAGTTGGCGTTGCGGGCGGCGAGTTCGGGCGGTCCCGCCACGGCGCGGGCGAGGACCACGTCGCGGAAGCCGGGCGCGAAGCGTTCCAGCTGCCGCTCGATGACCTCGGTCGCGTCGCCCGTCCAGCCCGCCGGGACGTGCCCGTACACCCAGAAGACGTGCCGGCCCTCGGGTGCCCGGGAGGGGTCGGCGAGCGTCGGCTGAGCGGTGATCAGGAACGGGACGCTGGGATCACGGCCGTCGACGGCCGCGCGCAGCGCACTGTCGATCTCGCCCTCGGTCGGCCCGATGTGGACGGTACCGGCCCGCCGGGCCTCCTTCGCCGTCCACGGGACGGGTTCCGACAGTGCGTAGTCGATCTTGAAGGTGGAGGCTCCGTACCGGTAGCCGCGGTAGGCGTTCCCCAGCCCGGCGATCCGCGCGAGGGCGGTCGGCGAGGTGTCGAAGATGTACGCGCGGGCGGGCGGCAGCTCGTCCAGGCGCTTGACCTCGGTGCCGGTGCGGATGCTGCCGCCCAGTTCGCGCAGATACGAGGCGAGGGCGTCGGAGATCGCCTGGGAGCCGCCGCGCGGTACCGGCCAGCCGTGCTCGTGGGCGGCCAGCGCGAACACGAGGGCGATGGCGCCGGTGGCGAATCCGCTGGTGGGAGCTATGGCGTGGGCGGCGAGCCCGGCGAGGAGACCCCGTGCCTTGGGGTCGCGGAAGCGCCGGGAGATCCAGGTGGCCGGCTGGAGGCCGACCATCCCGAAGCGCGCGAGGCGGTACGGGTCGCGCGGCAGCCCGTCCCACGGGGTGCGCAGGAAGTCGGCGGCCAGGGTGTCCCAGTGCCCGAGGTGGGGCGTGACGAGCCGGCGGTAGGCGCCCGCGTCCCGCGCGCCGAGCGACATCGCGCTCTCCCCCACCGACTGGGTGAGCACGGCGGCGGATCCGTCGGGGAAGGGATGGGCGAGCGACAGTTCGGGCTGGAGCCACTCCAGCCCGTGGCGGTCCAGCGGCATGCCCCTGAACGCCGGTGACCCGATGCCGAGCGGGTGCACGGCCGAACACGGGTCGTGGCGGAATCCGGGGAGGGTGAGCTCTTCGGTACGGGCCCCGCCACCGATGGTGTCCGCGGCCTCGAACACCTCCACCGAGAAGCCCCGGCGGGCCAACTCGACTGCGGCGGTCAGTCCGTTGGGCCCCGCCCCCACGACGACTGCATCGAGCATCGACGGCACCTTGGGACTCCTTGTCAGCCGGCGGCCAGGACACCCAGGATATTCGGGGCCGCCGAAGGCGTGGGCGGGGGTGGCCGTCCCGCAGCCCCGCGCGTGCGGGGAAGCAGGTCAGGCCCCGGTACGCAGCGCGTCCAGGACGCGGTCCTTCGTGGTTTCGTCCCGGGCGGCCGTGAAGGGCAGGTCGTTGCCGCCGGCGATGCGGAAGGTCGCGCCGGAGAGCGTGGACTGCGTGCCGCCCGCCTCGGTGACCAGGAGCAGACCCGCCGCGTGGTCCCAGGCGAACTCCCAGTTGAACGCCACCGCGTCCTGGGCACCGCAGGCGACGGCGAGGTACTCGAGTCCGGCGGACCCGCAGGGGCGGGCGTCGATGCCTTCGGTGCGCAGGCCCAGCAGGGCGCGCTTCTGGGCGTCGGAGGTGTAGTCCGGGTGGGACATCGCCACCTTCAGGACGGCGCCGGGCGCGGGCGAGCCCGCGTGGAGCGGCCTGCCGTTGAGGGTGGCGCCCCGGCCGCGTACCGCGATCGCCATCTCGCCCAGGGCGGCGGCGTACGTCCAGGAGGCGAGGACCTCGCCGTGGTGGGCGAGGGCCACCAGGGTGCAGAAGCCGGGTTCGCCGTGGACGAACTGGCGGGTTCCGTCGACCGGGTCGACGATCCAGACGGGCGCCTCGCCGCCCAGGGCGTCGTACACCCGGGGGTCCGCGTGGACGGCTTCCTCGCCGACGACCACCGAGCCGGGCAGCAGCCGGGTCAGGGAGGCCGTCAGGTGCGCCTCGGCGAGCCGGTCGGCGGTCGTGACCAGGTCGTGCGGGCCGCTCTTCTCGATGATCTCGTGGGAGGCGAGCTGCTGGTAGCGCGGCATGATCTCGGCGGCTGCGGCTGCGCGGACCGCCGCTTCGACCTGGCTCAGGTGCCCGGCGTCCCCGGCGTTCTCGGCGAGAAAGTCATCGATCATGACTCCAGCTAAGCACGGTCCGCCGGGGGCGCGTCGGGCGGGCGGTCAGCGGCCGACCGCGTACCCCTGCATGCCGCGCGGATTGGCCGCGGCGGACAGCAAGCCGGTCCGCGGGTCGCGGGCGACGGCGCACAGCCGGCCCTCCGACCAGGGGTCGCCGACCGTCACGTCGTGGCCCCGGCGACGCAGGGCGGCGACGACCTCCGGGTCCATGCCCTCCTCGACGGTCACGCTGCCGGGGCGCATGCCGCGCGGGAAGAAGGACCCGGGGAAGCTGTCGTTGTGCCAGTTCGGGGCGTCGACGGCGCCCTGGAGGTCGAGGCCGCCGCGGACCTCGGCGCGCAGCGCGACGGCGAGGAAGAAGTGCACCTGCCACTGGTCCTGCTGGTCGCCGCCGGGCGTGCCGAACGCCATGACGGGCACACCGTCGCGCAGGGCGAGGGACGGTGTGAGGGTCGTGCGGGGGCGCCGGCCCGGGGTCAGGGAGTTCGGCAGGCCCTCGTCGAGCCAGGCCATCTGGAGGCGGGTGCCGAGCGGGAAGCCCAGTTCGGGCACGACCGGGTTGGACTGGAGCCAGCCGCCGCTGGGGGTGGCGGAGACCATGTTGCCCCAGCGGTCGACGACGTCGACGTGGCAGGTGTCGCCGCGGGTCGCACCGTCCTTGGCGACGGTCGGCTCGCCGGCCCCGGCCGCCGGGATGCCCATGGCGTCGAAGCCGGACGCGCCGGAGGCGACGGCGTGGGCGTGCTCGCTGAGGACGGGGGTGCGGCCGTCGGGGCTGCCGGGGCGCAGCTCGTGCGACGCCTCCGCGCCGACCAGTGCGCGGCGCGCGGCGTTGTACGGCTCGGAGAGCAGGGTGTCCAGCGGGACGTCGGCGGCGTCGCCGTACCACGCCTCGCGGTCGGCCATGGCGAGCTTGCAGCCCTCGATGAGCAGGTGCACGTAGTCCGCGGAGCCGTACGCGGGCAGCTCGGCGGGGAGCAGGGCGAGCTGCTGGAGGAAGGCGGGGCCCTGGCTCCAGCCGCCCGCCTTGGCGAGCGTCCAGCCGTTCCAGTCGTACGTGGCGGGGGCCTCGTACGAGGCGGACCAGCCGGCCAGGTCGGCGGCCGTCAGGGTGCCGGTGTGGTGCTTGCCGCTGGTGTCCATGGTGGGGACGGCCGCCTGGCGGACCAGGGCCTCGGCGATGAAGCCCTCGCTCCAGATCTTCCGGGCGGCGTCGATCTGCGCGACGCGGTCCTCGCCGCCCGCCTCGCGGGCCTCGGCGACGAGGCGGCGCCAGGTGGCCGCGAGGGCCGGGTTGCGGAACAGCTCGCCGGGCCGGGGCGACGCGCCGCCGGGGAGGTAGACCTCGGCGGAGGACGGCCATTCGGTCTCGAAGAGTTCGCGCACGGTCTCGACGGTCTGGCCGACCCGCTCGACGGGTGCGTGGCCGTCCTCCGCGTAACCGATCGCGTACCGCAGGACCTGCTCGACGGTCTTGGTGCCGTGGTCGCGCAGCAGCAGCATCCAGGCGTCGAAGGCGCCGGGGACGGCGGCGGCGAGCGGGCCCGTGCCGGGAACGAGGTCGAGGCCCAGGGAGCGGTAGTGGGCGACGGTGGCGCCCGCCGGGGCGGGGCCCTGGCCGCAGAGCACCTGTACGTCGCCGTCCTTCGGCGCCAGGATCATCGGGACCTCGCCGGCCGGCCCGTTGAGGTGCGGTTCGACGACGTGCAGGACGAATCCGGCCGCGACGGCCGCGTCGAAGGCGTTTCCGCCGTCCTCCAGGACGGCCATCGCGGACTGCGAGGCGAGCCAGTGGGTGGAGGACACCATGCCGAAGGTGCCCTGGAGGGTCGGCCGGGTGGTGAACACGGATACGGCTCCTAGGTGCGGCGTACGCGAGGGCGTACGGGGTTCTGGCGGTCTGTGCGGATCGTAGGCGCGGGGTCAGCCGGCCGCGTCGGGGGCAGTGCCGTCGTCCGCCACGAGGTGGCAGGAGACCTGCCGTCCGCCGGGGATCACGCGCAGGGCGGGGGCCTCGGTGCGGCAGCGGTCGGTGGCGAGCGGGCAGCGGGTCTGGAAGTGGCAGCCGGGAGGCGGGTCGAGGGGGCTGGGCAGTTCGCCGTGCAGCACGATCCGCCGGCGGGACCGCTGCTCGACCGGGTCGGGGACGGGTGCGGCGGAGAGCAGGGCCTGGGTGTACGGGTGCTTGGGCGACGCGAACAGCTCTGCCGTCGGGGCCTGTTCGACGATCCGGCCCAGGTACATCACGGCGATCCGGTCGGCGAGGAACTCGACGGCGGCCAGGTCGTGGGTGATGAACAGGCAGCCGAAGCCGCGGTCCCGCTGGAGGTCGGCGAGGAGGTTGAGAACGGCTGCCTGGACGGAGACGTCGAGCGCCGAGGTCGGTTCGTCGGCGACGACGAGGTCGGGGTCGCAGGAGAGCGCGCGGGCGATGGAGATGCGCTGGCGCTGCCCGCCCGAGAGTTCGTGCGGGTGCCGGTCGGCGTGCTCGGGGCGCAGCCCGACCTGGCCGAGGAGCTTCTCGACCCGGGCCCGTACCTCCTCGCCGCGGGCCTGCCGGTTGAGCCGGATGGGCTCGGCGATGATCTGCCCGACGGTCATGCGCGGGTCGAGGGAGGACGACGGGTCCTGGAAGACCAGGTGGAAGTCCTTGCGCAGGGGGCGCAGGGCCCGGCGGGAGAGGTGCGTGACGTCGGTGCCGTTGATGCGGACGATGCCGCCGGTGGGTTCGTCGAGGCGGACGGCGCAGCGGCCGACGGTCGTCTTGCCGCTGCCTGACTCGCCGACGAGTCCGACGACCTCGCCGCGCCCGACGGTGATCGAGACGCCGTCGACGGCCCGCACCGAGGCACCGCCGGAGGCCGCGAAGTGCCGTTCCATGGAGGTGATCTCGAGGACCGGGGGCAGCTGGTCCGGGCTTTCACCGCTCTCGCGCGGTGCGGGGACAGTCTGTGCGGTGGTCACTTTCCGGCCTCCTGGTCGGGTCGCGCGGGGGCGGCTTCGTCCGCTCCGTACGGGTGCCAGCAGGCGGCCCGGTGCGAGGCGCCGGTGCCCGTCCGCGGGTCGACGGACGTGAATCCCGGCCGGCTGCCCGTGCAGGTGTCGTCGGCGCGGGCGCAGCGCGGGGCGAAGGTGCAGGCGTCGGGCTGGCTGTCGAGGCTCGGCACCAGGCCGGGGATCTCGGGCAGGCGCCGTTTCCCCTCGCCTCCGGGGCGCAGGACCGCGCCGAGCAGGCCGCGGGTGTACGGATGCCGGCCGGTGGCGAACACGTCGTGGACGGGGGCCTGTTCGACGGGGCGGCCCGCGTACATCACGAGCACCCGGTCGGCGGTGTCGGCCACCACGCCGAGGTCGTGGGTGACCAGGACGATGGCGGTGCCGAGCCGTTCGCGCAGCGCCTGGAGCACTTCGAGGATGCCGGCCTGCACCGTCACGTCGAGTGCCGTCGTGGGTTCGTCGGCGATCAGGACGGCGGGGTCGCAGGCCACGGCGATGGCGATCATCACGCGCTGGCGCATGCCGCCGGAGAGCTGGTGCGGGTACTCCTCGATGCGGCGCGCGGGGGCCGGTATGCCGACGAGTTCGAGGAGTTCCACGGCGCGTGCCCTGGCCTCCTTCCTGCTGAGGCCCTGGTGCCTGCGGAGCACTTCGCCGATCTGCCGGCCGATGGTGAGGACCGGGTTCAGCGAGGTCATCGGCTCCTGGAAGATCATCGCGATGTCCTTGCCGCGGACCTTCTGGAGTTCCTTCTCGGACGCGCCGACGAGTTCGCGCTCACCGAGCCGGATGGAGCCGCCGACGCGGGCCGTCGGCGGGAGCAGCCCCATGACGGCCATCGAGGTGACGGACTTGCCGCAGCCCGACTCCCCCACCACGGCGAGCACTTCGCCGCGAGCCAGGTCGAAGGAGACGCCGTCGACGGCGTGCACGGTGCGGGCGTCGGAGCGGAAGGACACCGACAGGTCGCGCACGCTCAGGACGGGTGCGTGCACCGGGTCCCGTACGGGGTCGGGGAGGGTCTCGGTCATCGGGTGCCTCCGCGGGGGTCGAGGACGTCACGCAGTCCGTCGCCGAGCAGGTTGAAGGCCAGCGTCGCCGCGACGATCGCCAGGCCGGGGAAGACGGCCATCCAGGGTGCGGGGGCCAGGAAGGACTGGGCTCCGGAGAGCATCACGCCGAGCGAGGGGTCGGGCGGCTGGACGCCGAGGCCGAGGAAGCTGAGGAGCGCCTCGCCGATGATGGCGGCGGGGATGCCCACCGTCGCCTGGACGGTCAGCGCGGAGGTGGCGTTGGGCAGGATGTGCCGGAAGAGCAGGGTGCCGTCGCCGCCGCCGTTGGCGATGGCCGCCACGACGTAGTCGGCGTGCCGCAGCCGCAGGGTCTCGGCCCGGGTGATGCGGATGACGGCGGGGATCTGCGAGATGCCGATGGCGATGGTCGCGTTGGTGAGGGACGGGCCGAGGATCGCGGCGAGTCCGACGGCGAGCACCAGGAAGGGGAAGGCCAGCATCGTGTCCGTGAGGCGCGAGACGGCGCTGTCGGCGAACTTGCCGTAGTACCCGCCGAGCAGCCCCAGTGGTACGCCGACGAGGAAGGCCAGGACGACGGCGACGAGGCCGACCTGCATGGAGGCCCGCGCCCCGTACACGATGCGGGAGAGCTGGTCGCGGCCGAGGTCGTCGGTGCCGAGCCAGTGGGACCAGTCCGGTTCCGCCAGGACGTTCCCGAAGTTCGGCTGCGCGGGGTCGTACGGTGCGATGAGCGGGGCGAACAGGGCCACGACGACGAAGACGGTGGCGATGATCCCGCCGGTGAGGGCGAGCCGGTTCCTGCGCAGGGCGCGGAGCTTGCCGCCACCCTTGCGCCGCGGGGCGGCTGCGGGCTTGGTGGGGAGGGATGTGGTCGCTGTGGTCACCGGGCACCTCCGAGCCGGATGCGCGGGTCGATGACCGAATAGACCACGTCGACCAGCAGATTGATGAGGATGTACGCGGCGGAGGTGCAGAGCACCACGGCCTGGAGCGTGGCGTAGTCACGGGTGAAGACGGCGTCGATCGTGAGCTTGCCGAAGCCGGGCAGGACGAAGATCTGCTCGGTGACGACGGCGCCCGAGATCAGGTGGCCGAGCTGGAGACCGAGGACGGTCACGACGGTGACGAGCGAGTTGCGCAGCGCGTGCCCGCCGATGACCGACCGCCGCGACAGGCCCTTGGCGCGTGCCGTACGGACGTAGTCGGCGGAGAGCGAGTCGAGCATCGCGGCCCGGGTCTGGCGCATCACGACGGCGGCCAGTCCGGAACCGAGCACGATCGCGGGGAGCACCATGCGGCGCAGGTTGTCGACCGGGTCGGTACCGAAGGGGACGTAACCGGAGGCGGCGAACACCGGGACGGCGATGGCGAATCCGAGGACCAGGACGATACCGAGCCAGAAGGTCGGGATGGACAGGCCGATCAGCGCGATGGCGTTGGCGAGCCACTCCTCCGGCCTGCCGCGCCGTACGGCGGCGACGACACCGGCGCCGATGCCGACGACGACCGCGAGGAGGAGGGAGAGCGCGGCCAGTTCCAGGGTGACGGGCAGGGCCTGGCCGATGGCGTCGGCGACCGGGAGCCCGGTACGCGACGAGGTGCCGAGGTCGCCGGTGAGGGCGTGGCCGATGAACCGTCCGTACTGGACGACGATGTTGTCGTTCAGTCCGTAGCTCTCGCGGATCGCGGCGAGCGCCTCGGGGCTGCGTTCCTCACCGGCGAGGGCGAGCGCCGGGTCGCCGGGCAGGGCCCGGATTCCGGCGAAGACCACGATGCTGACGAGGAAGAGCGTGATGAGGGACTGACGCAGCCGCGTCAGCAGGTACTTCGTCATCGGGTGTACCCCGCAGTCGTGACCCGGACCAGTCCGTCGCCGTAGACGCGGATGCCCGCGACGTCCTTGGTGGCGACGACGTAGTTCTTCTGCCGGTAGAGGTAGATCATGGCGTGGGCGTCCTGGACCCGTCGGGTCAGTTCGTCGTAGATGTCGGTGCGCCGGGCCGGGTCGGCCACGGTGCGGCCCTCGGCGATCAGCTTGTCGATCTCGGGGTCGCCGAGGCCGTAGGCGTTCATCGCGCCCGCCGTCTTGAGGAAGTTGGAGACGTTGCCGTCGGGGTCCAGGCGGCCGGACCAGCCGCTGGTGAAGACGTCGTAGTGACCGGCGTCCGTCTCGGCGAGCATGGTGGCGTACTCGGTGGGGCGCAGCGAGAGTTCGAAGCCGGCCTCCTTGACCATGGCCTGGAGGACCTGGCCGACGCGCCCCTGTTCCGGGGTGGTGGAGGTCTTCAGCTCGATCTTCACGGGGGTCTTCACCCCGGCCTCCTTCAGGAGCTTCTTCGCCCGGGCGACATCGCGTTCGGGGCAGTCCTGCGGCTGCACGCCGGGGGCGATGGCGGACTGCGGCGAGATCGGGCCGCAGGCCGGTTCGTACATGCCCTGGAAGACGACCTTGTTGATCAGGTCGCGGTCGATGGCGAGCTCGAACGCCTCCCGGACCCTGACGTCCCGGCCGAGCGGGGTGTCGATCTTCCCGGGGGGCTGCCCGAGGCCCTTCACGTTGCCGACGTTGACGCCGATGCCCTGGTAGCCGAGCGAGGGCGAGTTGAAGAGCTGGAGCCCCGGTTCGGTGAGGGCGCTGCGTACGTCGACGGGGCCCATCTGGTCGCCGACCTGGAGGTCGCCCGAGCGCAGGTTGGCGAGGCGGACGTTGCCGTCGGGGATGGGCTTGTAGACGACTCCGTCGAGGTGCACCTTGTCGGCGTCGTAGTAGTGGGGGTCCTTCTCCAGGACGATCCGGTCGCCGCCGACCCGCTCGACGAACCTGAAGGGGCCGACGCAGGAGGGGTGGTTGGTGAAGTTCTTCCCGTACTTCTTGAGTGCGGCAGGGGACATCACCATCCCGGCCCGGTCGGCGAGCACGCCGGTGAGCGGTACGTAGGGATGGTCGAGTTCCAGCCGCACGGTGTACGGGCCGGTGGCCTCGGCCTTGCCGACCGGGGCCAGCTCGGTGCCGCGCGCGGACCCGGGCAGGTCGCGGTGGCGCAGGAGCGAGGTGACGACCGCCCGCGCGTCCAGGGCGGTCCCGTCGCTGAAGGTCAGCCCTTCACGGATCCGCACCGTGACCGTGAGGCCGTCGGCCGAGGTCGTGGGGAGCGCGGCGGCGAGCTGCGGCACGACGGTGCCGTCCTCGTCGATGTCGTACAGCTTCTCGCACATGCCCGCGAAGACCGTGCGGCCCACCAGGGTCTGGGCGAGCGTCGGGTCGAGTTTGTCGGGGTCGGAGTTGAGAGCAACGGTGAGCGTCCCGCCGTCACGTACGGGCCGTTCATCGGATTTCCGCACACCTCCGACCTCGGTCGCCGAGGACTGCAGCGACGCGCAGCCCGAGGTGAGGGACACCAATGCAACCGCCACCAGGGCAACCGCTTTTCGGCGCACGAGGGCCTACCTCCCGCCAGGGGGTGATCAAGGAATATCGCAGACCGTATTTCGCATACAGTCCGCAGTGCAAGAGGGTTGCTCACATACCGGACAGGAATTTTGCTGACGATCGGATAACGGGCGGGAGGGGCCGTGCGGACGGACGGCCCAGGGCCCCGCGACGGCCGGGGCGGCGGGCCTCGCGTGCCCGCCAATTCGCTTGAGGCCGCCCTCGGCCCCGTGTTAGGACTACCCGACCGAAACCGATCATGAAGACGCGGAGGCTGCCGGACATGGTGCTCGGAGAACTGGTGAAGCTGCGGGCGATGGGACCGCCGGACGCGGAGGCCCTGTGGCGGTGGAACCACGACCCCGAGGTCATGCGCTGGATGGGCGACGGCTACCCGCAGCAGCCCGGCCTGACCGAGAAGTGGCTGGAGGAGCGGCCCCGTAACGCGTACGACGACCTGCTCCTCGGCATCGAGGTGCTCGACGGCGGACAGCTCGTCGGCCTGGTGCGGCTGCGCGACGTCGAGCCGGAGACCGGTGGCGCCGAGCTCGACATCTACCTCGGCGAGAAGGAGTCCTGGGGCCGGGGTTACGCGACCGACGCGCTGCGGACGGTCTGCCGGTACGGCTTCGACAAGATGCGGCTGCACCGGATCGCGCTGACCGTCGTCACCGAGAACCACGCCGCCCACCACATCTACCGCAAGGTGGGCTTCGTCGAGGAGGGCCGGCTGCGCCAGAGCTTCCGCCGCGACGGCCGGTGGTACGACGAGTTCACGATGGCGATGCTGGAGGGCGAGCTCCGCTAGTTCGTTTGGATCGAGAACCCCTGGCCGGCCGATCGGGCGGCCCAGGGGCCGCCCGGTCACGCCCGCTCAGGGAGCGGGCGTGGTCGCCCAGGCACGGAACAGGGCGAGAGCCTCGACGAGGTTGCCGGGACCGCACGCGGCGTGGAAGGTGTCCTCGGCCGCCCACACCCACACCCAGTCGTTGGTGCCGCGCGTGACGTCCGCGCGGGGGTACTCGCGTCCCGCCAGGTCCGTCTCCTCCAGATCGATCTCGACGGTCCAGCCGGGGTTGTCGAGCGTGGCGATCCGCACGCCCCACTCGTGCTCCCAGTCGTCGTCGCACTGTTGTGCGTACCAGTTCTGCAGCCAGTCGAGAACACCGTCCGAATCGCTCATAGCAGCAGATGGTAGGCCCGTCACCGGCGGCGGGCCGTGTCCCTTTTCCCGTCGCGCGAGTCGTCGTCACCGGCCCGTCGCATCGGCGTACGTCCTTTCACATATACGGACTTGAGCAATTCTGTAGGCTTCGGCCCTCATCAGCACCAATGAGGGGGAACCTCACGTGCGCAAGCACCTCGTCGTCGCCACTGCCATATCCACCGGCATCCTGGCCACGCTCGCCGCCACCCCGGCCCAGGCCGCCGAGTACACCTCGGCCCTGAAGGTCTACGCGATCCAGTACGACGCGCCGGGCCGCGACTCCAACAGCTGCTCCTCCGGCAACACCGCCGCGGAGTACCTGACGCTCAAGAACTACTCGTCGTCGGCGACGATCAACCTCCGGGGGTACGTCGTCAAGGACGCCGCCGGCAACAGGTTCGCCTTTACCGCCAACCACTACCTCCAGCCCGGCGACTACATCAAGCTGCGCGGCGGGAACGGCACCGACTCCGACGCCAACAACGTGGTCTACCGCGACAACTGCAACTTCCTGTGGAACAACGACAAGGACACGATCTACCTCTACAAGCCGTCCGGGAGCCGCTCCGACGTGCACGCCTACACCAAGTCCGCGAACGACCGCGACGGCAACGGATACATCACCGTCCACGGCTGAGCCGATGTCACGCTCCCACAGGTGACGCGGTGAACCAGGGCCGGTCCGCGCGGTGTGCCCGCACGGACCGGCCTGTGCGGAAGCGGCTCAGGTGCCCGGCGCGTCCTCGTCCCGGGCAAGGCCCGCGCCGACCCGGACCGCCGTCTCGCGGAGCCAGATGTGCGAGGCGTCGTAGGTGTGGACGGGGTGCCACCACATCGCCTGGCGCAGCGGAACCGCCTCGTACGGCGGGCGCACGACACGGACGGGGAAGACCCCGAGCAGCATCTCCGCCAGGCGCTGCTGCATGAGGGCGATACGGCGGGTGCCGGCCACCAGATGCGGCAGCAGCTGGAAGCTGTCCACGGAGACCTCGACCCGCGGCTCGATCCCGAGCATGCCCAACTGGCGTACGGCGGGGGCGTCGTAGGTGCGCTGGTACGTCACCCACGGCAGCCGGGCCAGATCCTCCCGGGTGAGCCGGTCACCGACCTCCGGGTGGTCGTCGGCGACCAGGAAGACCCACTCGTCCTGATAGAGCTCCACGGCCGGCATGCCACTGATCACCCCGTGCGGCATCAGCAGTCCGTCCGCCGTGCTGAGCAGCGTGGCGGTGTCCTCGACGACGGTGTCCGGGGTGTGGGTGAAACGGAGCCGGATGCCGGGGGCCTCCTCGTGCACGACACGGGCCAGTTCCGCACCGAAGACGGCGACCGCGTAGTCGGAGGCGAGGAGCCTGAACTCGCGGCTCTCGGTGGCCGGGTCGAAGTCCGCCTGGCTGCTGAACAGGCGCTCCAGCAGGTCACAGGCGTTGGACGTGCGGTCGAGCAGGACCTGCCCCAGGGCGGTGAGCTCGTAGTGGCCGCCGACCCGGGCGAGCAGGTCGTCGCCGAAGTGGCGGCGCAGCCGGGCGAGCGAGGCGCTCATGGCGGGCTGGCTCAGGTCCAGGCGCTGCCCGGCGCGGGTGACGTTGCGCTCCTCCAGCAGGGCGCGGAGTGCGACGACGAGGTTGAGGTCGAGGCGGGCCAGGTTCATGCGCGGCTTCCTTCGGTCGTGCGGCTCGCACCATAACCCGGATGGATGACATGCATCCACACAATCGATTTCCCTGATCAGGTGGCGGAGGTCCAGATTAGTCACACCGCAATCAGGAGGACATGTCCGTGAAACCCGCATCCGTATCGGCCCTGTTCACGGGGCCTTTCGCGCTCGGCACGCTGTCGGCCCCCGACGGCCCCGCTTTCCCCGCCCTGATCACGCCCGACGGCCGGGCGCTGGACCTGCGCGCCGCGCTCGGCGATCCGGTACCGGACCTGCGCGGGCTGCTGGAGCGCTGGGACGACGTGCTGCCCCGGCTGCACGAGCTGGCCGCCGACGGGACGGCCGACCTGCGGCCCCTGGCGGAGTTCCGGGTCCACGCACCCGTCGAGCCGCGCCAGGTGTTCCAGTCGGGGGCCAACTACCGCCAGCACGTCATCGACCTGCACGTCGCCCACCGCGACACGTCCGACGGGCGCAGCGACGAGGAGGCCAGGGCCGAGGCGGCGGAGATCATGGACCGGCGGGCGGCCGAGGACCTGCCGTACGTGTTCATCGGCCTGCCGAGCGCGATCACCGGACCCTACGACGACGTCGTACTGCCCGCGTGGGCCGCGAAGCCGGACTGGGAACTCGAACTCGCGGCGGTGATCGCCAGGCCCGCGTACCGGGTGACGGCCGAGGAGGCGCTGGACCACGTCGCCGGGTACACGATCGCCAACGACCTGACCGACCGCGCCACGGTCTTCCGCCGTGACATGCCGCAGATCGGCACCGACTGGCTGCGGTCGAAGAACGCGCCGGGATTCACCCCGCTCGGCCCGTGGATCGTCCCCACCGCCTCCGTCGGCGACACCGGCGACCTGCGGATCCTCCTCGAACTCAACGGCGAGGCCAAGCAGGACGAGTCGACCTCGGACATGATCTTCTCGGTGGCCCGCCTGGTCTCGTACATCTCGCAGACCGCGCGCCTCCTCCCCGGTGACCTGGTCCTGACGGGCTCCCCGGCCGGCAACGGCATGCACTGGGGACGGCTGCTGCGCGACGGCGACGTGATGGACGCGTCCATCACCGGCCTCGGCGCCCAGCGCAACCGCTGCGTCGCGGAGACGCCGTGACCCCGGACCGCACCGACCCCGAGGGTGCGATCGCGCGGGCGGCGGAGCTGTACTCGAACTGGGGGCGCTGGGGCGAGGACGACGTGCTCGGCACGCTGAACTTCCTCGACGAGCGGACGCGGCGTGAGGCCGCCGCGCTGGTGCGGCGGGGCGTCAGCTTCTCGCTGGCCCAGAGCTTCGACATGAACGGTCCGCAGAAGGGCTGGCGCCGGCGCACCAACCCGGTGCACACCATGCTGGACACCGGCACGGACGCGGCACTCGGCCTCCAGGGATTCCCCCACGGCCTCGGCGGCGCGGACGACGTGATCGCCATGCCGTTGCAGTGCTCGACCCAGTGGGACGGCCTCGGCCACATCTTCGACCACGGCAAGGCGTGGAACGGACGCGACGCCGCGACGACCGTCACCTCCGAGGGCGACCAGGTCACCGGCATCGAGCACATGGCCCCGTACGTCGCCGGACGCGGAGTCCTGCTCGACGTCGGCGGCGTCATCGGCACCGAGGGCGAACTGGCCGACGGATTCGCCATCACCGAAGAGCACCTGACCGCCACGGCCGAGGCCCACGGTGTGACCGTCGGGCGCGGCGACATCGTCCTCGTACGCACCGGACGGCTCGCGCGGGCCCGCCGCGAGGGCTGGGGCGAGTACGCCGGAGGCCCGGCGCCCGGCCTGTCGTTCACCACCGCCGGCTGGATGCACGCGCGCGAGATCGCCGCGATCGCCACCGACACCTGGGGTTTCGAGGTCCGGCCCAACGAGTTCGACCACGCCTTCCAGCCGCTGCACCAGGTCGCCATCCCCAACATGGGCCTGCTCATCGGCGAGATGTGGGACCTCGACGCGCTGGCCTCCGACTGCGCGGCCGACGGTGCGTACGCCTTCTGGCTGACCGCCGCGCCGCTGCCCATCACGGGGGCCGTCGGTTCCCCGGTCAACCCGATCGCCGTCAAGTAATCAGCGGAACAAGGGAGTTCCTCGTGACCAGTCTCAGAAACGTCCTGGTGATCGGCGGCGGCGCCGCAGGCAACGCCGTCACGATCCAGCTGCGTAGGGCCGGCATCGCCGTGGACCTGATCGAGGCCAAGGGCGACTGGAATGCCACCGCAGGGTCCGGCATCACGCTCCAGGGCAACGCCCTGCGCGTCCTGCGCACGCTGGGCGTGTGGGACGCGGTGCGGGAGTCCGGCTTCGGCTTCGGCTCGGTCGGCATCACCGCCCCGGACGGCACCGTCGTCCATGAGCAGCGCGACATCCGCAGCGGCGGTGACGACCTGCCCGCCACCGTCGGTATGCAGCGCCCCCGGCTCCAGCAGATCCTCATCGACGCCGTCCGGGCGAGCGGTGCCGCGGTACGGCTCGGTGTCACCGCCGTATCGCTGGAGCAGGACGCCGACGGCGTGTCCGTGCGGTTCAGCGACGGCACCGCGGGCCGGTACGGCCTCGTGATCGCCGCCGACGGCGTCGGTTCGGCCACCCGCGCCGCCCTCGGTATCCAGGAGAAGCCCGAGCCGACCGGCATGGCGATCTGGCGGGTCGCCGCCCCGCGCCCCGCGGGTGTCGTCCGCACCGACCTCACCTACGGGGGCCGTGCCTACATCGCCGGGTACTGCCCGACGAGCGACACGACCCTGTACGCGTACGTCGTCGAGGCCAACCGGGACCGGGCGACGATCGCTCCCGAGTCCTTCGCGGACGAGATGCGTGCGCTGACCGAGGAGTACGGCGGCTTCTGGCGCGAGATCACCGCGCACATCTCCGATCCGGAGAAGGTCAACTACACCTGGTTCGACAGGATGCTGGTGGAGGGCTCCTGGCATCGCGGCCGGGTGGTCCTGGTGGGCGACGCCGCGCACTGCTGCCCTCCGACGATCGCCCAGGGAGCGGCGATGTCGCTGGAGGACGCCGTCGTCCTGGCCGAGCTGCTGACCGGCTCCGACACCTGGGACGACGCCCTGCTCCAGGCGTACTACGAGCGGCGTGTCCCGCGCGTACGGGCCGTCGTCGAGGCGTCCGTACAGATCGGGCAGTGGCAGCTCGACGGTGTCCGCGACGCCGACGTACCGGGCCTGATGGGCCGCACCATGACGATGCTCAAGGATCTGCCGTGACCACCACCCCCACCGTGGACGTGCACGCGCACGTCCTGCTGCCCGAGATCGACGAACTGGTCGGGGGCCTGCCGGGCCTGGCCGGGGCGCGGGCCCTGGACGCCCGCCGCAACGGCCCGGCGGCGATGGCCGTGAACGGGCCGATGATCGGTGAACGCATCGCGCGCCTGACCGACCCCGCCGTCCGGCTGGCCGCCATGGACACGCAGGGCGTGGACGTGCAGGTGGTCAGCCCCTCGCCCTCCCACTACCACTACTGGACGGACGAGCGGACCGCGGAGAAGGTGTACCGGCTGGCCAACGAGGCGACGGCCGCGCACTGCGCCACCGCGCCCGACCGGCTGAAGGGTCTGGGACTCGTCCCGCTCCAGCATCCCGCACGCGCCGTCGAAGCCCTCGAACACGCCCTGGAATGCGGGCTGTCGGGCGTCCAGATCTCCAGTCACGCGCCCGGGCGCGAGCTGTCCGACCCGGCGTACGAGCCCTTCTGGTCCCGGGCCGAGGAGACCGGTGCGCTCCTCTTCCTGCATCCCTTCGGGTGCACGCTCGACGAACGCCTCGACCAGTGGTACCTGTCCAACACCGTGGGACAGCCCACCGAGAACGCCGTGGCGCTGTCGCACCTCATCTTCTCCGGTGTCCTCGACCGGCACCCCGGCCTGACGATCGTCGCCGCGCACGGCGGGGGCTACTTGCCCACCCACATCGGCCGCAGCGACCACGCCTGGACCGCACGCTCCGACGCGGGCGCGGGCTGCGCCCATCTGCCCAGCAGCTATCTGAAGCGGCTGTACTTCGATTCGCTCGTCCACGACCCGGCCGTCCTGCGCGAACTGGTCCGGGCGGCCGGGGCGGACCGGGTCCTGCTCGGCTCCGACTTCCCCTTCGACATGGGCAGCGCGGACCCGGTCGGAGCACTGCGGGCCGCCCGGCTCGCGGACGCCGACTTCCACGCCGTCCGAGGCGGCAACGCCGCCGCACTCCTCCGGAAGGACTGACATCATGCGCCTGCTCACGCACCTGCGGCACGTCGACCTGGCCGTGCCCGACTACGACAAGCAACTCGACTTCTACGCCGGCGTCTGGGGCCTGACCAAGGTCTCCGAGGACTCCGGGATCTCCTTCCTGGCCGCCGAGGGTTCGCCCGAGCAGTACGTCGTACGGCTGCGCAAGGCCGAGGAGAAGCGCCTCGACCTCGTCTCGTACGGAGCCGCGAACGCCTCCGCCGTGGACACCCTCGCGGAGCGTCTCCTCGCCGGGGGCGTGCAGCTGATCTCGCAGCCGGGCAGCGTCGACACCCCGGGCGGCGGCTACGGCTTCCGCTTCTTCGACGTCGACGGGCGCACCATCGAGGTCTCCGCCGACGTGGAGGTGCGCCGCCACCGGAAGATCGAGGAGAAGGAGGCCATCCCGGTCAAGCTCTCCCACGTCGTCCTCAACTCCCCCGACCTGAACCGCACCAGGCAGTGGTACGAGCGGCACCTCGGATTCGCGCTGTCCGACACCCTGAGCTCACCGCACATGGGCGAGGTCATGCACTTCATGCGGATCAGCAACCAGCACCACTCCATGGCCATCGCCCAGGGCCCGCACACGGCCCTGCACCACGTCTCCTTCGAGATGCGCGGCATCGACGAGTACATGCGCGGCTCCGGCCGGGTGATGCGCGCCGGGTTCCGCAAGATCTGGGGACCCGGCCGCCACATGGCCGGCGACAACACGTTCACGTACTTCCTCGACCCGCACGGCAACACCGTCGAGTACACCACCGAACTCGAAGAGCTCGACGAGGACACCTGGCACCCGCACGTCTACGACTTCTCCCGGCCCGAGGTCACCGACCAGTGGGGCACCGCCAACGCGATGAACGAACTCGTCGCCAAGGAGTCGTTCAACGACCCCGACCGCGGCTGCTTCGTCGCCCCGCCCGTCTGACCTCCACCGGAGTCCCGGGGGACGCGGTCCGATGACCGCGGGCCCGGCCGCGTCCCCCGGCCCCGTCCCGTTCAGGAGTCTTCATGCGCTTCGCCGCCTACGAGTACCGCCGTCAGCACCGTGCGGCCGTCGTCGAGGACGACGGCACCCTCCATCCCCTTCCGGGCCACCGTTCCCTGGACGATCTGATCCGTTCCGGTGACGGCCTGCCGTCCCTGCTGGACGTCGGACACGCCGCCCTCGACGCCCCCGCCGGGCCGCACGTGTCCGAGGTACGCCTCCTGCCGCCGCTGCGGCCGGCGGCCATCCGGGACTTCGTCACCTTCGAGGAACACGTGGAAGGGGTACGCCGGTCCGTCAGCGGCGAATCCGGTGTTCCCGAGCAGTGGTACGCGGCACCGACCTTCTACTTCACCAACCCCCACGCGATCTACGGAGCGCACGACGGCATCCCCGTGCCGCCCGGTTCGGCCGCGCTGGACTTCGAACTGGAGGTCGCCGCGGTCATCGGCCGCGAGGGCAGCGACCTCTCCCCGGAGCGCGCACGCGACCACATCATCGGGTACACCGTCTTCAACGACTGGTCCGCCCGCGACATCCAGTCGGCGGAGATGCGGGTGGGTCTCGGCCCCTGCAAGGGCAAGGACACCGCATCGACGCTCGGCCCCTGGCTGGTGACCGCCGACGAACTGGAGCCGTACCGGGATCCCGAGGGCTTCCTGCGTCTCGCGCTGACCGCCGAGGTCAACGGGGAGGTGGTCGGCAGTGACCTGCTGTCCCACATGAGCTGGACCTTCGAGGAGATGACCGCCTACGCGTCCCGGGGCAGCCGGGTCGTCCCCGGTGACGTACTCGGGTCCGGCACCTGCGGCAACGGCGGTTGCCTGGCCGAGCTCTGGGGCCGGCGCGGGGAACGGACACCGCCGCCGCTCGTGTGCGGGGACACCGTCACCCTCACCGTCGAAGGGATCGGCAGCGTCTCGAACACCGTCGTCGCGGGCAGCGAACCCGTACCCGTTCCCGCCGCCCGCCGTCGCCCCCGGGACCGGCCGTGACCGCGCCCGGCAGCGGCCGGCTGCGGGGCAAGGTCGTCGTCGTGACCGGCGCCGCGCGCGGGCAGGGTGCGGCCGAGGCAGCGGCCCTGGCCCGCGAAGGAGCTCAGGTCGTCGCCACCGATGTGACGCCTGCCGAGGGCTGCCGGCTGCTGGACGTCACCTCGCCCGCGGACTGGGCCGCGCTGGCCGCGGAGCTCCGGACGTCGTGGGGGCAGGTCCACGGGCTGGTCAACAACGCCGGTATCACCTGGCGCGCACGTCTCGACGAGGTCCGTCCGGAGGACTTCGAGCGGGTGCACGCCGTCAACGTCACCGGCCCGCTCCTGGGCATCCAGCATCTGACACCCCTGATGCGGCCCGGCGCCTCGATCGTCAACGTGGGCTCCTCCGCCGCCCTGACCGGGCACTACCCGGTCGCGTACACCGCGAGCAAGTGGGCGCTGCGCGGTCTGTCGAAGGCCGCCGCGACGGAGCTCGGACCGCGCGGAATCCGGGTGAACACCATCCATCCGGGCTTCATCGAGACGGAGATGACGGCTTCGGCCGCACCGGTCTTCCGCGAGTCGAACATCCGCGAGACCCCGCTCGGCCGCACCGGATCCGTGGACGAGGTGAGTCCGCTCGTGGTCTTCCTCCTCTCCGACGAGGCGTCCTTCGTCACCGGAGCCGAGATCCCCGTGGACGGCGGCCTGACCGCCCACGGGGGTGTGAAGTCCCTTTCCGACGCCCTGCAACCGGCCGACCGGTGAGCCGAGAGGAACCCTCCCCATGAACAAGGTCAGTCCCGGCGCGGCAGCAGCGGTCGCCGACATCCCCGAGGGGGCCTCCCTCGCCGTCGGCGGGTTCGGTCTCAGCGGGGTTCCCACCACCCTCATCGACGCCCTGCACGCGCAGGGCACCGGCGGACTGCGGGTGGTGTCCAACAACTGCGGTACCGACGGACTCGGTCTCGGCGTGCTGCTGGCGGACCGGCGCATCACGCGGGTGACCGGCTCGTACGTCGGCGAGAACAAGGAGTTCGCCCGCCAGTACCTCGCCGGTGAACTCGAAGTGGAACTCGTACCGCAGGGCACGCTCGCCGAACGGCTGCGGGCCGGCGGTGCGGGCATCCCCGCCTTCTACACACCGGCCGGCGTCGGCACCCAGGTCGCCATGGGCGGTCTGCCCTGGCGTTACGCGGCCGACGGCGCCACGGCGGTCGCCTCTCCCGCGAAGGAGACACGCACCTTCGCGGGGCGCGGTCATCTGCTGGAGCACGCCATCACCACGGACTTCGCCCTCGTACGGGCCTGGCGCGGCGACCGGCACGGCAACCTCGTCTTCCGCAAGGCGTCCGCCAACTTCAACCCCCTGGCCGCCATGGCCGGGCGGATCACCATCGCCGAGGTGGAGGAGCTGGTCGAGCCGGGCGAGCTTCTCCCGGACGACATCCACCTGCCGGGCATCTTCGTCCAGCGCGTGGTGCTCCTGACGCCCGACCAGGCCGCCGACAAGCGCATCGAGAAGAGGACCGTACGCCCATGAGCTGGACCCGCGGCCAGATGGCCGCCCGCGCGGCGGCCGAACTCACCGACGGTTCGTACGTGAACCTCGGCATCGGCCTGCCCACGCTGATACCCGGTCACCTCGCCCCCGGCGTCCACGTCGTGCTGCATTCGGAGAACGGCATCCTGGGCACGGGCCCCTACCCCGCCGCCGACGAGGTCGATCCCGATCTGATCAACGCGGGCAAGGAGACGGTCACCGTGGTGCCGGGCGCCAGCTTCTTCGACTCCGCCCTCTCCTTCGGCATGATCCGCGGAGGGCACATCGACACCGCCGTCCTGGGTGCCATGCAGGTGTCCCGGCACGGTGACCTCGCGAACTGGTCGGTCCCCGGGAAGATGATCAAGGGCATGGGCGGCGCCATGGACCTCGTCCACGGAGCGCGCCGTGTCGTCGTCCTCATGGAGCACACCGCCAAGGACGGCTCGGCGAAACTGGTCGACGCCTGCTCGCTCCCGCTGACCGGCGCGTCGTGCGTGCACCGCGTCATCACCGATCTCGGTGTCCTCGACATCACCCCCGCGGGCTTCGCCCTCGTCGAGACGGCACCGGGCGTCTCCTTCGACGAACTCGTGGCGCGTACCGGCGCCCCGGTGCGCACCGCGGAATGTATGGATTAATCCGCACCGGAACGGGGTTATGTCCCGTCGGAACCGATTCGCAGAGAAGGATCGGGCGGACGCGGAGGCACGGCTGTGCACGGTGAGTACAAGGTCCCCGGCGGCAAGCTCGTCGTGGTCGATCTGGAGGTCGAGGGCGGGGCGCTGCGCCAGGTGCGCGTGGCCGGTGACTTCTTCCTCGAACCCGACGAGGCCATCCTCGCCATCGACGCGGCGCTGGAGGGCGCGCCCGCGAACACCGACACCGCCGGGCTCGCCGCCCGGATCGAGGCGGCACTGCCCCCGTCGACGGTGATGTTCGGACTGTCGGCGGAGGGCGTGGCTGTCGCGGTGCGGCGGGCTCTCGCGCAGGCCACCGAGTGGAGCGACTACGACTGGCAGCTCATCCACGACGCCCCGCAGTCCCCGGCCCTGCACATGGCACTCGACGAGGTCATCACCGCCGAGGTCGCCGCGGGACGCAGGCCGCCGACCCTCCGGGTCTGGGAGTGGGACTCCCCCGCCGTGATCATCGGCAGCTTCCAGTCCCTGCGCAACGAGGTCAACCCCGCCGGCACCGAGCGGCACGGCGTATCCGTCGTCCGCCGCATCTCCGGGGGCGGGGCCATGTTCGCCGAGCCGAGCAGCACCATCACGTACTCGCTCGCCGTGCCGCAGTCCCTGGTCTCCGGCCTCTCGTTCGCCGACAGCTACGCCTACCTCGACGACTGGGTCCTCGAAGCGCTCGGCGACATGGGCATCAAAGCCTGGTACCAGCCCCTCAACGACATCGCGACCGACGTCGGCAAGATCGCGGGAGCGGCCCAGAAGCGCGTGGTGGGCCCGGATGGCGGGCCCGGTGCCGTACTGCACCACGTGACGATGTCCTACGACATCGACGTCGACAAGATGCTCGACGTCCTGCGCATCGGCAGGGAGAAGATGTCCGACAAGGGGACGAAGAGCGCCAAGAAGCGCGTCGACCCGCTGCGCCGGCAGACGGGGCTCCCGCGCGCCGCCGTCATCGACCACATGATCGAGTCCTTCCGGAAGCGCCACGGTCTCGGCCGGGGCGCGGTGACCGCGGAGGAACTGGCGCGGGCGGAAGAGCTCGTACGCACGAAGTTCGGCACGGCGGAGTGGACGGCGCGGGTGCCGTAGCCGTCGTCGGCACGCGCCCGCCGGGGCGCGGCGCATATCCTCGCCCGGGGCACGCAGGACGGAAGAGGACGGAAACCGTGGCGGACAGCAGCAGGACCGGTTCGACCGGCACGGACGGCGGCTCGCGCGCACCCGCACCGGCCTCGCTCAGCGCGCAGGCGCGCGAGGCCGTCCTGCGCCGCATCGTCGACCGGCGGTACGCCCAGGGCGCCCGTCTCGTGGAGCGGGAGGTCGCCGAGGAGCTCAGCATGTCCCGCGTACCGGTGCGGGAGGCGCTGCGCGGACTCGTCACCGAGGGGCTCCTCGAGCTGCTCCCGCACAGCGGCGTACGTGTGCGCCGCCTCGACCGCACCGATGTGGAGCACCTGTACGAGGTGTGGGAACCCCTCGCGGTCCAGGCGTCGCGGCTCGCGGCGCGGGCGGTGGCCGCGGGCGACGCGGAGGGGGTGGACGCCCTCGCGGCGACGCTCCGCCAGGCCGAGTCGGCGGCGGAGGAGGACGAGGGGACGCGCGAGGTGGCCGCCCACACGGCGTTCCACGAGGGCGTCGTGGCCATGTCGGGCAATCCGCTGCTCGCGCGGACCATGGAACAGCTGAGCTGGCAGCTCCGGCTGCTGTTCGGTCTGCGCGAGGAGCCCGCGCACATGAGGGCCCAGCACGCCGAGATGTACCGGCACATCACCAACGGCGACGCGGAGGCCGCGGCGGCGAGCACGCTGCTGCACGTCCGGGACAGCAGGACCGTCGCCCTGCGCTCCCTCTTCGGCACCGACTGACTCCTCCCCGGAATCCAGCCTTTGTATACCAAGACTTGAGACAGGCGCTTCCGCCCGCAAGATCAGCCGACCTCTCCTGGCCTTTTGCATCGCCGGCTTGATTCCCTTGCCTGCATGCTCGGCGCTGGTATACAAAATGGCGAGGTACTGACGCGGCCCGCACGCCGCCCCGCCCCGCCGAAGGAGTCCTCATGCAGCCGTCCCCGCCCTCGCTCTCCCGCCGCACGATGCTGGCCGGCGCCGCCGCCCTCGCCGGCACCACGGCCGCGACGGCCGCCGCGCCCGCCCAGGCCCACGCACCGGCCCGGGCCACGACCGGGCCCGTGGAAGCCGCCGCGTCCGGCACGGCGGGGAGCCGTACCGGGGCCGTCGTCTTCCGCGACGTACGCCCGTTCGGCGCGGCGAAGGCCACGGACCTCGTGGTCGTCGACGGCCGCGTCGTCGCCGGTCCGGCTCCCCGCGGCGCGAAGGTCGTCGACGGCGGCGGCCGGATCGCGCTCCCGTCCCTCGTGGACGCGCACATCCACCCCGACAAGACGACCTGGGGCGGCTCCTGGGTGACGCGGCGCCCGGCGAACGGCATCGCCGACTACGTCGCCCAGGACGTGGAGCTGTTCCACAGCCAGCGCCGCCCCGTCGCGGAGCGCGCGTACGGCCTGATGTCCCACGCCGTGGCGCGCGGTACCCGGGCGATGCGCGCCCACGCCGACGTGGCCCCGGCCTACGGCCTGGCCGGGGTCGAAGGCGTGGCCGAGGCCCGTGAGCGGCTGAGCCACGCCCTCGACGTCCAGATCGTGGCCTTCCCCCAGCACGGCGTCGTCCGTACCCCCGGCACGGCGGAGCTGCTGGAGGAGGCGGCGCGCGCGGGGACCATCGACATGATCGGCGGCATCGACCCGATCGGCTTCGACAAGGCCCTCGACGAGCAGCTCGACCTGGTCTTCGGTATCGCGGACCGCCACGGCGTCGGGGTGGACATCCACCTGCACGACCGCGGCGAGACGGGGCTGAAGGCCATGCGCGGCATCATCGACCGCACGCGCGCCCTGTCCCTGGCGGGCAAGGTCACCGTCAGCCACGTGTTCTGCCTGCCGGGCCTGTCGGACCGTGACCTCGGCGCCGTGGCCGCCGACCTCGGCGACCTGGACATCGCCCTGACCACGGTGGCGCCGTCCGACTCCCTGGTCCTGCCGATCACGCGGCTGCGCGAGTACGGGGTGCGGGTCGGGCTCGGCTCCGACGGTGTGCGCGACTCCTGGAGCCCGTTCGGCAACGCCGACATGCTGCACCGCGCGCATCTGCTCGGGTGGGTGACGGACGTACGCCTCGACGAGGAGCTGCAGGAGTGCTACCGCGTCGCGACCCACGGCGGCGCGGACGTCATGCACCTCCCGCACGCGGACTTCGGACCCGGCGCACCGGCCGACTTCGTCCTCGTACGGGCCGAGTGCCTGCCCCAGGTCGTCGTGGACATGCCCCAGCGGGACATGGTCGTGCACGGCGGGGCCGTCGTGGCCCGCGACGGGAAGTTCCTGGACTAGGGACTCTCCCGGGCCGATTCCGCCCGCAGACACGGAACCGCCCCGGCCGGGCACGAAGCCGGCCGGGGCGGAACGGTGTGCGGGCAGTCGCCCTCGGATCAGCCGAGTGTGGCGATGGCCTGGTTGAACGTGGCCGACGGGCGCATCGCGGCAGCCGCCTTGGCCGGGTCGGGCTGGTAGTAGCCGCCGATGTCGACCGGCGAGCCCTGCACCGCGATCAGCTCGTCGACGATGGTCTGCTCCTGCTCGGCCAGCGTCTTGGCGAGCGGCGCGAACGCCTCGGCGAGCTTGGCGTCGTCGGTCTGCTGCGCCAGCTCCTGGGCCCAGTACAGGGCCAGGTAGAAGTGGCTGCCGCGGTTGTCGATGCCACCGAGCTTGCGGCTCGGCGACTTGTCCTCGTTGAGGAAGGTGCCGGTCGCACGGTCCAGGGTGTCCGCGAGGACCTGGGCGCGGGCGTTGCCCGTGCTCGTCGCGAGGAACTCGAAGCTGGCCGCGAGGGCGAAGAACTCGCCGAGGCTGTCCCAGCGCAGGTAGTTCTCCTTGACGAGCTGCTGGACGTGCTTCGGGGCGGAGCCGCCGGCGCCCGTCTCGAACAGACCGCCACCGTTCATGAGCGGGACCACGGAGAGCATCTTCGCGCTCGTGCCCAGCTCGAGGATCGGGAAGAGGTCGGTGAGGTAGTCACGGAGCACGTTGCCCGTGACGGAGACGGTGTCCTCGCCGCGACGGATGCGCTCCAGGGAGAAGGCGGTGGCCTTCACCGGCGACATGATCTCGATCTGCAGACCGTCGGTGTCGTGGTCGGCCAGGTACGTCCTGACCTTCTCGATGAGCTTCGCGTCGTGCGCGCGGTCCTCGTCGAGCCAGAACACGGCCGGGTTGCCGGTCGCGCGGGCGCGGGTGACGGCGAGCTTGACCCAGTCCTGGATCGGCAGGTCCTTGGCCTGGCACATCCGGAAGATGTCACCGGCGCCCACGGCCTGCTCCAGCACGGCGTTGCCCGCCGCGTCGACGACCCGCACGGTACCCGTGACGGGGACCTCGAAGGTCTTGTCGTGGCTGCCGTACTCCTCGGCCTTCTGCGCCATCAGGCCGACGTTGGACACCGAGCCCATCGTGGACGGGTCGAAGGCGCCGTTCGCACGGCAGTCGTCGATCACGACCTGGTAGACGCCCGCGTAGCTGCTGTCCGGCAGCACGGCGAGGGTGTCGTGCTCCTGGCCGTCCGGGCCCCACATGTGACCGGAGGTGCGGATCATGGCCGGCATGGAGGCGTCGACGATGACGTCGCTGGGGACGTGCAGGTTGGTGATGCCCTTGTCGGAGTCGACCATCGCGAGGGCGGGGCCCTCGGCGAGCTCGGCCTCGAAGGACGCCTTGATCTCGTCGCCCACCTGAGGGACCGAGTCCAGGCCCTTGAGGATGCCGCCGAGACCGTCGTTCGGGGTCAGGCCGGCAGCGACGAGCACGTCGCCGTACTTGGCGAAGGTCTTCGGGAAGAACGCGCGCACCACGTGACCGAAGATGATCGGGTCGGAGACCTTCATCATCGTGGCCTTGAGGTGCACCGAGAAGAGCACGCCCTCGGCCTTGGCGCGGGCGATCTGCGCGGTGAAGAACTCACGCAGCGCGGCCTCGCGCATCACGGCGGCGTCGATGATCTCGCCCGCGAGCACGGGTACCGACTCGCGCAGGACGGTGGTGGTGCCGTCGTCGCCCACGAGCTCGATGCGCAGGGTGCCGGGCTCGGTCACGACGACGGACTTCTCGGTGGACCGGAAGTCGTCGACGCCCATGGTGGCGACGTTCGTCTTCGAGTCGGCCGTCCAGGCGCCCATGCGGTGCGGGTGCGCCTTGGCGTAGTTCTTGACCGAGGCGGGGGCGCGGCGGTCGGAGTTGCCCTCGCGCAGGACGGGGTTGACCGCGCTGCCCTTGATCTTGTCGTAGCGCGCGCGGACGTCCTTGTCCTCGTCGCTCTTCGGGTCGTCCGGGTAGTCCGGAAGCGCGTAGCCCTGCGCCTGCAGCTCGGCGATCGCGGCCTTCAGCTGCGGGATCGAGGCCGAGACGTTCGGCAGCTTGATGATGTTGGCGCCGGGAGTCTTGGCCAGCTCGCCGAGCTCGGCGAGTGCGTCATCGATACGCTGGCCGGCTTCGAGGTGCTCCGGGAAGCTGGCGATGATCCGGCCCGCCAGGGAGATGTCACGGCTCTCCACCGCGACACCGGCCGTCGAGGCGTACGCCTCGACGACGGGCAGGAACGAATACGTCGCCAGCGCAGGGGCCTCGTCGGTGTGCGTATAGATGATGGTCGAGTCAGTCACCGGGTGCTCCGCTCCACGTCTGCAACATTGCTTGACATCAAGATATCTCGTGGCCGGTCCCCTCTCCACAGGGCCCCGCCCCCGTTCCCGCCCGGAGCCGTCATCTGCGGCGGGGCTCGACGAGCCCGGCCTCGTACGCGAAGACGACCAGCTGGGCCCTGTCACGGGCCCCTAGCTTGATCATGGCGCGGCTGACGTGCGTCTTGGCGGTGAAGGGACTGACGACCATGTGGGCGGCGATCTCCTCGTTGCTCAGTCCACGGGCCGCGAGAGCGGTGACCTCGCGCTCCCGGCGCGTCAGGATCTCCAGGCCGGGGGCGCTCGCACGGTCGGGGGGCCTGGCGACGAACTCGCCGATCAGACGGCGCGTGATGGCGGGCGAGAGCAGGGCGTCGCCGCGCGCGGCGACCTTGACCGCCTGCAGCAGCTCGGCGGGTTCGGTGTCCTTCAGGAGGAATCCGGCGGCGCCGGCCCGCAGCGCGTCGAAGACGTACTCGTCGAGTCCGTAGTTGGTGAGGATCACGACGTGCACACCGGCCAGCCGGGGGTCGGCGGCGATCTCGCGGGTGGCCTCGATGCCGGTCATCACCGGCATCTGTACGTCGATCAGCGCGACGTCCGGAGTGGTGCGGCGGGCTAGCTCCACGCCTTCACGGCCGTCCGCGGCCTCGCCGACGACCTCGATGTCCTCCTCCGCGTCCAGCAGGGCCCGGAATCCGGCCCGCATCAGGGCCTGGTCGTCGACGACGACCACCCGGACCGGGTCCCGGCTCATCGGATGACCGCCCGCCCGGCCGCTGCCGCACCCGCGAACGGGAGCTCGGCACGCACCGAGAGGCCGCCGTGTTTCCGGGGCGCGACGACGAGAGTGCCGCCGAGGGCGGTGACACGTTCACGCATGCCGGTCAGCCCGGTGCCCGGGGTGAGGGTGTCGCCCGGCAGGCACGGTCCCCGGTCGTCCACCGCGACGACGAGGCTGCGGTCCGTGTAGGTGAGCCGGACGGTGGTGCCGGCCCGGTCGGCGTGGCGCGCCACGTTGGTGAGGGCCTCCTGCACGATGCGGTACGCGGCCCGGTCCACGTCCGCGGGCAGGGGCCGGGCCTCGCCGTCGGCCGTGACGGCGAGCGCGATGCCCGCCGCGCGGGCCCGCTCGGCCAGCTCGCCGATGCGGTCGAGGCCCGAACCCGGCTCCTCCGTGTCCGTGCGCAGGACCTCCAGCGTGGCGCGCAGCTCCCGCATCGCCTCGCCGCTCGCCTCCTGGATCGCGAGGAGCGCGGGTTCCACCTCGGCGCCGCGCTTGCGGGCGAGGTGGACGGCGACCCCGGCCTGGAGCTTCACGATGGAGATGGAGTGGGTGAGGGAGTCGTGGAGCTCGCGGGCGATGCGCAGCCGCTCCTCGCCGGCCCGGCGCAGCGCCGTCTCGTCCCGGGTGCGTTCGGCGTCGAGGGCGCGCTGTTCGGTCTGGCGCAGGTACGCCTGCCAGTTCTTGTCGATGAGGCCGGTGACTCCCGCGCAGAGGAACCAGCCGAGCAGGAGCAGGCTCCGCTCGACGGTGTCCCGGGTGTCCGGCACGGTGGCGAGCAGGACGGCGACGTAGCCGAGGAGGAACAGGCCGCCCGCCACGACCCCCTGCGCCCGGTGCCCGCTGCGCGCCGCCGCGTGTACGGCGGCCAGCACGGGGAAGGCCGCCCAGGTGCCGGGGTGCGCGTGGAGCACGTACAGGAACATGCAGAGGGTGGTGACCGCGAGCACGGTGCGCGGGGCACTGCGGTGTCCCGCCAGCGCGAGCGAACCGGCCGCGACGAGCACCAGGTCCAGGACGCCGGGCGCGGAGGCGGCGACGGCCGCGAGAGCGACCGCCGTGCCGATCACCGCGGCCAGTGCCGCGTCCAGCAGCTGTGTCCGCCGGCCGATGTCCCCCTGCATGTGCCGCACCCTAACTCCGTTGCGGTGCACGGCGCGTCATCCTGGGAGACCGGCTCCGCGCTACTCCCCGCGGAGTAGTCGCGGCCCCCTGACGTCGGTCCGGCGCAGCGCCGATTGCCTTCCGGTGTACGACGACCGGGGCCGGGTCCGGGCCTGACCATCGTCGTCATGACCGGACACTTCCGCTACACCTCGCCCCAGCCGCCCAGGTCCGCGACCGGAGTGGTCGCCGACGTGTACGCCCAACTGGCCACCGACTTCGGGATCGAACGCGCCTCGACCTTCGTCGTCCTGTCCGCCTCCCCTCCCCTGCTCGGCGCGACGTGGGCCCTGGTCCGCGAGTCCCTGCTGGCCGGACACGTCTCCCGTACGGACAAGGAGGTGGTGGCGGCCGGGGTGTCGCTCGCCAACCGGTGTCCGTTCTGCGTGGTCGCGCACACCGTGCTGCTCCATGCCACGGGCGATCACCGACTGGCCGAGACGATCGGCACGGGCGGCCTGCCCGATGACGCCGGGCACCGCGAACTGCTCGCCTGGGGAAAGGATCTGAGCACGCCGCAGCCGTTCCCGGTGGAGCACGCGCCCGAGCAGATCGGCACCGCGCTCGCCTTCCACTTCGTCAACCGCGTCGTGTCGTCCCTGCTGACCGAGGACATGCTGCCCGGGGGCGCCCAGAAGTACCGGCTGGTGCGGAGCGCCGCCGGCCGTTCCCTGGCCCGTACGGTGCGCCGGGAGCTGCGGCCCGGCGCGAGCCTCGCGCTGCTCGAAACGGAGGGCCCCGAGCCCGCCTGGGCCGCGGGCACGCCGGTCGGCACGGCGTTCGGTGCGCTGCGCACGGCCGCGCACCTGGGTGCGGGCCTGCTGAGCGACGAGGAAGCGGCGTTCGTACGGGAGTCGGTGGCCGCCTGGGACGGCATCACGCCCCTTCCGCTCGGCGCGGAGCTGCCGGACCGGGCGGAGCGGCCCGGCGCCCGCCTCGCGCTGCTCGCGGCCCGCGCCCCCTACCGGATCACCGACGAGGACGTGGCGGCCTGGCACGTACCGCCTTTCACCGATCACTGCCTCGTCCATCTGATCGCCTTCGGCGCGATCTGTGCCGTCGAGCGCGTCGAGGCGAACCTGCCCGCGCGTGCGAAGGGGCTCGCAATCGGCGACCGTCGCCCTACCTGAGCCGGGGCGCGTCCGGGACCGGCGGCCGGTGCTCGAACCAGCGGCGGTCGGCCTCCAGTTGGGCGGCGAGCGAGATGAGTCTCTCCTCACTGCGGGAGGGGCCCAGGAGCTGGGCGCCGATGGGGAGGCCGTCGCCGGTGAAGCCGGCCGGCACGCTGATCCCGGGCCAGCCGAGGACGTTCCACGGCCAGGCGTACGGACAGGCCGTCGCCATCGCGAGATCGGTGCGCCAGGCGCTCAGGCGGTCGAACGCGCCGATGCGCGGCGGGGGCGCGGCGGTCGTCGGGGTGAGCAGGACGTCGAACCCGGAACCGGGCGTGTCGAAGAGGGCGCCGATCCGCCGGTGCTGGCGCACCTCGCGGGCCCGGGCCGCCCGTACCACCCGGCCGCCGAGGCGGGTACCGGTGCGCAGGGCGCTGCGGGTGCGCGGATCGAGGAGCGCGGGTTCCGGGTGGAGTGCGGCGAGTTCGGCGATTCCGGCCGTGGCGCGCGGGACGAAGGAGAGGCCGATCAGCCCGTAGCGGGGCCGGGCCTCCTCGACGTGGTGGCCCAGGCGGGCCAGGGTCTCGGCGAGTGCGGAGACGGCCCGGCGGACCTCGGGGTGCGGGGCCGCGCGCGTGAGGGTGAGCGGGGGCCGGAAGGCCACGGCGATGCGCAGCCTGCCCGGGTCGCGGCGGGCCGCGGCCGACGCGCCGACGGCCGGTGGACGGTGCGGGTCGTCGGGATGCGCTCCGGCGACGGCGTCCAGCAGGAGGGCGGCGTCGGCGACGGTACGGGCGAGGGGGCCGTTGACGGTGAGGCCCTGGAAGGCGTCGCTCCAGGGGTGCACGGAGATCCGGCCGCGTTGCGGTTTGATGCCGACGAGGTGGGTCCAGGCGGCGGGGATGCGTACGGAGCCCGCGCCGTCCGAACCGAGCGCGGCGGGGACGAGTCCGGCGGCGACGGCGGCTGCGGATCCGCCGGACGAACCGCCCGGCGTGTGGGCGGTGTTCCAGGGATTGCGGGTGGCACCGAAGGCGGGGCCCTCGGTGAAGGGCCACTGGCCCAGTTCGCAGGAGTTCGTCTTGCCGACGACGATTGCCCCGGCGGCCCGCAGCCTGCGGACCGCCTCGCTGTCGGAGGTGGCCGGTGGCAGGTCGCCGTCGCAGCCGAAGTAGGTGGGCATGCCCGCGATATCGGTGTCGTCCTTCACGGCGACCGGCACACCGAGGAGAGGCAGCCGCTCCCCCGCCGCGAGCCTGCGGTCGGCCTCTTCGGCCTCGGCGAGCGCGGCCTCGGGGCGCAGGTGCCGGAAGGCGTTGAGGGTGGGCTGCGTCGCCTCGATGCGGGCGAGTGCCTCGGCGACCAGTCCGGCCGACGTGGTCAGACCGTCCGCGAGGCGGCGTGCGCTCTCCGCCAGGCCGCTCACGTCTGCTGAGGACATGGTCCGACGCCTCCTCGTATCGACTTACCGGAGAGTAATCAGTGCGGGCGGCCCGGCTCAAGCATTCGGCCGGACTGTCAGTGCCGGTTGCTAGGGAGTGTCCGCAAAGTATCGTCGTCCACCCGAAGGGTGGGGCCGGCGGCGCCTGGTGCGTGCTCTCGCAAGGCGCCGGAGTGCCCTTGTAGCGGAGCTACTCGGGCATTTCGGCAACGCCGCGAGAGTGCGTGCCAGACGCCGCCGGCCAGACGAGACTTTGCGGACACGAACTAGATTCGGGCGACACGTGAACGAAAGGAACGGTGGGGTCTGTGGGACCGGAGTTCGAGGGGGAGTTCGAGACGCACCTGACGGTGCGTCCGGTCTCCGGACCCGGCGGCACGGCGGAGGAGACGGAACGACTGCGGCTCTGGGCCGTCGACAGGGGGCTCAAACCGACCCTCATCGTCCTGGACCGCGGCGCGGTTCCCGAGCAGCCGATGCTGACGGAGCGCGGCCGGGGCACGCTGTCCGGGCAGCGGGCGGCGGCGGGCCGGCTCCGGGCCGAGCTGGAGGCGGCGGGCTTCCCGGTGGTCCGGGTGAAGATCGAGGCGGCTCCGTGGAACGGGGACGTGCCGGCCACCCCCGACGCGGCGCGCGAGCTGGAGGAGGTGCTGCCGGGCTGCCACTTCGAGCACCACGTCAAGCTGGTCCTGTCCGGCGAGGACCAGGTCGCGGCGGCCCGGGCCGTGGCCGGGCCGCACGGGGCGCACCTCTCGCGCAACGCCCGCCGCGCGTTCCGGGGGCGGCACGAGCGGTTCGTGACGCAGCGCTGCCGGGCCGTGGGACGACCCGAGGCGCGGGCCCGTCTCGACGCGCTGCTGGCCGCGCTGTCCGCCGCCGCGCTGGACGCGGTGGAGGTCGAGGAGGAGTTCGTGGTGTACGACGACTGCCCCGCGGTGGACGCGGGCTGGATAGAGGAGCGCGAAGAGGTGTCCGTATGAACGCGTCCGGGTGGAACACGACCGGGGAGAACACCTCCACCGCGGGGCTGCCGAAGAGTCCGTTCGACCGTGCCGCTCCCGGCGAACCGGTCTTCGCGGACCCGGCGCTCGCCCCCCGCTGGCGGGCCGCCCACAGGGCGGTGCAGGACCACATGCTGCGTTTGGTCGCCGGGGCCCCGTGGGGAGCGGGCGTGGTGCTGCGGGGCAGCCTCCCGGTCCAGGTGTGGGTGGGCGAGGCCGCGCGGGAACCCGGCGATCTGGACTGGGTCGTGCTGGGCACCCTGGAAGTCCACGAGAAGGTCGTGGAGGCCCTGCGGACCGGTCCCGCACTGCCCGACGGCATCCGGATCGACCCCTCCGCGGTGACGCAGGACGTCGAGTGGACGGTCCGGGAGTACCAGACGGACGGCATTCGCCTCCTGATCCCGTGGGAGGCCGAAGGCCTGCCGGCGGGCGTGATGCGCATGGACTTCGCGTACGACGAGGAGATGCCCGAGGCGCCGGTACGGCTCGACTGCCCGCGCGGCGACGGCGGACCGTCCACGGCGATATCCGCCGCGAGCCCCGGGCTCTCGCTCGTCTGGAAGCTGATGTGGCTCGTCGAGGACTGGGACACCGAAGGGCGGGGCGCGGCGAAGGATCTGTACGACGCGATGCTGCTGGCCGAGCACCCGCCGACCTCCCTCACCCCCGTCCACCTCCGATTCCTGAAGGAGGAGACGGGGAACTGGTTCACCCCGCAATCGGTCCCCCACATCGACGTGGACTGGGAGCCCTTCCACGCCGCTCACCCCTGGGTGGACGGCGACGCGGAGAAGACGGCCGCACGGCTGGAGCGGGCGCTCGTCCGGCTCTTCGCGGAGGCAGCCGGCCGGCCGTGAGGTCCGCCGCGCGTCCCGTCCCGGGCCGGCGTACCCTCGAAGGCACGGATCGCACGCCTGAGCACGGCCCTGACCAGGGCCTTTCAAAGGAGGCGACGTGACCGGACAGCGTATGGCGGCCCGTCTGGCGGCGGGCGCGGCGGTGGCCGTCCTCACGGTCACGGGAAGTGCGGTGGCCGTGGCGGACGACGACATCGAGTCGCTCCCCGCCCAGCAGATCGCCGACCGCACCCGTGACGCCCTGCTGAGCGTCGATTCCCTGCGCCTGACCTCCACGGGCGACCTCGGCGAGGGCAGGCCCCCGATGACCGTGGACCTCACCCTGGACCGGGACGGGAACTGCCGTGGCAGCGTGGATCTCGGCGACGACAAGGGAGCGGTCGAGGTCGTCAAACGCGGCAACGCGGTGTGGCTGAAGCCGGATTCGGACTTCTGGAAGAACCAGGTGCCGATCGGCGGGACGACCTTCGAAGCGATCCTCGACGGCCGGTACATGAAGGGCGAGGCCGACGACCCGCGGCTGCTGAGCGTCACCCAGGCATGTGACCTGGACACCTTCCGCGAGTTGCTCACCGACAACGCGGACACGTCGCACGGGACGCTCACCAAGGGCACGAAGACGACCGTCCGCGGCACCGATGTCATCCCGCTCACCAGGACCGAGGGCAAGGAGAAGGTGACGCTGTACGTGGCCACGGAGGGCAAGCCCTATCCCGTGCGCCTGACCGTGCAGGGTCCGTCGGCGGACGCGGTCGTGGGCTTCTCCGGCTTCGACAAGCCCGTACCCACGGCCACGCCCTCCGAGGACGAGACGGTCGACGTCACCGCTCTGCTGGGCCGGACCCCCGCTCCGGTCTGAGCCCTGCGGCGAGCAGGGTGTAGAGGACCAGCGAGGAGGCCAGCCCGACCGCCCAGCCGTAGTCCGCGAGCGGTTTCAGGAACGGGATGAGCCCGTCGGCGGGGAAGGGCCCCTTGCCCGGGGCCGAATGGGAGCCGCCCACCGCCAGCACGCCGCCGACGGCGAAGGCGGCGACCGCGCGCCAGTTCCAGCCGTTGGTGTACCAGTAGCGACCGCCGGGGCGGTAGAGGTCGGCCAGGTCCAGGACGGTGCGGCGGATGATCCAGTAGTCGGCGATCAGGATGCCGGCGACCGTGCCGAGCAGCCCTCCGACCAGACCGAGCCAGGTGAAGATGTACAGCTCGGGGGTCTCGGTCAGCTTCCACGGCATGATCAGGACACCGATGACGCCGGTGATCAGCGCACCGGTGCGGAAGGTGATGAACTTCGGCGCCAGATTCGCCAGGTCGTACGCGGGTGACACGACGTTCGCCGCGATGTTCACCGAGATCGTCGCGATCAGGACCGTGACGAGGCCGAAGAGCAGCCCGAAGACGTTGTCGGTCTTCGCGACGAGCTGGACCGGGTCCCAGACGGGCGCCCCGTACACCGCCTGCGAGCCCGAGGTCACGAAGACGGACAGCAGCGCGAAGAACGTCATGGTCGTCGGCAGTCCGAGCGACTGGCCCCAGATCTGGGCGCGCTGGCCCGCGCCGAAGCGGGTGAAGTCGGGGATGTTCAGCGAGAGCGTCGACCAGAACGCGATCATGCCCATCAGCGAGGGGAAGAAGACCGGCCAGAACTCCTTGCCCCAGCCGAGCGCGGACGGCTGGTCGAGCAGCGGCCCGAAGCCGCCCGCCTTGACCGCGATCCACACCAGCAGGGCCACGGCGCCGACGATGACGAACGGCGCCGCCCAGTTCTCGAAGCGCCGCAGGGTGTCCATTCCCCGGTAGATGATGGCGAGTTCGAGCACCCAGAAGAGCGCGAAGCAGAGCCACAGGGTCCACGGCTGGCCGGCGACCTCGGCGGCGCTCGCCCAGCCGCCGAAGATCTTGCCGAGCAGCGTGAAGATGCCGACGCCGCCGATCCAGGTCTGGATGCCGAACCAGGCGCAGGCCACGGCCGCCCGGATCAGGGCGGGCAGATTGGCGCCGCGCAGCCCGAACGAGGCGCGGGCCAGCACCGGGAAGGGAATGCCGTACTTGGGCCCGGCATGGCCGGTGAGCAGCATCGGCGCGAGGACGATCACGTTGGCGAGCGCGATCGTGAGGACGGCCTGTTTCCAGTCCATCCCCAGGGCGACGAGCCCGGAGGCGAGCAGCCAGGACGGGATGTTGTGCGCCATGCCGACCCAGAGGGCGGCGAAGTTGTACGTCGTCCAGCGGCGCCGTTCGAGCGGGACGGGCAGCAGGTCCTCGTTGACGAAACGGGGGTCGTCGGGGACGGCGCCGGGGGCCAGCTCGACGCGGCCCGACGGGTCGGGTATCCGGTCCTTCCGGGGTGCTGATGGGACGGTCGATGTCATGGCGGCTGAACCCTTCGCTCGGGAACGGATGCCGTGCGGGCGGGGAGACGCGGGTGGTGCGCCCTCAGGTGCGGAGGGGTCGGTCGGACGGGTCAGTCGGACAGGGCGGGGATGATCTCGGAGCCGTAGGCGTCGATGGTCGCCTCGCGTGCGTCGTGCATGTTGTAGACGGCGAACTGGTCGACGCCCAGGTCCCGCAGGACCCGCAGCTTCTCGATGTGCGCCTCGGCCGGCCCCAGCAGACAGAACCGGTCGACGATCTCGTCGGGCACGAAGGCCGTGTCCGGGTTCCCGGTGCGGCCGTGGTGGCTGTAGTCGTAACCGGACCGCCCGGCGATGTACGCGGTGAGGGCCTCGGGCACCAGTCCCGAGTGCTCGCCGTAGCGGGCGACGAGGTCGGCGACGTGGTTGCCGACCATGCCGCCGAACCACCGGCACTGCTCGCGTGCGTGGTCCAGGTCGTCGCTCACGTAGGCGGGCGCGGCGACGCAGACGGTGAGGGCGTCCGGGTCGCGGCCGGCGTCCGCCGCCGCCTGCCGTACGGCCTTGACCATCCACTCGGTGAGGAACGGGTCGGCGAGCTGGAGGATGAACCCGTCGGCCTTCTGCCCGGCCAGGGCGAGCGCCTTGGGGCCGTACGCCCCCATCCAGACCGGCAGCTTCCCGTCCTTGACCCAGGGGATCCGGATGGGCTGCCCGTCGACGGTGGCCTCGCGCCCCTCGGCGAGGTCGCGGATGACGTCGATCGATTCGCCGAGGCGGGCCAGCGTGTTGGGTCTGCGGCCGGCGACCCGCATCGCCGAGTCGCCCCGGCCGATGCCGCACACCGTCCGGTTGCCGTACATCTCGTTGAGGGTGGCGAAGGTGGAGGCGGTGACCTCCCACGTACGGGTGGAGGGATTGGTGACCATCGGGCCGACGATGAGGTGGTCGGTGTGGTCCAGAATCCGGCTGTAGATGACGAAGGGCTCCTGCCAGAGCACCGTCGAGTCGAAGGTCCAGCCGTAGCGGAAGCCGTTGCGTTCGGCGCGGCGCATGAGTCCGACGACGGCCGAGGCGGGCGGGTCGGTCTGGAGGACGAGGCCGAAGTCCATGACAGGTGCTCCTAGTCCAGGTACTGACAGGTGGCGCGGAGGGTGTGCGTGCCGTGCCCGGCACGGCCGGTGAACGTCCGTCCCCCGACGACGGGTTCATCGCGCGGGAGGAACGTACGAGGGGTGGGACCGGTGCGCCGTCGCAGTCGCCCCGTGCGCATACCGCCCTCTCCCAAGCTCCGGTCTTCAGGTACTCAAGGGCACGCTGACAGAGGCTCTGCGGGCGCTGCCCTTGAGAGACGTACTCCGGCAGATCCTTCCACATCAGGCCATGCCGGACCTTGTGCGACGACGCCCGGAACGCGAGTCGCGGGGGGACAATCCTGGACCGCTTCCCGGGCCTTGGGAAGAGGCCCTCCCACGGTGCCCCTGCTCATCCGTCGGCATGGGCGGCACCCTGCGCGTGACGCCGCCATCCGGACATTCGCCCCCTCTCGTGCTGATTGCCACTTAGTTCTCAACGGAAAAAAGCAGTTGACAGCCGATCTGCATGATCAGGTATGGTCCGGACCACGTATTCAGTCGCGTTGAACGGGAAGTGAATTCACCGCCGCGACAATGGATCGACGTTACCTGACTGGGGGGTCACAAGGTGCGCGCAAGAATTGCGGCCACTGCGGCTGCGGACATCGGAACCGAGTCCAAGAACTGCAGTAGGTCGACTTTTTTCCACCTTTCCCAGGTTTTGTCAGGGCCATGACGCAATGCGGGCGACGTCGGCCTCCCGGCCGACGAAGACCCCGACGAGCAGCCGCACAGAAGGTCTCCGACTGACCCCGGAGCCCCCCAGGACGGCACATCACTCCTCGTCCGGCCACACCTCCGCGGCCATGCCCCGCCGATACGGCGGTCCTCCGCGGAACCACGCATTCAGCGGCAGCCGAACGCCGGGAACCACTCCGGACTGTCGAGCGAAAAGGCACACAACGCCAAGGCGATCAAGACAGCGGACCGGATCGGCCGAGCTCTGTCACGGCATCGGGGAACCTCGCGCCCGGTGTCGTCCCATTCGAGGCGGCACTGATGTGGTGCCGACCCGATATAACCCCCCATGGATTTCCCTTCCTGTTCCGGGAAGGGCTTGTCAAGAAAGCGTGATGTGATACCGAATCGGAGATTAAGAGCACCTATGGCCGTGGCGGTCGCCACCGTCGTGCTCACCGGAATGATCCAGATTTCCGCCCAGGCCGACGCCCCGATCGGCGACGGCAGTACGCGGACAGCGGCGGCATCCACGGTGCCGCCACCCCAGGTCCCCGCGGCCGAGCGCCCGGAGGTGCTCGGCAAGGACTGGAAGAAGTCCGGCGATACGGCCTGGACGACGACAGGGGACGCCCAGGGATTCCACATCCTGACGGCCCGTGAGAAGGACGGCTACGCCTGGGAGACCACGGCCTCGCTCTCCGAACCCGGCTTCGACGCCGACTCCTGGATCGGCAACGCCTGTCTGACCGCTTCGGGCAAGCGCGCTGTCGTCGTGTACGCGCCGCGCACGTTCACCAACAACCCCAAGCTGATGGCGAGGGGCGGCTTCACCGCTGTGGTGGAACTGGCCACCGGCAGCGTGACCAAGCTGGGCCTGACCACGTCCCTCTCGTACTACAACCCGGGCTGCGGCGCGGGCGAGACCGCGGTTCTCACCCAGTCGATGGGTGAGGACAAGACCAGCACCCGCCTGACGACCCTGGACACCGTCACGGGCAAGCTGTCCGCGCCGGTTCTGACCAAGGGGCAGGTCACCTCGGCCGTGGCGGGCAGTGGGGGCAGCATCGTCGCCGCCTTCGGCTCGCAGCTGGTCTCGGTCGGCGCGAAGGGCGGCAAGAAGGTCCTCACCCGTACGTCGGGGACGCCGTACCGGATCACGCCGGACGCGAAGGGCGGTGTGGTCTTCCTGGACCGCCAGGCCCGGAAGACGAAGAAGACCGAGGCGAACACCTTCGTCAAGCACCTCTCCGGCACGGCAGGGCCCGGCAAGGCGGACGTCATCGGCCGGGCCAAGCTGTCCAAGGCGGGCCTGACCCGTGCGGGCCGGCAGGTCTACATCACGGGCGAGGTCGCCCAGGTCCGGACGCTGCCCTCGGGAGTCACCCGACTGGCGAAGTCCTCCAAGGACGCCGTGGTCTCCACGCGGGCCGAAGCCGTCGTCGAGCACACCACCTGGGCGGACGGGAAGGGCTCGCCGTCCTTCCTGCATCCCCAGGCAGCCACCGATGCGCGGTCGGTCAGCATCACCACCACCGTGCGCGACACCGGCAAGGAGGCCCGCTTCACCGTCAAGCCTCTCAAGGCCAAGTCGAAGCAGTGGGCGGAGGGGCTCAAGCCCTCCCTGCGCCTGCGCGCCGGCGGTAGCGAGAAGCGCGTGGCGAAGAAGTCCGGCGAGACGTCGTCCGCGGGCCGGCTCGCCGCGGCAGCCAGTTCGCCGACGGAGATCGTCGAGTCCGAGCGCACATGCTCGGTGCCGCGCAACGACCCGCGCAACCAGGCCATGCAGCCCAAGCCGCGCCAGGTCGAGTGGGCCGTCGACCAGGCCATCGTGGGCGGTCTCAACAAGCACATCTCGCGTGCCGCCAACTGGAAGAACCTGGGTATGCCGGCGTACCAGCCGCAGACCCTCTTCCCCAACCCCGTGCTCGAGGGCGGCGGCCGGGTCCCGGCACAGATCCTGCTCGGCATCACGACGCAGGAATCGAACATGTGGCAGGCGGCACGCGTCGCCGTCCCCGGTGTCACGGCGAACCCGCTGATCGGCAACTACTACGGCATCGACCTGTACGACGGCGACTCCGCCAACGACTGGGATGTCGACTTCGCCGAGGCGGACTGCGGCTACGGCATCACGCAGGTCACCGACCACATGCGGATGGCCGGACGCGAGGACGGTCACGGCGGCGCCGCCTGGGACTACCAGAAGCAGCGTGCGGTCGCTCTGGACTACACGGCCAACATCGCGGGCGGTCTCCAGATCCTGGTGGAGAAGTGGAACCAGGCCAAGCGCGCCGGTGTGGAGGTCCACGACGGTGACCCCAAGCGCCTGGAGAACTGGTTCTTCGCGCTGTGGGCCTACAACTCCGGCTTCTACGAGAACGTCAACGGCAACGAGCCGTGGGGCGTGGGCTGGGCCAACAACCCCGCGAACCCCGAGTGGGACGCCGGACGCACCCCGTTCATGGAGGACAGCCGGGGCAACGAGGACGCCTCGACCGCGGCCCGTCCGCAGCACTGGCCCTACCCCGAGAAGGTCCTGGGCTTCGCGGCCCATCCGCCGTCGTTCCTCGAGTCCCCCGGAAACCTGGTCCCCGCGTTCCGCGCGGCCTGGTGGAACGGCACGGAAGGCGACTCCACGGTCAAGGGCAGTGCCAAGCAGAACCGCGCCCAGCTGAAGCCGCCGGAGGACCTCTTCTGCGGTCCGTACAACGAGTGCGACCCGGCGAAGATCTCCGACAGCGCCTCCAACGCCAGTGAGACCACCGGTCCCTGCACCCGTGCGGACTCGAAATGCTGGTGGCACCAGTCGGTGCAGTGGAAGACCGACTGCTCCTACAGCTGCGGCAACGAGTTCCACCGCTTCAACGACACCTATCCGGAGGAGGCCGACGGAACCGCGTACCCGCCGAACTGCACCACCAGCGGGCTCCCTTCGAACGCGCTCATCGTGGACGACCTGCCCCAGGGAACGCCGGTGGTCCGCCCCGGTTGCACGAACTCCTGGACCAACTCGGGCACCTTCTCGTTCGATTTCTCGAACAACGGGACCGAGTCGACGTATCCGTCCAAGGTGGACCTGCACCAGCTCGGAGCCGGTTTCGGCGGCCACTTCTACTTCGGCCACACCCGCATGGCCGACGAGAAGGGAATGCGTCTCAAGGCCGAGGGCATCTGGAAGCTGAACCAGGAACTCAAGAGCCAGGCCAAGGTCATGGTTCACCTGCCCGATCACGGTGCCCACACGAAGTACGCCACGTACGAGATCAAGACGGGCTCCGGCTCGAAGTACGTGAAGATCTCGCAGCCCGGCAGCTCCAACCGCTGGGTGTCGCTCGGGGCCTTCCGGTTCAACAACGTGCCCGAGGTGCGGCTCAACACGGTCACCTCGGACGGGACGGGCGACGAGGACATCGCCTTCGACGCGGTGGCGTTCGTTCCGGGTGACTGGGACGGGTTCGAGGGAGTGGGCTTCCCGGACCCCGTCCCGGGCGCACCCGACCCGGAGATCCCCGACGCGCCCGAGACGCTCCCCGCCTTCTTCCCGGCCGTGGGGGCCCTGTCGGGCCTGCGGACCGCGGACGGCGGCTCGAAGTGTCAGGACGTCTCCGGCAAGGAATACGACCAGGTCTGCTTCACCTTCGGGAAATCCGGGTCGGCAGCGAAGCCCGGGGCATCCGGGAAGGCAGCGGCTTCGTCTTCGGCCGCCGCGGCCGTAACCCCGGGGGAGAACGCGGCCTGCGCGTTCACGGGTCCGCCGCAGATCACCCGTGACCGCTTCGAGGCGTGCATCCTCGACGAGTTCACCATCGGTGTGATCAAGGACGGTGTGACGCTCGGAAAGGCGTACCTGGAGTACCGGCACCAGATCGACCTCTCGGTCAACGCGAAGACGATCACCCAGACCGTCTCGCTGACGCCGACCAAGGTCGACCCCTACATGGCGTCCAAGAAGTACGGCGTCAACATCCAGTTCTACTGCGGTCCCGACTGCGGGTCCGCGTTGCCGAACTGGACCGGAACGCCGGCCTGGATCAGCGCGGCCGACAAGCACAAGGCCACCGCGACGGCCACGACCGAGTGGTCCCTGAGCACCGGAGCCAGCCGCAACCACCTCCACTGGACCTTCTCCGGCACCATCGACGGCGCCCCGACCATGGGCTTCGACCACGACGCGCCGAAGTCGCTCGACATCCGGTGCGACAACGAGTTCTCCGGCAAGCTACCGGGCTGTGTGTTCCCGGAGTTCACCCCGTCGTTCGCGGTGAACACACAGGAGCACCCCGCGGCTGCCGCCCTGTACTGGACGCTCATGCAGAAGCTGCCGTCGCACCCGGGAAGCAAGCAGCACAAGAAGCCGCTGCACCGTCTGAAGAGCAAGACCGCGCAGAAGGACAATCGCGACGCGATGTGCCGCCTGGCGATCGCCAAGTTCGTGAAGCATCCGGATACGGACACCCCCAGCTGCGACGAGTACCCGTTCGCGGCCTCGCGTGAGAGCGGTGGGCAGATGCCGGGCATCACGTCCGGTTCGCAGTGTGCGCAGTTCTACGCGGTGGACGAGCCCACCACCGGCTGGAATCTGTACATCGACGACCGCGAGGGAGTTCCCACCTGGACGGAGGTGTGCGGGCGCGGCAACATTCCGCTGAGCCAGAACACGGAAGAAGGAGGAGCCCTCGGGCGATGGAGCCCGAAGGTGCGTCTTGCCGACAACGACGCCTACTACGTGGAAGTGCCCGGGTTCGAAGGCTGTGACCCGAACACCTTCTGCCAGGTCAGGCTTCCCTGACAGCACGGCATCATGAGGGGGCCCGGCACCATCGGTGCCGGGCCCCCTTTCATCGGAACGGAGTCGCTATGGATGGAATTCGGTGGATCGCCGATGAGGACCTCTTCGAGTTCGGGTACTGGGTGGTCTTCGCCCGCGACACGTCGGCGTCGGACCTGCTGGCCCGCGTGGCAGGGGGTACGGCGGAGCGAGACGCGTCCCTGCTGACGCGCGTGGAGGCGAACGAGCGCGCGGACGAGAGCGACGGTGTCGCCCTGCGTTCCGGCCAGGCCAACGGCTGGGGCTTTCTGATGGCGGAGGGAGGCCCGGTCCGTGTGAGCAGCCCGGAGGACCTCTCACGGATCTCTTCCGGGACGGAGGTGATCGAGTTCTGGTGCACCGTCAACTCCGACATGATGTTCACGTACGCACAGTCGGGGACCGTCGTCTGCCGCTTCGAACCCGGGCGTGAGCACGAGAGCGAGGGTGCCGCCCCGGATCTCCTGATTCCGGCGCTGGGGGACGCCGGCCTCGATCCCGAGATGCGGGTGCTGGCCATGATGGAGTCCCGCTTCGGGATCGATCTGTCGCAAAGCGACGTACTGGAGGGCCCGCTGCTCTCCGTGACGATTCCGTCCTGAACCGCGTGGCCGGCCGACCGGCTGCCGTTCCGGCCCGATGTGCTCGGGCGCGAGGGAAGGCGGCGGCCGGCCGGTCAGCAGGACCGGGCCGGGTCTCAGTTCACGAACTGGCAGATCCCCCGCGGCAGATACGTCCCGTGCCCCGCGTGACCCACATAGGTGCGTGCGTCGATCACCGGAACACCGCGCGACAGCACGGTCTCCACCCGCCCCGTCACGCGCTTGCCCTCGTAGGCCGAGTAGTCGACGTTCATGTGATGCGTCTCGGCGGACATGATCTGCTCGGCATGCGGGTCGTAGATGACGATGTCGGCGTCGGCCCCCGGAGCGATCGTGCCCTTCTTCGGGTACAGGCCGAACATCCGGGCCGGCGCCGCGCACGCGATCTCGATCCAGCGGCGACGGCTGATGTGCCCGTCGACGACGGCCTGGTGCAGCAGGTCCATCCGGTTCTCGACACCCGGCATGCCGTTCGGAATCTTCGAGAAGTCGCCGCGGCCCATCTCCTTCTGCCCCTTGAAGCAGAACGGACAGTGGTCCGTGGACACCACCTGCAGATCGTTCGTCCGCAGCCCGCGCCACAAAGCCTCCTGATGCTCCTTCGGGCGCAGCGGAGTCGAGCAGACATACTTCGCGCCCTCGAAATCGGGCTCGGCCAAGTTGTCCGTCGACAGGAAGAGGTACTGCGGGCAGGTCTCCCCGAACACCGGAAGGCCCTCGTCCCGGGCCCGCGCCAGTTCGGCGACGGCCTCCTGCGCGGACACGTGCACCACGTAGACGGGAGCGCCCGCGACCTGGCTCAGCTTGATCACCCGATGCGTCGCCTCCGCCTCGAGAAGCGCCTTCCGGACTTCACCGTGGTAGCGCGGATCCCTCTCACCGCGCGCCAGTGCCTGCTCCACCAGGACATCGATGGCGAGCCCGTTCTCCGCGTGCGTCATCACCAGCCCGCCGTTCGAACCGGCGCGCTGCATGGCCCGGAGAATCTGGCCGTCGTCGGAGAGGAACACCCCCGGGTACGCGGTGAACAGCTTGAACGAACTCACGCCGGCCGACACGAGCCGGTCCATCTCCTTGAGCGAGGACTCGTTCACATCGGACATGATCATGTGGAACCCGTAGTCGATCGCGCACGCGCCGTCCGCCTTCTCGTGCCACGCGTCGAGCCCTTCGCTGAGCGATCCCCCCTTGGGCTGGATGGCGAAGTCGACGATGGTCGTCGTGCCGCCCCAGGCCGCGGCCCGCGTGCCGGTCTCGAAGGTGTCGGAGGCGAACGTGCCGCCGAAGGGCATCTCCATGTGCGTATGCGCGTCGACCCCACCCGGGATCACGTACTTCTGCGCAGCGTCGATGACGTGGTCCGCGGTCCACTCATGCGTGTCGTGGGTTGCCATGGCCACGACGCGGCCACCGTCGATGAGCACGTCGACGTGGAGCTCGTCGGAGGCGGTGATGACGAGGCCGCCGGTGATCAGAGTGCGTGTCATGGCTTCTGCTGCCCTTCGCATCGGGATTCGGGTACTCGCTGGATGAGCGCGTAGGCGTGGACGTCGTCGGACGCGGTGACGACGAGGCCGCCGCGGACGACGGTGCGGCTCATGTACCCCTCCTCGCGGCGCGGAATGGGTCTACGCACGTAGACGCGGTGCGTGGTGAAGAACGTAGAAGTGGGTTACCCACCATGGCAATACCGCTGCTGCTAACCGATGAAGACGTTTCCGTTTCCCGTGCGGCGCACCCCACCGGCCCAACGCGCGACGCGGCGCGGCACGGCCCCCACGAAGGGGAACCCGTGCCGCGCCGCGTCGTATACCTCCGGGCGCCGACCGCCCGCCGCGTCAGCGCTTGACGCGGATCAGCTTCTTGTTGGCGAACTCCTCCATGCCGTACTTTCCGAGCTCGCGGCCGATGCCGGACCGCTTGATGCCTCCGAAGGGGAGTTCCGCCGCGCTGCCGGGCGCGTCGTTCACGTACACCATTCCGGCGTCGAGGCGGTCCGCGACGCGCAACGCGTGTTCCTCGTCGTCGCACTGGACGACGGCCCCGAGGCCGTACGGGCTGTTGTTGGCCAGCTCGACCGCCTCGTCCTCGTCGGCGACGCGGTAGATGACGGCCACCGGCCCGAAGAGCTCCTCGCGGTAGGCGCGCATCTGCTCGGTGACGCCGGTGAGGACCGTCGGTTCGAACCAGGCGCCTGGGCGGATGATGCGCCGTCCGCCGGTGTGCACCTTGGCGCCGAGCGCGACGGCGTCCTCGACCTGGGCGGCGAGCCCGTCGGCCGCGGCGGTGGAGGAGAGCGGGCCGAGGAAGGTCCCCGGGTCGGACGGGTCGCCGGGTTCCAGCGCGCGTACGGCCTCGGTGAACCGCTCCACGAACACGTCGTAGTGCTCGTCGACGACGATGATCCGCTTGGCCGCGTTGCACGCCTGTCCGGCGTTGCCGAATCGGCCGGCGAACGCCTGGCGCACGGCCCGTCCGATGTCCGCCCGGCCCAGCACCAGGAAGGGGTCGGAGCCGCCGAGCTCCAGGACGACCTTCTTCAGGTTCCGTCCGGCGATCTCGGCGACGGCGGCGCCGGCCCGCTCGGATCCGGTGAGGGAGACGCCCTGCACCCGCGGGTCGGCGATGATGTCCGCGACCTGCTCGTTGGTGGCGAAGAGGTTGACGTACGCCCCCTCGGGCAGCCCGGCGTCGCGGAAGAGGCGCTCCATCGCGAGGGCGGACTCGGGGCACTGCGGGGCGTGCTTGAGCAGGATGGTGTTGCCCAGCATCAGGTTCGGGGCGGCGAACCGGGCGACCTGGTAGTACGGGAAGTTCCACGGCATGATCCCGAGGAGCGGGCCGACGCCCTCCTTGCGGATCAGCGCGGTGCCGCCGGCCACGACGCTCAGTTCCTCGTCGGCCAGGAAGGCCGGGCCGTTCGCCGCGTAGTAGCGGTAGATCGACACGACGATGTCGATCTCGCCGCGCGCCTGGGCGACGGGCTTGCCCATCTCCCGGGTGATCAGCGCGGCCAGTTCGTCCTTGCGCTCGGCGTACAGCCCGGCGACCCGGTTCAGCAGGTCGGCACGGTCCTGCGCGGCGGTGGCGCGCCAGGCGGTGTACGCCGCGGCGGACGCGGCCACGGCGTCCTCGATCTGCGCGGCGGTCGCCTCGGGATACGTGCGAACGGTCTCTCCGGTGGCCGGGTCGACGATCGTGAAGGTGGTCATGCGGTTGCTCCTCACTGCGGTGTCACGAGCTCTCGGGGCCTGCCGTCGTGCTCCTAGGGCTTGTCGTCAAACTGCCGTCGTTCGGCCGAAGGCCGGGCCGCGCGGTGTCTGGTGCGTGCGATCGCAAGGCGCCGGGATGTCCTCGTAGCGGAGCTACTAGGGCATGTCGGCACCGCCGCGAGCGTGCGTGCCAGACACCGCGCGGCAGACGGAAGTTTGACGACAGGCCCTAGGGGAGCGTGATGGCCTGGTCGACGACGACGTGGACGATCGCGGGGCGGCGGTCCTGCCGTACGGCCTTCAGGGCCCGCTCCACGGCTCCGGCCGCGTCGGCGTCACTGGTCACCGTCTCACCGTGGGCGCCGAAGGCCCGTGCGTACGCGGCGAAGTCCGGATTGTCGAGCTGGGTTCCGCTGACCCGGCCGGGGTAGTGGCGTTCCTGGTGGTCGCGGATGGTGCCGTACTGCCGGTTGTCCATGACGATCACCAGGAACGCCGCCCCGTACTGTACGGCGGTGGCGATCTCCTGACCGTTCATCAGGAACTCGCCGTCGCCCGCCACGGCGACGACCAGCCGGTCCGGGCTCTCCAGTGAGGCGGCGAGCGCGGCCGGGACGCTGTACCCCATCGAGCCGTTGCGCATGCTGAGCTGGCTCGGGTAGACGCGGGTCGGCAGATAGCGCTGCGCCCAGATGCAGTGGTTGCCAGCGCCGAACGTGTAGACGGCGTCGCGCGGCAGGCGTGCGGTCAACTCGGCCGTCACCGTGGTCATATGGGCGGTTCCCCGGGCGGTGGGCGGCAGACCCTCGCCGGTCCGGGCGCCGGCCGGGAAGGAGCTGTGGGCGGCCTGTTCCGCGCGCCCTTCGGCGGTCCATCCCGACCAGTCGGCGTGACCGGTGAGGTCGAGCCCCGCCAGGGCTTCGGTGAACGTCTCCGGCGCGGCCAGGATGTGACGGGTGAGCTCGCCGCCACGCCCGCGCAGCGAGGCGTCGACGGACGCGACGACGGTGGTGGCACCCGGCCTCGCGGTCTGCCGGAGCGTGTAGCCGTCGCTGGGTACGTCGGTCAGGACGCCGCCGACGCACAGGAGCAGGTCCGCGGCCTCGACCCGGTCCGCGAGGCTGTCGGGACGCCCGTAGCCGAGCTGCCCTATGTACGAGGGCGAGTCGAACGGCACCCGGTCGGAGGCGCGCCAGTCCTGGGCGACCGGTATCGCGTGGCGCTCGGCGAAGGCGGTGAGGCGGGCGGCGGCTGCCGGGGTCCAGCGGGGGCCGCCGGCCAGGATCAGGGGGCGCTTGGCAGCCCTGAACAGGCTTGCCAGCTCGGCGAGTTCGGCGGGGGCCACGCCGCCGTCGGTGACTGGGAGCACGGGGTGGAGCGGAGCCGCGGCCGGCCGGGTGATGACGTCCTCGGGGAGGCCGACGACGACGGGCCCCGGGCGGCCCGAGCGGGCGGCGAAGAAGGCTTCGGCGACGATCTCCGAGGCCCGGTCCGGCTGGTCGAGGACGAGGACACGCTTGACCTGCGTACCGAACCAGGCGCGCGGATCGAAGTCCTGGAATGCCTCCCGGTCGCGGTGGCCGCTGGGGACGAGGCCGACGAAGAGGACGAGCGGGGTGGCGTCCTGCCAGGCGGCGTGGACGGCGACGTACGCGTTGGCGGCGCCCGGCCCGCGGGTGACCAGGGCGACGCCGGGCTCACCGGTGAACTTGCCGTGCGCCTCGGCCATGTAGGCGGCGCCGCCCTCGTGGCGGCAGACCACGGTGGTGATGCCGGAGCCGTGCAGGCCGTCGAGGACGTCGAGGTAGCTCTCGCCGGGGACGGCGAAGACGCGCCGCACGCCGTGCAGGGCCAGCGACTCGACGATCGCGTGCCCGGCGGAGCGGGCGGGGGCCGGGGCGGGGCGTGCGGGAGCGGGTGACGTGAGGGGCACGGAGGGGTCCTTCGGAAACGGGGACACGGGCTGCCGGCGGGGACGGGGGTGCGGCAGCCGCGCAGGTCAGGCCAGTATCCGAAAGCCCGAGCATGCCGTCCAATACAGAAAAAGCAGGATAGCCATGCCCTTTGGGTATGGCCGGAGCGCCGTGTTCCGGGGGGCCATGCGTAGGACAGGCCCTAGCGGGCGTCCGGTCCGGGGGGCGGCGGAATCACCGCGTCCCCGAGGCCCACCAGGTAGTCCCGCAACCGCAGCGCCGTCGCACGGATGGTGTCGGCGGCGAAGTGTCCCGGCAGCCAGGCCACGTGCAGCGGCACCTGGAGCACCTCCCCTCCCCCGCCCGGCACCCCCGCGGTGACGCGCAGCGCGTACGCCCCGTACCGCGGTGGGTCGGTGCTCACGCCGATGCCGTGCCCGGCCACCGCGAGCGCCTCCACCGTCGGCCCGTCGTCGCACTCGGTGAGCCGACGGGGTACGAGTCGGGCGGCGCCCAGGGCGTTGTCGAGCACGGCGCGGCTCACGCTGGAACGCGAGTGCACGAAGAGCCGGACGTCGCAGAGCTCGGCGAGCGCGACCTCGGTCCGGCCCTCGCGCGCCCAGGCGTGGGTGGGCGCGACATGCGCCTTGAGCGGGGAGCCGCCCAGGTCGACGGTGTCGAGTCCGTCGGCACGGGGCGCCGGGGACACGATGAGGTCCGCCTCGTCGAGCAGGGTGTCGTTCAGCTCGAAGTGGCCGGCCTGGCGGGTGATCAGCGGTGGCCCCTCGGACCCCGTCGCGGCGATGAACGGGGCGAGGACGCCGCGGATCGTGGCCGCCGTGGCGGCGACGGTCAGTTCCGCGACCCGGCCGGCACGCAGACCCTCCACCGCCTCCTCCGTCGTCCGGGTCTCGGCGATGAGCCGGCGGGCGAGCGGCACGAAGGCCCGCCCGGCGGGTGTCAGGGCTAGCCGGTTGCCGTGCTGCTCGAAGAGCGTCATCCGGATCTCGCGCTCCAGCGTCTTGAGCTGACGGCTCAGTCCGGGCTGGGCGACGTGGAGGGTGGCGGCTGCGGAGGTGACGGTCCCGGCCTCGACGACGGCGAGGAAGTAGAGCAGGCGCCGGTAGTTCATCGGCCGATGATAGCGATCCCGGAATCGGCGACGGCCGGTCAGCCGGGTCCCGGGGTGCCGGGGTGCCCGGGGTGCCGGGTCCCGTGGTCCTTCCCTCCGGTGCGGCCCTCCCACGGTCCCCTCGGGGCCGGCACCGGCGGCGGGGCGGGCGTCACGGATCAGGTCGAGGCCGGGCTTGCGTTCGGGGGTGTGACGGCGGCCGAGCCGCACAGCGCGGCCGGCCGCGGCGCACACCCCCTCCCGCTCACTCCACGGTGCGCAGGGCCTCGCCGAGGATCGCCGCGCCCTCTTCCGCCTCGGCGACGGTCAGGGACATCGGCGGGGCGATCCGCAGGACGCTGGTGCTGTGTCCGCCGCCCTTGCCGAGGAGCAGTCCGCGCTCACGGGCCGCTTCGAGGACCGCTGCCGCGGCCTCCGGGTTCGCCTCGTCGGTGCCGGGCTTCACCAGCTCGATGCCGATCATGAGGCCGCGGCCCCGCACCTCGCGGACGCACGAGGAGCCCGCGCCGACCGCCCGCAGCCGCTCGATGAGCAGCCCGCCGACGCGTCGCGCATTGCCCTGGAGGTCGTGTTCCAGGAGGTACGAGAGGTTGGCGAGCCCGGCCGCCATGGTGACCGGGGAACCGCCGAACGTCGAGATGGAGTTGGCGTCCAGGCAGTTCATGACCTCGGCGCGGGCGACGACACCGCCGATCGACATGCCGTTGCCGATGCCCTTGGCGAACGTGAGGATGTCGGGCGGCCCGTGCTCGCCGTGCGCCTGCCAGCCCCAGAAGTGGTCGCCCGTCCGGCCCCAGCCGGTCTGCACCTCGTCCGAGATCCACAGGATGCCGTGCCGGTCCAGGACCTGGCGGAACGCCGCGTACAGCCCGTCGGGGGGTGAGGTGAAGCCGCCGACGCCCTGGATGGGTTCGGCGATCAGCGCGGCGGCCTCACGGGTGTGCCCGAGGAGGTCCTCCAGATCGGCGACGCACGCCCTGACGAACCGGTCGTCGCTCAGCTCGGCGTACGGTCCGCGGGTGCGGACGCCGCCGTGGACGTACAGCGTCTGGAGCGGGGACAGGCTCGTGGGCGACCAGGCGTGGTTGCCGGTGATGGACACGGCCGAGAACGACCGGCCGTGGTAGCTGTTGCGCATCGCGAGGATCTGGTTGGACCTGCGGTACGCGGTCGCCAGCAGCAGGGCGGTGTCGTTGGCCTCGGTGCCCGACGTGGTGAAGAAGACCCGCGCGTCGGGGATGCCGGAGAGCGTGGCGACGCGCTCGGCGAGTTCCACCATCGGGCGGTTGAGGTAGAGCGTCGAGGAGTGGATGATCCGCCCGGCCTGCTCGGCGACGGCCTTGGTCACCTCGGGCAGGGCATGTGCGGTCATCGTGGTGAGGATGCCGCCGAAGAAGTCGAGGTAGCGGTTGCCGTCCGCGTCCCAGACGTGGCGGCCCTCGCCGTGGGTGAGTTCCAGGGGGCGACGGTAGTAGAGCGCGAGCCAGTCGGGACTGACGGCGAGATGGCGCTCGTGCAGTCCGGTCACGGCTCGACCAGCCCCTCGTACGCGTCGGGACGGCGGTCCCGGAAGAACGCCCACTGCTGGCGGACCTCCTCGATCATCCCGAAGTCGAGGTCGCGGACGAGGAGTTCCTCTTCCTTGTCGCTCGCGACGTCGCCGACGAACTGGCCGCGGGGGTCGACGAAGTAGCTGGTGCCGTAGAAGTCGTTGTCCCCGTACTCCTCCTGCCCGACCCGGTTGATCGCGGCGACGAAGTACTCGTTGGCGACGGCGGACGCGGGCTGTTCCAGCTGCCAGAGGTGACTGGAGAGGCCGCGCGAGGTCGCGGACGGGTTGTACACCAACTGGGCGCCGTTCAGACCGAGTTGGCGCCAGCCCTCGGGGAAGTGACGGTCGTAGCAGATGTAGACGCCGACCTTGCCGACGGCGGTGTCGAACACCGGCCAGCCGGCGTTCCCGGGCTTGAAGTAGTACTTCTCCCAGAAGCCCTTGACCTGCGGGATGTGGTGCTTGCGGTACTTGCCGAGATAGCTGCCGTCGGCGTCGATCACCGCCGCGGTGTTGAAGTAGAAGCCGGACTGCTCGATCTCGAAGACCGGCACGACGACCACCATGCCGGTCTCGCGGGCCAGGTCCTGCATCCGGCGGACGGTGGGCCCGTCCGGGACGGCCTCGGCCCAGCGGTAGTGCTCGGGTTCCTGCACCTGGCAGAAGTAGGGGGCGTTGAACACCTCCTGGAAGCCGATGATCTTCGCCCCCTGCCGGGCGGCCTCGCGCGCGTGCTCCTCGTGCTTGGCGATCATGGATTCGGTGTCGCCGGTCCAGGTCGCCTGGACGAGTGCGGCGCGTACGACGTGGGACATGAGCTGCTCCTTCGACGCGGCGTCAGAGAGCCTCTACGTGGTTTCTACGCCCGTAGACACAGTGCGTAGGGGAGAACGTAAGCCCCGTCCCACAGCGGGGCAAGACCATCGCCGTGAACCGGCAGAGTCGATCATGTTTCATACCCGAGCGGTCCACTCCTTGCATTCAAGCGCACTCGAACTCGTAGCCTCCGTGACACGACCGACCGAAAAGGAGCCTTCGTGCGCTACACACTGTTCGGCAGGACCGGTCTCCGGGTGAGCGAGCTCGCGCTGGGTGCGATGACCCTGGGCAGCCACGAGACGGACCCCCGGGCCGTCACGGCGACGAGCGGACGCATCATCGACGCGTACGTGGAGGCCGGTGGCAACTTCATCGACACGGCCGACATCTACGGCAGCTCGGAGCTGGTGCTCGGCGAGGTCCTCGGCCGCCGCCGCGACAGCATCGTGCTCGCCGGCAAGTACACGTGCGCGACCACCAAGGGGGATGTGAACGCGGCGGGCAACCACCGCAGGAATCTCGTCCAGTCGGTGGAGTCGAGCCTCGGCCGGCTGGACACCGACCGGCTCGACGTCCTGTGGGTGCACGCCCGCGACAACTTCACCCCGGTCGAGGAGGTCATGCGGGCGCTCGACGACCTCGTCAGGAGCGGCAAGGTGCTCTATATCGGCGTCTCGGACTGGCCCGCGTGGGAGATCGCCCAGGCGTCGACCCTGGCCGAGCTGCGCGGCTGGACCGCGTTCGCCGGCTCGCAGTTCCGCTACAGCCTGCTGGAGCGGACCCCCGAACGCGAACTCCTGCCGCAGGCCCGCGCCTTCGACCAGGCGGTCTTCGCATGGAGCCCGCTCGCCCGCGGCCGGCTCACCGGCAAGGACCTGCCCACCGGTCCGGAAGCGCCGGACCGCGGCTGGGACGAGACGCGACGCCGGGAGCACGAGACGATCGCCGCGGTCGTGGAGATCGCCCGGCAGGGCGGCTGGACCCCGGCGCAGGTGGCACTGGCCTGGCTGCGCGGACGGCCCGGGAACATCGTCCCGATCATCGGCGCTTCCACGGAGAGCCAGCTCGCGGACAACCTGTCCTGCCTGGAGGTCACGCTCGACGCCGCCGCCGTGGCGCGCCTCGACGCGGTGAGCGCCGTACCGCTGGGCTTCCCGCACGACTTCCTGCGCGAGCCGGGCGTCGTGGAGACGGTGTACGGGGACCGCTGGGCCGACATCGACGACCGGCGCTCCACGTACCGCCGCACAACGGGCGGGGCCTGACCGGTTCCTGGCGACCGCCCTGACCGCCGCCCGCAGGCGTTCGCCCCAACAGCCCTTCTACGCACCGGCGATGCCCGCCACCCGCAGTGCGTGGACGAGGTCCCACTCCCGCGCCGCCGACACCTCCCGGGCCGCGGCCAGCAGTTGCGGTACGAGGTGGCGCGGATCGCGTTCCGCGATCCTGGCCGCGTCCTGCGGCGTGCGTACGCGGACGAAGGCGCCGAGCAGCGCCCGTGCCTGGGCGGCCAGACCCGCCCGGTCCAGGGCGGCCACCGCATCGGCGATCTCGGCGGCGGGACGGGCCGCGCCCTGGCGCATCAGATGCGCGCAGTCGTCGGGGCGTCCGGCCGCGGCCAGTGCGCCGGCCGCCGCGGCCAGTCCGGCGGGCGGCAGTGTGGACACCTCCCACAGCAGGGTCGCCCAGTCCGCGGCCAGTCCCGCCCCGTGCAGGGCGAGCGCGAGGACCGGCAGCCGGTCGGCGGGCCAGGCCGCCGCCTCGCAGAGCACGACGTGCGCCTCGCCGCTGCGGCCGTCCGCACGCAGCCGGACGAGCCGTTCGACGGCCTCGTCGGCGGCTCGTCGGGCGGCGGGGTCGGCCGGGGCTGGGGTCAGGGCCTCGGCCGGACCGTCCTCGCGGGCCGCGACGCCTCCGAAGCGGGCGCCGCGCGGGCCCGCGGCGGTCGGCGGCGGGACGGGGAGCACGGGAAACGCCGTGGGGGCAACGGGATCGGGCTCGTCGTCGACGTCCAGCCCGGCGAACCGGGCACCCTGCGGCTTCCTCCGCTTCGGGGCGGGGGCCGCGGCAGGGGCGGGCTTCTCCCGGGGCTCAGCGGTGGCCGCCGCAGTCCCCGGATCCGCGGGTCTCTCCCCCGGTCTCCCGCCGTCCCATGTCCCGGGCTCCGCCGGCCCGGCCTGTTCCGCCCGAGCCGCCTGCCCCTCCTCACGGAACCAGCCCGTGGGCACGGACACCGCCGCAAGCCGCTTCCGCAGTTCCGTGCAGCGGGCCGAGGCACGCTCGTGGTCGTCCCGAGCCCACGCCAGGGCCTCCGACCGCGCCTCCGGGGTGTGCCCCGCGTTCACCGAGGCGGCGCGCAGGCGCTGCGCGGCGTGGGTCTGCTCCCCGAGCATGAGCTCCAGCCGCTCGATGAGGGCCTGCCGTCCGCCCGGCCGCCGGTCGTGGGCGGTCGCCGAGGCGGAGTACAGCGCGGCGGCCCGTACCGACTCGTGCTCCGCGAACGCAGTGCCGCGCGCCACGGCCAGGTCCTGGAGCAGTGACTCCACCACGTCCCAGGGCGGCACCTCGGTCCCGTCGAAGCAGGCGCGCATGCCTTGGGGGTCGCGTCGGGAGAACACCCCGTACCAACCGCGTCCGGGGTCGAGCAGGGCCGTCAGGTCCCGCAGGTAGTGTGCGAACGTGCTGACTTCCACCGCAAGTTGATGCACCGTCATCGTCGCCCTCGCCGACCGTCGACTGGAACCTTCCAGTCCGCGGTATTCGATCGCAGGCGTGTTACGGGACGGCTACGCGGGCTTTTCGCGCAGGCTGCGGTCGACGCTCGCCGCGACGCCGCACGCCCCCTCGGGCGAGGGTCTCAGAAAGTGATCGCGATGCCCGTGTGCGGGCGCTTGCCGAGCCGCGCGACCGTCGCGGGCCAGTCGAGGAGCCAGTACTTCCAGGTGTACTTGCGGCCGATGACCTTACGGACCTTCCGGGTCCCGACCTCGTCCAGCAGCTGCCCCGTACCCTCGGCGCTCGGGGCGCCCTCGGCGATCCGGCCCCGCACATCGCAGACCGTGACGGTGACGCGGCCGTCGTTGCGCAGCCGCTTCACCTTCCACGAGTCGGAGCGGGTCCAGACGTACAGCACCTCTCCGTCGGCCGCGGCCCAGACGGGCGTGGCGACGGGCGTGCCGTCCTTCCGGTAGGTGGTCAGGCTGACGTACTCACTGCGCGCGAAGTCCTGAAGAGTCACGGGCGCGACCTTACGCGTCCCCGTCCTCCCCGCGGTCACCGGTGGTGCCCGGGTTCCCGGCATGGGTCAGGGTCTCCCAGGCGACGAAGAGGTCGTCGGTCCCCGCCGGCCGCTGCCGCGCGGCGAGCTTCTCGGTGTACGGGAGTTCCCGGTGCATCCGGTTGCCCAGGTGGTTGAGCGCCACCTCGACGTCCGGGCCCATGGTCCGCTCGACCTTGCCGCCGCACAGCCACCCGGGAGGGGCCTCACCCAGCTGGTAGCGGGCATGGAATTCCAGCGCGGCGGTGAGCCGGTCGGCCTCCTCCGTGTAGAGGTCGATGCCCTGGTGCCAGGCGGTCTCGGCGATGTGCGCGGTCGCCGCGAGGGAGTAGCCGACGTGCATGAAGTTGCGGCAGGTCTCCTGGCCGAGTCCGTCGACGTACTTCCGTTGCCCGAACCAGTACGTGCCGAGCTCGTCCGCGGTGTCGATGGTGCCGGCGGCGGGCGCCTTGGGCAGGTCGCCGTCGGAGGCGAGGTAGAAGTAGGCGGGGACCCGGTCCCGGTAGCGGCGCAGGGCGGCTTCGAAGACGGTGCGGTCCTCCAGGAAGACGCTCATGCTCATGGCCGCGTCCGTCATCGCCAGTTCCCAATTGCCGTTGTAGTCGGGGACCTTGGCGGTCACGGCCGGCAGATACGCCTTGCGGAGCATCCACTTGAAGCGCTGGACCGCAGGCCCTCCCCATTGCGGATAGGTGGCGTGCACGAGGTCGGCCGCCCTCGCCCAGGAGGAACCCGCCCAGGCGGTCTGGAGGTCCGCGTTGCCCTCGGTGTGCTTCTTGACGACGGCGGACCAGGCGTCCATGATCTCGACGGCCTTCGCCGCGTGCGCGGGCTTCCCGGTGAGCTGCCACAGCAGGGCCTGGGTGTACGCGGCGACGGCGTCCTCGCGCTCCGCGAGGCAGGCGGGCGGCCCGGAGTTCGGCGGGCAGGCCACCACCGCGGCCGGCGCGGGGCGGTAGCCGAGCGAGGCGTACCGGCTGACGCGCATCGCCGCGAAGGCGGACTTCCACGGCTCCTGACCGGCCGCCACGTGCGCGCGTACGGCCTTGAGCTGGGAGCCGCTCACCACCACGCCCGGGTGACGGAAGGCCACCGGCCCCGCCGTGTCGCCCGGCGCGGCCGAGTCGCGCGCGGCGGGCGCGCAGGCAGGGAGCAGGAAGAGGGAGCTGAGCAGGGCGGCGGTGACGCTTCTTCTTACGGACACGTGTCCCACGGTGGCCCGGGGGGCGCGGCGGCGCAGGATCTGTTGCGCCGACCGGGCCGCCTTCCGGGACGACGGGTGCGGGACGTCCGTACGGGCGGGGTCAGGCGGTGAGCGGGAGCGGGAGCAGCGTGGGCGGAGCCTCCTGTTCCTGCGGTCCGGGCCGCGTGGCGCCGTCCGCGGGCCCGGCCGCGCAGTGGGCGAGCAGCTCGTCCATCGAGAGGCCGAGGGCACCGGCGAGGGCGGCGACCGTGAAGAAGGCGGGGGTGGGGGCCCGGCCCGTCTCGATCTTGCGGAGGGTCTCGGCGGAGATTCCGGCGCTCGCCGCGACCGCGACCATGCTGCGGTCCTCGCGCGCCTCGCGCAGCAGTCGGCCGAGCCGTTCGCCGCGAGCGCGTTCTTCCGGGGTCAGAGGAGTTCGTACCATGCCGTCATTCTAATACCGCCGGGACCGGTATAGTAATTGGCATGGTGCAACTCAAGACAGACACATCCATCGAGGCGATGCGCGAGGCCGGCCGGGTCGTCGCACAGATTCTGACCACCACACGGGAAGCGGCGGCCGTCGGCGTATCGCCGCGCGAGCTCGACGAGGCGGCCCGCGAGGTGCTGCGCGAGGCGGGAGCCACCTCGCCGTTCCTGAACTACCGGCCGCACTTCGCCCCCACCCCGTTCCCCGCGGTGATCTGCGTGTCCGTGAACGACGCGATCGTGCACGGCATCCCCACGGCGGAGCGGCTCCGGGACGGCGACCTGGTGAGCATCGACGCGGGCGCGACCCTGAACGGCTGGGTGGGCGACTCGGCCATCAGCTTCACCGTCGGCCGGGCCCGCCCCGCGGACACCAGGCTGATCGACACGGCGTTCGCCGCGCTCGACGCGGGCATCGCGGCGGCGGTCGTCGGCAACCGGATCGGCGACATCGCGCACGCGATCGGCACCGTGTGCCGCCGTGCCGGGTACGGCATCCCGGAGGGCTTCGGCGGCCACGGCGTGGGCCGGTCGATGCACGAGGACCCGGGCGTCCCGAACGAGGGACGCCCCGGCCGCGGCATGCCCCTGCGGCACGGGATGGTGCTCGCGATCGAGCCGATGCTGATCGCCGGCGGAGTCGACACCTTCCATCCGGACCGGGACGGCTGGACGCTCCGTACGACCGACGGCAGCCGGGCGGCCCACGCCGAGCACACGGTGGCGATCACGGACGAGGGCCCCCGCATCCTCACCGCGCTCTGACACCCGCCGCCGTCAGTTCTTCCCGATGAACTCCCTGGCCAGCGCGGTGCCGGCGGTGACAGCCGCGCGGTGGCTCTCGATGGGCGACACCCGCGAGTTCTTGAACAGGATGTACGTCACCCCTGACGCGACGCCGCCGCTCGTCGGATCGGGGTCGATACCGAGGGCCTTGGCGGAGGCGTACGACGCCTCGCCGATGACCCCGGCGGGCCCGGTGTCCCCGACGACCGCGTACCGCACCCGGTTCCGGTGGATGACGGCGACCACGCCGCCGCCCTTGATGCCCGACGCGCGGTAGTCCCAGAGCGGCCCAGGACCCGGCACGACGACGAACGGCAGAGCGGCGGAGTCCAGGGGCTTCCCGCGTGAGCTCTGGAACGCCGTCTCCGGCAGGAAGTACGGGTCCGTCTTCTTGTTGCAGGCCTTCGTCGACCGGCCGTCGCAGTCGATGTCCATGTCCGCCTTCCAGAACACGGCACCGTTCTTCCCGCAGACCGGCACGGTCGCCCGGCGCCCCTGGTCCGTCCGGTACTTCCCCTTCGAGATCCGCGTGCAGGACCGCACTTCGGCCAGGAGCGCGGCGGCGCTCACCGAGCCCTCCGCGGCCTCGTGGGGAGCGGCACGGCCGCCAGCCGTGGCGGGCATGGCCGCGGCGGCGATCAGAGCGGCGCCGGAGGCGGCGGACAGGGCAAGCATGCGTGTGCGCACCGTGGGGATGCCTTTCGCTGGATCCGGAGGTCCCTCGCGGGCCTCCCTGATGAATGCGGGCATGCCCGCATCAAGACCCCGGGGCCGGTACGACGCGACGCGTCGTACCGGCCCCGGGGCCACAACCGTTCGATCATGATCGTCAGCCCGGATGCACCACCATGGCCGAGCCCCCGCCCCGGCGCACCTTTTCCGCCGCCGCGACCCAGCGCCCGTCGGGCAGCCGCTGCACACCGGTCGCCGCCCCGATCTCCGGGTTCAGCTTGAAGACGTGCCCGAGCGATTCGAGCTGGGCGCGGACCGGGCTGTCCCACAGTCCGGGCTCGATCTCCGTCGTCGGCGAGTTGCGCTGGCTGGCGCGCGGCGCCGCGATCGCCTCGACGAGCGGGAGCCCGCGGTCGAGGTGCCCGGTCAGGGTCTGCAGGACGGTCGTGATGATGGTCGCGCCACCGGGCGAGCCCAGCGCCAGAACCGGTTCGCCGTCCTTCAGCACGATGGTCGGCGAGATCGACGACCGGGGCCGCTTGCCCGGACCCGGCAGATTGGGGTCGTGGACCGCCGGACTCGCGGGCGCGAAGGAGAAGTCGGTCAGCTCGTTGTTGAGCAGGAAGCCACGCCCCGGCACCGTGATGCCGCTGCCGCCGGTCGACTCGATGGTCAGGGTGTACGCCACGACGTTGCCCCACTTGTCGGCCGCGGTCAGATGCGTGGTGTTCTCCCCCTCGTACGTCGTCGGGGCGGCCTCGCCGCTGCTCGCGCAGGCGGCCGGGTCACGCGGGTCACCGGGGGCGAGCGGGCTGGTCAGCGCCTTGTCGTCCTGGATCAGGCACTCCCGGGCGTCCGCGAACCGCTGGCTGAGCAGTTCCCGCACGGGTACGTCCTCGAACGCGGGGTCGCCGACCCAGCGTCCGCGGTCGGCGAACGCGATCCGGCTCGACTCGATCAGGCGGTGCAGATACTGCTCCGGGCCCGCCTTCGACAGGTCCGTGGACTCCAGGATGTTGAGCGCCTCGCCGACGCTCGTACCGCCGGAGGAGGACGGCGCCATGCCGTACACGTCCAGCCCCCGGTAGCCGACCCTGGTCGGGGCCTGGCGCAGCGTGCGGTACCGCTTCAGGTCCTTGGCCGTCAGATCACCGGACCGCACCACCCGGGTCGCCTTCGGATCGACGGGCGGATTCCGGACCGTCGACACGATGTCCTCGGCCAGCTCGCCCCGGTACAGGGCGTCGACACCTTCGCGGCCCAGCTTCTCGTAGGTGCGCGCGAGATCGGGGTTCTTGAACACCGAGCCGGTCTGGGGGAGTTGCCCGTCCGGCAGGAAGAGCTTCGCCGAGGCCGGGAAGTCCGCGAACCTGGCCTGGTTGCCCTCGGTCTGCGAACGGAACGTGCCGTCCACGACGAAGCCGTCCCGGGCGAGCCGCTGGGCGGGTTTCAGCAACTGGCGCAGGGACTTGCTCCCCCACGCGTCGAGCGCACTGTCCCAGGTGGCCGGGGTGCCGGGCGTTCCGACGCCGAGCCCGCTGGTCATGGCCTCGCTGAACGCGATCGGCTTCCCGTCCTCCAGGAAGAGCGAGGAGTCCGCGCTGCGCGGGGCGGTCTCGCGGCCGTCGACGGTCTGCACGGTGCGCCGCGCGGCGTCGTAGTAGACGAAGTAACCACCACCGCCGATGCCCGCAGAGTACGGCTCGGTGACCCCGAGCGCCGCCGCGGTCGCCACGGCCGCGTCGACCGCGTTGCCCCCGCTGCGGAGTACCTCGATACCGGCGGCCGAGGCATCCGCGTCGACGCTCGCCACCGCGCCTCCGTACCCCACCGCCACCGGCGACTTGGCCGGCGGCCCGGCCGGTGTCGCGGAACCGGCGGGGGCGGCTGCCCCGACCGAGGCGATGACGACGAGAACACCTAAGAACGAGACATTCCGCCCGACGGAACGACGCATGCGCACCTCCACTGAAGGATCGTCCGCGCAGGGTAACTCCGCCCCGCCCCGATCGTCAGGACCGCCTCGGACAAGAACCCGGACGACGGTTGCCCACGGAGCGAAGATGCCCGAGAACGGATGTCGCGTCGGACAACCCGGGGCCTGCCGCCGGAACGGCAGGCTGTCTACGGCCGGCGCTGCTCCGACGCGCGCGTGTGGGTGTCGATGATCGTGAAGAGTACGAGAGCGAGAGCGCAGGGAATCGCGGCTGCCAGGAAGACCACCTTGACGGGCCGGCTTGCCTCGAACTCCAGGAGAAGCACCCAGATCAGCGCACCGCCGCCGATGGCGAAGGCTGTTCTGCCCATCACGAAAGCCTGCCGTCGCGCCCCTTCGGGGGACCAGTCGGTCTTGGGGTACTTGTTCATGTGCCGGAACGCCGCGTCGCCGAGTCCCCGGGGGTTGGTCATGTACAGCAGCCCGAGCGATGTGAACAGCACAGGGCCGAGAAGTATCTCCATATGGCCTGCCTCGCAGAGTCGGCGGTGGGGCAGGCGGCGGATCATACCTGCCCCCGCGGTTGTTCGGATTTACTGGTCACCGAACCGCCCGACGGAACGACGCACGCACCGCGCAGGGCAGCTCCGCACCGCCCCCGCCCTCTGGACCGCCTCGAACAAGAGCCCGGACGACCGCTAACATGCCCGCCCATGACCGACGACGTACGCAACATCGTGCTGGGTGTCATAGCGGCTGCCATCAGCGCCGCCCTCGGCTGGCTCGCCCGCACCTACCTCTGGCGGCGCAGGCTCCGCCGCAAGCAGGCATTCTTCGGCCTGCCCGGCAACTCCGAGTGCCTGCTGGTCGTCAACCGCGACGCGGGTGGCAACGGGGCCGTCCATCGCTACGACGTCTTCGCCCTGCTCGAACTCTCCGCGCTGATCAAGGACTGCCAGGCGCACGCGCAGATCATTTCCCACGACGTCGCCCAGCAGGGGTTCGGTGAGCGTACGGAGTTCTGTGTCGGCGGACCGGGCTCCAACCGCAGAATGGCCGCCCATCTGCATTCGCTGCTGCCCGGCGTGCGGGTGAACACGGATGCGGAGCCCGGGCCCGAACGGGGCGCCTTCCAGATCGGTTCGGAGCGGTACCTGGCCGAGAAGGGCGTCTCCGAGTACGTGCTCCTCGCCCGGCTGACGGCCGGCCAGGACACCCGGCCGGTCTTCCTCTTCTGCGGGCAGCAGGCGATCACCAACCAGGCGGCGTCCCGCTACTTGAGCCGCAACTACGAGAAGCTGCACCGCAAGCACGGCAACAGCACCTTCTGCCTGCTCCTGAAGGTCGTGAACTCGCAGGCGTACGGCCCCGATGTCGTGGAGCAGGTCGCCGATGTGACCCGGGCCGCGCAGGCACCCCTGCCGGCCGCCCCGCGCACCTCGCACCGGGCCACGAGCTGACCGGAGAACGGGAAGAGCGGCACCCTCGTCGCGTACTGCACGACGTGGGGCCGCTCGGCATGTCGAGCACAACCCGACCGGCGCGCAGCTGACCTTCTCCTCGCCCGGCACGGAACCGGATCATGTCCCGGTTCCGCCGCGCGTGAAGTGATCACCGGCTGCTGCCGGACGGGTACTGCTCGGCCACTGCCCTCAGGGCAGCAGCGTTCCCGGTTCCGCGGGAGCGATCTCGACGGCCTTGGTCTTGACGTTGCGCCGCTCCCGCTTGGCCACCCACGTGGCGAACCATGAGAGCAGCATGCAGAGCCCGATGTAAATGGGCGAGATCACCATCACCACAGGGATGAAAGGGAGATCGTAGTCGAGGTTCGACGCGATCAGCTTCCCCGCGTGGAGGAACTCCTCGTAGGTGATCAGGTATCCGAGCGAGGTGTCCTTCAGTGCCACCACCAACTGGCTGATGATGGTGGGCAGCATGGCCCGCACCGCCTGCGGCGCCAGCACATAGGTCGTGACCTGTGTCTTGCGCATTCCGAGCGCGTACGCGGCTTCCCGCTGGCCGCGGTCCACCGAGTGGATTCCGGTACGGAACACCTCGGCGAGCACGGAACCGTTGTAGAGGGTCAGCCCCGCCACCAGGGCGGGCAGCGGCTGCACCTTGAGTGCCACGAAGATGAAGAAGATCATCACCAGGACGGGCATCGCCCGGAAGAACTCGACGAGCAGGGTCGAGATCCAGCGGACCGACCGGTGGACGGAGAGCCGCCCGACCGCGAGGACGGCGCCGAGCGCGAGCGAGAGCACCGCGGCGTACGCGAACGCCTTGAGGGTGTTGCCGAGTCCGCGCAGCAGGAGTTCCTGGATGCCCTTGTACTGGAAGGGCGCCCACTTCTCGCTGGTGAACTGCTCGGTGTCGAAGAGCAGATAGATGATCCAGCCGAGCAGCGCGAGGATCAGGACCGTGGACACGATGCCGTACACACGGTGCCGTTTGCGTGTCAGCGGTCCCGGGATGTCGTAGAGCGCGGTGGCCGAGGGCGCGGAATGGGTCATCGGGCGACTCCCCAGCGCTTCTCCATCACGTGGAAGAGCGCGCTGATGGACAGGGTGATGATCAGGTAGCCGACGGCGATCCACACGAAGGACCAGACGATGCTGTAGCCCATCTCGTTGAGGGGCTTGTAGGTGCCGAGCAGCTCCGTGACGCTGAAGGCGCCGGCGATCGCCGAGTTCTTGGCGAGCGCGATGAGGGTCGAGCCGACGGGTGGGATCACCGAGCGGAACGCCTGCGGAAGGACGACCGTGTTGAGGGTCTGCCCGAAGGTCATCCCGAGGCTGCGCGCCGCTTCGCCCTGGCCCGTGGGCACGGTGTTGATGCCGGAGCGCAGGACTTCGCAGATGAACGCGGAGGTGTAGCACCCGAGCGCGAGGACGGCGAAGACCTCGAACGGCAGGACGAGCCCGAAGCGCGGCAGCCCGAGCAGCACCGCGAAGAAGAGCAGGGTGAGCGGGGTGTTGCGCAGGACCGTCACCCAGACCGTGCCGAGGACCCGGAAGGAACCGACGGGCGCGACCCGGCACGAGGCCATGAGGAAGCCGAGGACCAGGGCGAGGGCCGAGGAGTAGACGGTGAGTTCGACGGTGCCGAGGAACCCCTTGCCGTAGAGGGAGAAGTTCTCCGTGAGTACATCCATGTGCGGGCCGGTCCCCTCAGTTCGCCGGGTAGCGGTCGATGGGCGGCGGCGTCGGCGCGGGCACTCCGGAGAGCCCCAGCGTCGCTTCGAACGCCTTCTTCCAGTTGCCGTTCTTCTCGTTGGCCTCCAGGGCGTCGTCCAGCGCGAAGCGCAGCGCGTTGTCGCCGCGCGGGACGCCGATGCCGTACGGCTCCTCGGAGAACGGCTTCCCGACCACCTTCATCTCGTCGGGTGCCTTGGCGGCGAAGCCCAGCAGGATGGCGTCGTCGGTCGTGACGGCGTCGACCTGGAAGGTCAGCAGGTTGTCGACGCAGATCGAGTACGTGTCGTAGGCGACGAGGTCCGCTTCGGGATAGTCCTCGGCGATCCGCTGGTACGGCGTCGACCCGGCGGCGGAGCAGACGGTCTTGCCGGCCAGGTCCTGAGGCCCGTTGATGTCGTCCTCGTCGCTGCGCACCAGCAGACCCTGACCGGCCATGTAGTACGGCCCGGCGAAGCCCACGAGCTTCTTGCGCATGTCGTTGATGGTGTAGGTGCCGACGTAGTAGTCGATCTGCCCGTTCTGGAGGGCGGTCTCGCGGTTGGCGGACGCGATGGTCTTGAAGCGGATGGTGTCCGGCTCGAAGCCGAGGGAGGCCGCCATCATGCGGGCGATCTCGATGTCGAAGCCGGAGTAGATGCCGCTGGCCGGGTCCTTCTCACCCAGGTACGGCTGGTCCTCCTTGGCTCCGACCACCAGGTATCCCCGGCTCTTGGCCTTGCGCCACGTGCTGGACTCGGGCAGCTCGAAGCCGGTGTCGACCTCGTACTGGGGCAGCGCCCCGGGCTTGGGCCCCTTGACCGGCGGGCTGCCCTCCTTGCCGCAGCCCGCGGCGAGAACGGCGAGCAGCAGGCAGACCAGGGCGGCCAGGGCTCTTCTCGTACGCACCATGAATCCCCCCGTCAGTGCTTGAGGATCTTGGACAGGAAGTCCTTGGCGCGGTCACTCGACGGAGCGGTGAAGAACTCCTCCGGATTGCGGTCCTCGACGACGGCTCCGTCGGCCATGAAGACGACACGGTTGGCGGCGGACCGCGCGAAGCCCATCTCGTGGGTGACGACGACCATCGTCATGCCCTCGCGGGCGAGCTGCTGCATGACCTCGAGGACCTCGTTGATCATCTCCGGGTCGAGCGCCGATGTGGGCTCGTCGAAGAGGAGGGCCTTGGGGTCCATGGCCAGGGCGCGGGCGATGGCCACGCGCTGCTGCTGGCCGCCGGAGAGCTGAGCCGGGTACTTGTCCGCGTGCGCGGCGAGCCCCACACGGTCCAGGAGCTCCCGCGAGCGCTTGTCCGCCTCGTCCCTCTTGCGCTTGCGGACCTTGATCTGCGCGAGGGAGACATTGGCCAGGACGGTCTTGTGCGCGAACAGGTTGAAGGACTGGAAGACCATCCCGACCTCGGCCCTGAGCTGCGCCAGCCCCTTCCCCTCCTCGGGGAGTGGCTTGCCGTCGAGGGCGATGTGACCGGACTCGATCGTTTCAAGTCTGTTGATCGTCCGGCACAGTGTCGACTTCCCGGAGCCCGAGGGGCCGATGACCACCACCACCTCCCCGCGGCCGACGGTGAGATTGATGTCCTGCAGTACGTGCAACGCCCCGAAGTGCTTGTTGACGCCCCGCAGCTCGATCAACGGATCGACGGCCATACACTGCCCTACCCATATGTCGCTTGTGTCGAAGTCTGCGCAAACTATCCGTCCGGGTAAGGGACTTAGCAGGCGACACGCATGGGGGCACGATAAGGCTGTTTATCTCGATTTGGTGACGGCGTCAGCCCTCGGCGGACTCCGCGTACACCTGGGAGAGCTCCGGACTGCCCGACATCGCCCAGTCCAGGCCGGCCTCGACCACGTCGATCTCGCGCCCGGAATCCAGGCACACCACGGGCTGGCCGCTGGGCCTGATGTGCCACACGGCACCGGGCACGGTACGCACGAGGACCGTGCCGAGGTACAGGCCCGCGTCGTTGCCGAGCCAGGGCAGCTCCTCGGGGTCGTCGCGCCAGCGGGGCGGCAGCTGGTCGAGGGCGGTCAACGAGGCGGGACTGTCGTCCAGTTCGAGTCCGTTCTGCTCCGCTCGGACACGCAGCAACTCGCATTCGGCGAGCAACTCGGCCACACCGTCCGGGTCGGCCTCGACGGCCGCGGCGAGAGCGACCCCCCGCGTACCACCCTGACGCTTACGCCAGTTGTCCAAGAAAGGGATGTTCATACCACTAGGGTCCCATCCCTGCCGTGTTCCGCACCACAGGGCGCGCGGCGGATTCCCTCCCGAGCCCGGAGATCTCAAGACGGACCGGGCCGTACCGACTTGCGCGGTGACCGGTCGCGCCCCCGAGCGGGCCCACGATTAGGGTTTGGCCATGATCACCCAGGCGTATCTCTCCGAACTCTTCTCCCTGGACGGCCGCGTCGCCGTCGTGACCGGCGGCAGCTCGGGCATCGGCAGGTCCATCGCCGGTGCCCTCGCCCACGCGGGCGCGAGCGTCGTGATCGTGGCACGCAGGGAGGCCGAACTGACCGTCGCGGTCGACGAACTGAAGGCCGACGGCTGCCGCGCGGCCTGGGTGAGCGCCGACCTGGGCACCTCCGAGGGCGTCCGCGCGGCTGCCGAGGAGGCTGCCGCGGTGTTCGGAGAGCCGGACATCCTCGTCAACTGCGCCGGGATCAACCTGCGACCGCCGATGGGCGAGCTCGGCGAGGACGTCTGGGACACCACGATGGCGGTGAATCTGAAGGCGCCCTATCTGCTCGGTGAGCGCTTCGGCCCCGGCATGGCGGAGCGGGGCTTCGGCCGGATCATCCACATCACCTCGCAGCAGGCGCACCGGGCGTTCGTCAACAGCGGCGCCTACGGGGTCTCCAAGGGCGCCCTGGAGTCGCTGGCCCGCTCGCAGGCGGAAGCATGGTCGCCGCACGGGGTCACCTGCAACACCCTGGTGCCCGGCTTCGTGATGACGCCGCTCAACACACGGCTGTCGTCCGACCCGGAGAAGGTGGCGGCGCTGGCCGCGCGCACGATGGTCAAGCGCAACGGGCTGGCGGAGGACTTCGCGGGCGCGGCCGTGTTCCTGGCGAGCGGCGCCTCCGCCTACGTCACCGGACAGTCACTCTTCGTCGACGGCGGATTCTCGGTCCACTGACCGCTCCTCACACCGTTCCTGCCACGATGGGCGCATCAACCCGCCGTTGACAGTGCCTCTACTGTGGTGCCGCACGGTCAACAGGCTTGCGGGCAACGGGAACGAGTGAATCGCGATGGCCGACGACGGTACGGCGCGAAGCTGCGGCTCCGGCTCTGCTTCTCCGGACTGACGTACACCGAGTCGAGACTGATCACGACAGGGGGCATAGCCCTGCCGCCCGGTTGCTGTCCATGCAGGTCAGCGCCGGGCGGCAGTGTGTTGACGATCAGGTTGTAACAGTCCGTCGAAGCCGTGCGGGCTCACACCGGGCTCACCTGGTGAAGGTCTGGTCTTCGGGTACTCGACACTTCGCCCGCAAGCGGGCCCTGAGGAACGGCTGGCGAAGCTGCTGGCCGTCCACTCCCTCCATAGCAACAAGGGTCCAGTCCGAACCGCGGCATGGCGCCCCATCAGAATCCGAGATCGGGGCACGGTAGAGAGCCTCCGCGCTGCCGAGCGGTGACTGCACATGCGATCAAGTCTCAGCGCGCTGCAGGCCCAACGTGTTAGCTATGCGGCATGACTTACGATGCGACCGATCGAGTGCGACCAACGGATCTGCCAGGACTGGCCTTCATCATCCTGTCCGAGAGGTTCTTCGACGAGGCCGGCAAGCCCGTCCCGTTCCGTCTTCGCGAAAAGCGGAACACCCAGGATGATCCGTTCGACGAGTACGTAGCAGAAATCCTCAAGGAAGAGTTCCAGGACGACACACTCGTCCTCAGGGCCGACAAACCGCTCGTGAGCCCTGACGTGATCGTTGCTCGGCCCGAGGAGTACTACCTCCTGGAGACTGGCGGCGCGGACTACGACACCCGTGCGATCTTCGGCCTCGAAGTGAAGAAGGTGGATCTCGGCAAGAACGGGAAGCCTGCACGTGCAAGCGGTCTCGACTACAACAGCACGCCGCCATGCGAGACGATCCGGGTCTACTCCGCAACTGGATCGGCGTTGCGGATCCCTTCCTACTACCTCTTTGTGACTCTGGCAGAGGGCGTGGACACAGGGACCGTTTACGTCCACTCTCTTGTCCTGGTAGCCGGTGCTGCCCTCAACAAGGATGTCGTGCTCTACGAGCGCATCACCGGTACCCGCAAGAAGCAGATTGGCCTCGGTACGTATGGAGACGGAGCAGATCGCCAGCGCCCCATGTTGGTGTTCCCGAATCCTCTCGGCTGGGAGTGGCTTACCGGATCGGCGACCCTAATCAGCGAGCGCGGCGACCTCTCCAGCGAGCACCCTCTTGCCTACGTACGTGAGATGACCCGATCCGTATCCGATGGGGTCTGGGAAATCTTCCACTGCTACCGGCTCGCAAAGCTGTCCCCCGAGCGGGAGGAGTTGGCTGAAGATCCCTTTCCTCAGCCAGCCAAGCGCAAGGAGGAGACATCCCAGCGAGGCCGTTTCGAAATCGATCTGAGGACACTCACGATCGGTTAGAGCGCACTTCCAGGGCAGCAGCAGCGCGAGTCACAGCCTCATCGGCAGCCGCTGCCAGGGAGTCCATCGACATTGAGTTGCCCGGGAGCGTGTGCAAGGCCAGCACCGAGCCCCGCACCACCGACTCCACATCTGCAAAGCCGACCTTTGCGCCTGCCTCTTGGCACTCACGAAGGCCAGCTACTGCGCGCAACTCCACATCTGCGATCGTTGTCGCTGTTGGTGCACTGTGGCCAACGAGGCGGCAGACCACAATCGAATCCAAGTTGGAGGGGTCCGCAGCACTGGACTTGACCGTGCTCGTGCTCATCTCGGCTTTGACTGGCTGGACCGCGGTGACCACCAATCCCGCCGACTCGAGCGCCTTGACCAGTTCCGCCCAGCCGGTGATCCGGGCCTGGTGGAAGGTGAAGGCCAGGAGCCCTTGGGGTTTGAGGAGACGGGCGCACTCCTTCCAAACGGCACGGATTGCCTCACCGAAGTCGGCAGGGTTGGCAGACTGTACCTCTGCAGCATGCCGCGTCGTAGTGGAGGCGGTTGGGTAGCCGTCGAACGGCTTGATCTCGCGCAACCAGGCGTGGAAGAAGTCCGCGAGTTCGCTGTAGTGGACGTTGTCCATATACGGCGGGTCAGTAATCACAAGGTCCACCGAGGCATCCGGCAAGTCGAACGACGCCGAGGACCCATGGCTGATGTACGCCGTCGCCATACCGTCGATGAACTCCTGCGCACTACCGAGATCACGCTTCAAGGCTTCCGACAATCCGAATCGCCGTTCGGCACTCCCCTGCGATGGGATCAAGTCATGCGGATTCTGTTTATAGTCCCATGCCCGGATAATCCGCGATTGGTACAGCGTAGAGAAGGCTCCCGATGATGAAGGCGTTCCCCAAGGGTGAGCCTCGAGCGGAGTTCGCTCAGGCTTCAGTACATGATTGGAGAACATATGGCGAACAGCGCCCGTACCCTCTCCCTTGAACGAGCAGAAGAGATTATTGAACTCCAGTACACCCGAAAAGAGGGCAGCCAGGGCCTCCCGTTCTGGGCTCGGGTCCAGATCGCGGATCGCAGCTCCGAGCAGGCCCAGGCTGTAGAGCTGGCGCGCATTGAAGAACTGAGCCCAATCTCGATAGTTCCACCTGATGGCCTGCCGGGTATTGTGGCCGTCATCCAGCCCACCAGCTGGCAAGACCAGCTCCCCCCTCCCATCAGCAAGGCATCGTTCAGCCTGCGCGTACAGAGCACGGTCGAATTCGTCGATGGACTCATATCGCCGCGTACCGTCTGGGTATAGGACTTGCTTGGCATACATGCGCAGCGCGGGCGGTTGATCACCGAGCGCATCGAGCACCTTCGACGCGTGACCACTCGGGCATGTCATCGTGGCGCGATTCACAGGCCCCGAGATGCCTGAGGTCTCACCGCACTCGTGACATGTGAGCTTGCTGTCCTCGACGACGTTAACAACGACGACAGCATGACAATGCGGGCAGGTTGCGCGACTCGTCGGGTGTTTCTTCGGATACGCGTGCTGGGCGAAGACATAGCGACTGAACAACTCGACTGGCGCGGCATCGGCCGGACACTGCGGGCAAGAGGCCAACGCAACCCAGAAGTAGTAGAGGACGGGAAGCCCATCCTTGTTCCGATGGAGCGCGTCGATCCGCTCTCGGACCTGCGACTCGATCTTCTTGAAAGCCGCATCCAAGAGGGTTCGGTCCCAGGGCGCCAAAGCTTGCCTTTGAACAAGGGTGGCAACAGGGTTGATATCCCTGCCGACAACTTTGGCGCCAAGCTTGGCAGCCTCCGCCAGCGTCGTACCTGAGCCGGCAAAGGGATCACAAACGACCAGACCGGGGAGCCGCAGCGCACTGCTGTAGCAGTCCATCGCATCCTGCTCACCTTCAGCAACAGCAGCTGCCAAGATCCCACGGAATACAGATCCGAGACGCTGCGCCCACCACTTGTGAGTGTGCGTGGCAGGACGGTGAATTTCCTTGCGCCACGACTCTCGCTCAGCAGCTGCGGAGATCATCTCGGCAGGGAATCCAGCCTCCAGTGCCGACACGGGTGGCACTGCACTGCGACTAATGCGTTGCGGCCCGTCCTCCACGGCGTCGAACATGCTCTCCGGTTCGAAGATCGTCACTTGGTCCTCCAGATTCTGGACAAGTATCCACGCTCGCGGCTGGGGTCCGCTCCGTACACCCTCACGCCCTGTTCAACAGAAGCCGCAGCCGTGGGCCGTCAAGACTTGAGCAGCTCAAGTCAGGCCACCGACTCAGACTCCACTGACATAGGTCGACCTATGTCGCAAAATTACCCCGACGCCCTCCTGCCGTCCATCGAACCGACAGAAGCCAATCGGTGGACTAGGTCAGCTACGCTCGTGGACATGGAGCTGAGCCCTGACGACCCTCGCCCGGTGTACCTGCAAGTCGCCGCGGCACTGCGCGACGGCATCGGCAGTGGGAAATACCGGCCAGGAAGCCGGCTGCCTTCGGGGAGGAAACTGGCGAAGGAGTTCGACATTGCGCTGATGACCGCGCAAAGCGCGCTCCGGGTACTTCGGGAGGAAGGTGCGGTGATCTCCCACCAGGGTCGCGGTGTCTTCGTCCGGGATCCCTCAATGTCCCCCGCCTCCGCGAAGGAGGCTAACCCCGTATCTCTGTCACTCAGCCAGGAACTGGAGGCCATCCGCGGCGAACTCCGGCGAGTCAACGACCGGCTTGCCCGCCTCGAAGCCCAGGCCGATGGCAGCGGTGAAGTCTCCCGCTGATCGCGGCGATGGTGGCGCGGCCGGTCGGGCTGATCTCGCGCATTCCGGGGACGAGACCGCCACAGGCGAGTGCAGTGGAAGCGGCGAGTATCTCGGCCTGTACAAGGAAGATGAACGGCCCCACGCTGGCGCGGTACAGGAAGTTGACGGCGTGCCCCCCGTTGAGCAAGTAGAAGCAGTGGCCGGTCCTCACGGTGGCCACGTACGCACCGTTATGCAGCCGGGGGAAGTCCTCGCTCGGCGCTGGTAGGCGGTACAGACACCCCTGGAGACTGTCCTCGACCGCTTGAGGATGCGCACAGCGATCCCCCACGCTGCGCGCGCTTTTCAGGCACATCCGCCTCGACCGGCAGCGCGTCCCCCACCTCGACACGATGTTCGCCGGCATCGCCGCGACGAACCTCGAGAATGAGACGGTGCCGACCGTGACCGTCGCCGGCCACGCGATGGTGAATCCGTCCAAGCGGCAGGTCACCGACGCCGTGCGGTCCCGTGCCCCGCACCTGCTGCGCGCGGCGAGGAACGCCTCATCGCACGGCTGAGGTCCGCGACCGCGCTCAGAGATCGAGGTCGACGACGACCGGGGCGTGGTCCGACGCGCCCTTGCCCTTGCGCTCCTCACGGTCCACGTAGCTGTCCTTGACCACGGCCGTGAACGGGGCGTTGCCGTAGACCAGGTCGATCCGCATGCCCTTGTTCTTCGGGAAGCGGAGCTCGCGGTAGTCCCAGAAGGTGTACGGGCGGTCGTACTTGAGGGGGCGCGGCATCACGTCCGACAGCCCCTCCTGGCGCAGACTCGCGAGCGCGGCGCGCTCGGCCGGGGTGACGTGCGTGGCCCCTTCGAAGAGCGCCGGGTCCCAGACGTCCTCGTCCGTCGGGGCGACGTTGAAGTCACCGAGGACGGCGAACGGCTGCGCGCCCGCCGCGTCCGCCGCGACGGCCTTCTGCAGGGCCTCGAACCAGGCCAGCTTGTACGCGTAGTGGTCGTGCGCGACCTCGCGGCCGTTCGGCACGTACACCGACCAGAGGCGGACCGGGCCGCAGGTCGCGGAGATCGCGCGCGGTTCCTGCACGCCCTCGTAGTCAGGGCCGTCGGGCAGGCCGGAGACGACGTCGGCGAGGCCCACGCGGGAGATCAGCGCGACCCCGTTCCACCGGCCCGTGGCGTTGACCGCGGACTCGTAGCCCAGCTCGCGCAGCGCTTCGGCCGGGAACTGTTCGGCGGAGCATTTGGTCTCCTGGAGGCACAGCACGTCGGTGCCGGTGCTCTCCAGCCAGGCCAGCAGCCTCGGAAGACGGGCGGTGATCGAATTGACGTTCCAGGTGGCGATGCGCATGGCAGTAAACCTAGCCCCTCCCACTGACAGTCGCCCGGCTCCCGGCCTGCCGGCGCCGGTCAGAGTTCGGCGGCGCCGCCGGGGGCCAGCCGGCTGTGGTCGGTGCCGCCCAGCCTGCCGATCTGGTTGTCGTAGATCGGCCGCGCGAGGTCGGTGAGCAGGGCGTCGTGGATGTCGATGGCGCGCCGCGGCCGGACCTCGCGCACGTAGTCGATGACCTCGGAGATCTTGTTCCACGGGGCCATCACCGGCAGCATCAGCGTGTCGACGGGACGGTCCGGCACCGTCAGCGCGTCGCCGGGGTGGAAGACCGAACCGTCGATCAGGAAGCCGATGTTGGTGACCCTCGGGATGTCCGGGTGGATCACGGCGTGCAGCTCGCCGTGCACCTCGACGTCGAAGCCCGCGACGGTGAACGTGTCTCCGTGGCCCACGGTGTGGACCCGGCCGGGAAAGGCGGCGGAGAGCTGGTCGGCCACGCTGCGCAGGGTCCAGATCTCGGCCGCCGGACTGGCCTCCAGACCCGCGCGCAGCCGCGCCTCGTCGAAGTGGTCCGGGTGCTCGTGCGTCACCAGGATCGCGTCGGCGCCGATGGCCGCGTCGCCCTCGGAGAATCCGCCGGGATCGATGACGATCGCCCGCCCTTCCCTCTCGAGCCGGATGCAGGAGTGGGTCTTCTTCGTGAGCGTGAGAGGCGATGCGTCCATGCGCCCATCTTGCTACGCGGGCGGCCTGGTTTCCTCCTGGATCACCGACCTGGCGATGGCGAACGCGGCGCCCGCGGCCGGGATGCCGCAGTACACGGCGGACTGCAGCAGCACTTCCTTGATCTCGTTCGGTGTGAGCCCGTTGCGCAGCGCCGCTCTCGTGTGGGCGGCGAGGCCCTCCAGGTGGCCCGAGGCGACGAGTGCCGTGAGCGTGACGCAGCTGCGGGTGCGGCGGTCGAGGCCCTCGCGGTTCCAGACCTCGCCCCAGGCGTAGCGGGTGACCAGCTCCTCGAAGTCCTCGGTGAAGGCGTCGGTCGCGGCGGTCGCACCGTCCACATGGGCGTCGCCCAGCACCTCGCGGCGGACCTTCATTCCGCGGTCGTAGCCGTCGTGCCCGGCCCCTCCCGTGCTCCCGGGGCCGGCGGGGGCCGCCGCGATCTCGGCGACGGGCATGAAGGGGACGGAGAGCGCCGGGACGACGGGCGGCACGGGGATGGGCCCCAGGGTGTCCTGCCAGGCCGTGGAGAAGTGCATGAGGAGCAGGTCCGTGACGGCTCCGGGCTGCTCGACGGGGGCCAGGTGGGAGGCACCGGGGACGAGGGCGAGCCGGGCGTCGGGTATCCCGGCGACGAGCGTGCGCGCCTCGGCGGGCCCGGTGACGTGGTCCTCGGCGCCGACCAGGACGAGGGTGGGGACGCTGATGCGGCCGAGTTCCGTCCGCATGTCGAAGGCGGCCAGCGCCTCGCACGCGGCGATGTAGCAGCCGGGGTCGGTCGTGCGGACCATCTGGACGGCCCATTCGACGATGGCCGGCTGGGCCGCGGCGAAGCCGGGGGTGAACCACGCCTCCGGGGCGGTGCGTGCCATCGGTTCCAGGCCGTTGGTGCGGACGATGACGCCGCGCTGGCGGAACTCGTCGGCGCTGCCGAACCGGGGCGAGGCCGCCACGAGGGCCAGCGAGGCGACCCGGTCCGGGTGGCGCAGCGCCAGTTCGGCACCGATCGCGCCGCCGATGGAGCAGCCCGCGTAACCGAAGCGCTGGACACCGAGGCTGTCGAGGGTGGCGAGCAGCCGGTCGGCGAGCTCGCCGACGCCGGTGGCGGGGTGCGCGGGGGCGCCGCCGTGGCCCGGGAGGTCGTACCGGAAGATCCTCCAGTGCTGGGAGAGCTCGGGTATCTGCCGGTCCCACATGTGCCAGGTCGTACCCAGGGAAGGGCCGATGACGAGAACCGGGGCGTCCTCGGGCCCGTCGAAGCGGTACTGAAGGAGCTGCGGGGCCTGCGGCGCGGCTGGCTGGGTGGCCTGCCGGGGCTGCGGGCCCGGCGCGGCGTGGGCGGCGTTGTGGGTGGCCGGAGCGGCGTGGGCGGCGTTGTGAGTGGCCGGAGCGGCGTGGGCCCCGTGCGGGGTGTGGGCGGTCTGCGCGGCGTGCGGCGGCTGGGCGGGCTGGAGGGCGGCCCGCTGGGCCTGGACCGGCTGCACGGGGTGCGGGACCTGCTGGGCCTGGACCGGCTGCAGGTGGTGCTGCGCCTGGACCGGGTCCATGTGAAGGGGTGGCTGCTGGGCCGGTGCAGGCGGTATGACCTGCATGGTCACCTCCGGCTGCGGCGGCACCTGGCTCTGCGTCGGCTGCTGCGGCACCTGGCCCGCCACGGGCTGCTGCTGCGGGTTCTGCGCGGGCTGCGGGGTCGTCTCAGTCACTTCGCTCACTCGCTCCAGGTTAGTGAGCCGTCCGTCGGGCCGCGGTCAGGGGGTCGCCGCGGAGACGACATAGACGACAGGACTGGCCGGATCGGTCATGTTGACGGTGATGTTCTGCGTGGGGCGCGGGTCCTTGTTGGTGTGCGTCACACCCGCCCAGTACACGCCCGGACCGAAGTACCAGCCCGTGATCTTTATGTCCCGCGGGCTGATGGTGACGGCACCGGGCTTCAGCGCGGCCCGGCCCGTTCCGGTGTTGCTCAGGAAGCGGTCGAGGCCGGCGGACGTCGTACGGAACTTCACGTACATCCGGCTGGCTTTCCAGTTGTTGGTCTCGTAGTACTGGACGCCCGTCGCGTTGCCGGGGATCGGGATCTCGAAGATCCGCCGCTGCATGCCGGACGGCCAGTCCTCACGCAGTCCCTGCGCGGCGGCCTCGGCCTCCTTGTCCTTGCCCGAGCGGCGGCTCTGCGCGGCGGAGATCACCAGGTAGCCGGCCGGGATGCCGATCAGCAGCACGATGGTGGTCGCCGTGATCAGCCGGCGGCGGATCATCCGGCGCCGGTCCTGCGGGGGCGGGCCGTCGCCGGACGGCGACGTCGGGCGCGGCTCGGCGGCGTGCTCGGCTGCGATCATGATCGGAGGTTTCCCCAGGTGCTGCGGATACGGAGTACGGAAAGCGGCGGCGGAGCGGCGCGGATCAGTCGACGGTGCGGGCGCTCCGGGTGCTGCGGATGGTGCTCGCCGCCTGGTCGTAGATCTGCGCGTACCGCTCGTACCGTTCGACCCGGCGCCGGTTGGCGCGGCGGAATCTGCGGGCGACCAGACGGGCCAGGTCCGCGGCGCCGACCATACCCGCCTCCGGGCCGAGCTGCGCTTTCGCGATCCGCGCCTCGGGGCGGTAGCCGCGGCCGGTGAGGTGCCGCTTGAAGGCGTCGCGGGCGGGGCCGATCAGCAGGTCGTCAGCGGCGCTGACGCCGCCTCCGATGACGAAGCAGGACGGGTCGAGCGCGGCGGCGAGATTGGCGATCCCCACACCGAGCCACTGGCCGATGTCCTGGAGGAGCTCGATGCACATCGCGTCGCCCTCGCGGGCGAGTTCGGTGATGAGCGGTCCGGTGATCTCCGGGATGTTGCCCTTGACCCGCTCGATGATGCTGTGGGCCACCGGGGAGTCGGCGGCGGCCAGCTCCCTGGCCTCGCGCACGAGGGCGTTGCCGGAGCTGTACTGCTCCCAGCAGCCGCGGTTCCCGCACGGGCAGCGGTGCCCGCCGGGCACCACCTGCATGTGGCCGAACTCACCCGCGACGCCGTACTTGCCACGCTTGACGTGCCCGTCCTCCAGGATCGCGCCGCCGATGCCCGTACCGAGCGTGATCATGACGAGATGGTCCTCGCCTCGGCCGGCACCGAAGCGCCATTCCGCCCAGGCCGCGGTGTTGGCGTCGTTGTCGACCATGACGGGGACGACGAGGCGGGAGGCGATGGCGTCCCGGAGGGGCTCGTCGCGCCAGGCGAGGTGGGGGGCGAACAGGACCTTGGAGCGGTCGGCGTCGACCCAGCCCGCCGCGCCGATGCCGACGGCGTGCACGTCGTGGCGGTCGGAGAGGTCGAGGACCAGCTCGACGATGGTGTCCTCGACGACCTTCGGGCTCTTGGACTTGTCGGGCGTCTCGGTGCGCAGCTGTTCCAGGATGTTGCCGTCCGCGTCGACGACCCCGGCCATCACCTTCGTGCCGCCGATGTCGATGCCGACCGTGGGGACGCGGGGGGCCGTGAGGTGCGAGCGCCGCTCCCGGGTGCCGACGGTCTTGAGGACGGTGGCGCGGGCGGAGCCGCGGTGTGCGAAGTCGCGGTACGTGCTCATCGTCCCTGCGTCGGTCGGGGGGCCGGTGCGTGCTGCCGCCGGCAGCGGACTGCGCCCGCCATGGTCGATTCTGCCATTGCCCGCCCCGGTCCGTCCGGCAACCGATTCCTCCTCAGTCCTCGGACCGGTTCGTTTTGCCCAGCTCGTGGCTCAGCTCCTCCAGTTCGCTGCCGCCCGCCATCTGCCGGGTCAGCTCGTCCAGCGTGATGCTGTCCCGGGTGTGGCTGCCCGACATGGTGCCGCGCTTGAGCAGGACGAACCGGTCGCCCACGAGGTAGGCGTGGTGCGGGTTGTGAGTGATCAGGACCACGCCGAGGCCGGCGTCGCGGGCCGCCGCGACGTACTTCAGCACGACACCGGACTGCTTGACGCCGAGCGCCGCCGTGGGTTCGTCGAGGACGAGGACCTTGGCGCCGAAGTGGACGGCGCGGGCGATCGCCACGCACTGGCGCTCACCGCCGGACAGGGTGCCGATGGGCTGGTCGACGTCCCGCAGGTCGATTCCCATGCGCAGCAGCGCCGCGCGCGTCGTCTCGCGCATCAGCGGTACGTCGAGACGCCGGAAGGGGCCGGCTCCCTTCGTCGGCTCGGAGCCGAGGAAGAAGTTCCGCCAGACCGGCATGAGCGGCACGACCGCGAGGTCCTGGTAGACCGTGGCGATGCCCCGGTCCAGGGCGTCGCGCGGGTTGGCGAGCGTGGTCTCCTCGCCGTCGATCAGGAAGGTGCCGGCGTCGTGCCGGTGCAGCCCCGCGACGATCTTGATGAGGGTGGACTTGCCGGCGCCGTTGTCGCCGAGCACGCAGGTGATCTCCCCCGCGTGGACCTCCAGCGAGACGTGTTCGAGCGCCTTGATGCTGCCGTAGAACTTGCTGACGTCGTCCAGCTCGACGAGTGCCTGGGTCGCGGTCATGTCGTCGCCTCCGCGCGCTTGCGAACCCATGCGTTGAGCAGGGTGGCCAGGAGCAGCATCGCTCCGAGGAAGAACTTGAACCAGTCGGGGTTCCACTCCGCGTACACGATGCCCTTGCTGGTCATGCCGAAGATGAACGCACCGACCGCCGAGCCGATCGCGGAGCCGTAGCCGCCGGTGATCAGGCAGCCGCCGATGACGGCCGCGATGATGTAGATCAGCTCGTTGCCGACGCCTTCGCCGGACTGCACGACGTCGTAGCTGAACAGCAGGTGCTGTCCGGAGACCCAGGCGGCGAAGGCCACTCCGAGGTAGAGACCGATCTTCGTACGGATCACCGGCACACCGACGGCCCGCGCGGCGTCGGCCTCGCCGCCGACCGCGAAGATCCAGTTGCCGAAGCGGGTGCGGAGCAGGATCCAGGTGGCGATCGCGACGAGCACGGCCCACCACAGGATGGTGATCTTCAGCTCGATGTCGCCGATGGTCAGCTGGGAGGCGAAGACCTTGCGGGCCGAGTCGAAGCCCTCCATGTCGCCGATGGACTTCGTCGAGACGGTTCCGCTGATCAGCTTGGTGAAGCCGAGGTTGAGACCGGTCAGCATCAGGAACGTGCCGAGCGTGATGATGAAGCTCGGCAGTTTGGTGCGGGTCAGCATGAAGCCGTTGAACGCGCCGATGCACAGCGTGACCAGCAGGGAGACGAACACGCCGACCCAGACGTTGGCCGTCATCTGGTAGCTGAACATCGAGGAGATCAGCGCGGAGCTGGTCACCATGACGCCGGCGGAAAGGTCGAACTCGCCGCCGATCATCAGGAGCGCCACCGGCGCGGCCATGATCCCGATGGTGGAGGCGGCGTACAGGACCGTGCCGAAGCTGGACACCTGCAGGAAGCTGTCGGCGACGACCGCGAAGAACAGGAAGACCGCCGCCGCACCGACGACGGAGCCGAGTTCCGGGCGGCCGAGGAGTCTGCGCAGCGGCGAGACGCGAAGCAGCCGCTCGTCGGGCCGGCCGGGCGCCGGAGCCGCTGGTTGCCCGGTCGCTGTCATCGGGTCCCCCGCTTCGTGTACTCGGCGAGCTCGGACGCGTCGTCGGAGGTGATGATCTGGGGGCCGGTCAGGACGGGCAGGCCGCCGCCGAGCACGTTGCGGTTGTAGCGGTAGAGCCAGAGCAGGTCGACGGCCTCGTACCCCTGGAGGTAGGGCTGCTGGTCGACGGCGAAGCCGAGCGTGCCGTCCTTGAGCGCGGTGGCGACCTTGGCGTTCAGGTCGAAGGTGTCGACCTCGGCCTTGCTGCCCGCGGTCTCCTTCGCCTTCACGGCGGCGTCGGCGAACGGTGCGCCGAGGGTGACCACCGCGTCGATGCCCTTGTCGGACTGGAGCTTCGCCTCGATGGACGCCTGGACGTCGGGCATGTTGGTGCCGTCGACGTAGAGGTTCTGCATCGTGCCGCCGAAGGACTTCTTGGCGCCCTCGCAGCGCTGCTCGTGGCCCACGTTGCCCTGCTCGTGCAGGATGCACAGGGCCTTCTTGCGGCCCCGCTGGTCGAGCTCGTCGCCCACGGCCTCACCGGCGATGGCCTCGTCCTGGCCGATGTGGGTGAGGGCGCCGAACTCCTTGGACTCCGCGGAGCCGGAGTTGACGGTGATCACCGGGATGCCGGCCGCGGTGGCCTTGGCGACGACGGCCTTCATGGCGTCGGGCTTGGCGAGCGAGACGATCAGCCCGTCGACCTTCTTGTCGATGGCCGCCTGGACGAGCTGGGCCTGCTGCTGCGCCTCGTCGTGGTGCGAGTAGAGGAAGTTGATGTTGTCCTTGACCGCCGCCTGCTCGGCGCCGCTCTGGACGATGTCCCAGAAGGTGTCGCCGTCGCCCGAGTGGGTGACCATGGCGAAGGTCCAGCGCGGTGTGTTCACCGCGGACCGGCCCTCCGCGGCCTGCGCCGCGCGCTCTTCCGCCCGCTTGCCGCCGGTGCTGCTGCATCCCATGAGGGACGCCCCGAGCACCGCTGCCAGCACGGCGCCCATCGCGCGTACCCCTGTCCGAACCCTTGCCACGACGCCGTGCCCTTCTAGTGCTGCTCGCTGTGCTGCTTGGTGGAGCCGGGGAGAGTGCACTCCCGGCCCGGCTGCCCAAGTATCCCCGAGGGGGTGTCCGCGCCGCCCGGCAGGGGCGAGGCGGTGCGGCGGCACGGCACTGCACGGGGCGGTCACCGGGTGCCGCGCGCGGTGTATTTCTCCAGCTGCGGTACGTCCTTCGCGGTGACGATCGCGGGTCCGGTGAGGACCGGCTTCCCGCCGCCGATGACGTTGCCGTTGGTCTTGTTGAGCCAGAGTTCGTCGACGGCGAGATAGCCCTGGAGGTAGGGCTGCTGGTCGACGGCGAAGCCGACCTCCTCGGCCTTGAGCCGCTTGACCACCTCGGCGTTGAGGTCGAAGGTGTCGACCTCGGCGGTGGATCCGGAGCCCTCCTTGGCCTTGACGGAGGCGGCGGCGAACGGGGCTCCGAGGGTGACGATCGCGTCGATGTCCCGGTCGGCCTGGAGCTTCGCCTCGATGGAGGAGGTGGAGGCCGGCATGTTGGTGCCTTCGACGTTGAGGTTCTCGACCTCGCCCTCGAAGGTCTTCTTCACCCCGGCGCAGCGCTCTTCGAGTGACACGTTGCCCTGTTCGTGGATCACGCAGAGCGCCTTCTTGCGGCCCCGGCCGTTGAGCTCCTCGCCGACGGCCTCGCCCGCGACCGCCTCGTCCTGGCCGATGTGGCTGAGCGCGCCGACCTCGGCGGAGTGCTGCGCGCCCGAGTTGATGGTCACGACGGGGATGCCGGCCGCGACCGCCTTGGCCACGACCGCCTTGACCGCGTCCGGCTTGGCGAGGGTGACGACGATGCCGTCGACCTTCTGGTCGATGGCGGCCTGGACGAGCTGGGCCTGCTCCTTGCCCTCCTTGTCGGCGGAGTAGAGGAACTCGACGTTGTCCTTGGCCGCGGCCTGCTCCGCGCCGCTCTGCACGATGTCCCAGAAGGTGTCGCCCTGCCCGGAGTGCGTGACCATCGCGATCTTCATACGCGGGGTGGAGACCGCCTTGCCTCCTCCCCCGCCGCCGGACGGGTCCTCGGAGTCCTTGCCGCCCGACCCGCTGCATCCTGCGAGGGTGAGAACGCCTATGGCGATCAGGACTGTTGCCGTGCGGATCGTGCGCATGGTGGGCCCGCCTTCTCTCCCCGGCCGCCCGAGTGCGGCTGGGGGAGTTCTAGCGGCGTTGTATGACCACCGTCAATAGTTTGTCCGAACATTCTTACGCAGCCCCGGTGCGGGAGCGGTCGCTCAGGGACGTACGAGCAGCTGGAACTCGAACGAGTAGCGCGAGGCCCGGTAGACGTGCGAGCCGAATTCGACCGCCCGCCCGGTGTCGTCGAAGGTGGTGCGCTCCATCGTCAGGAGCGGCGCCCCCTCGGGCTCGGCGAGCTGCGCCGCCTCCCCCGCCGTGGCGGCCCGCGCCCCCACGGACTGCCGGGCGCTGTGCAGGGTGATACCCGAGGCCCGCATCATCCGGTAGAGCCCGGTGGATTCCAGCTGTTCGGTGGGAAGGCCCAGCAGGCCCGGCGGCAGATGGTTGCGCAGGAGGGCCATGGGCTCGTCGTGCGCGGAGCGCAGGCGCTCGACGAGGTGGACCTCGCTGCCCTCCGCCACGCCGAGCGCGGCGGCGACCTCGGCGGTGGCCGGTTCGACGGTGTTGCGCAGGACGCGCGTGGCGGGGCGCTGACCGGCCTTCTCCAGGTCGTCGTAGAGCGAACTCAGTTCGAGCGGGCGCCTGACCTGGCTGTGCACGACCTGCGTACCGACGCCACGGCGGCGGACCATGAGCCCCTTGTCCACGAGCGACTGGATCGCCTGGCGGACGGTGGGACGGGACAGGCCGAGCCGGGCCGCGAGCTCGATCTCGTTGCCGAGGAGGCTGCCGGGGGCCAGCCGGCCCTGTTCGACGGCCGCCTCCAGCTGCTGCGACAGCTGGAAGTAGAGCGGCACCGGGCTGGTGCGGTCCACGCTCAGCGGGAGCGCCTGGTCGGTTCCTTGTGTGGGCACGGAACGAGCTTAGTTCGATTGTCCTGACAAAGCCATGCCGTTCCGAACGGGTGCACGAGTCGTTCATTTGTCAGGACAAAAGCTTGACATGACGAAGGGTGAACGCCACCTTGGGGCCATGCGCATCGGACTCATCGGAACGGGACGTATCGGCACCTTCCACTCGGAGGTGCTCAGCCGTCACCCCGCCGTGGATTCACTGGTGGTGGCCGACGCGGACCCGGAACGCGCGGCCCTGACCGCCGCCCGGACGGGTGCGACCGCCGCCTCGGTGGACGAGCTGTTCGCGAGCGGCGTCGACGCCCTGGTGATCGCCTCGGCGACCGCCGCCCACGCCGGACTCATCGCCCGGGCCGCCCGGGCCGGTCTCCCCGCCTTCTGCGAGAAGCCGATCGCCGTCGACCTGCCGGGCACGCTGAGCGCGCTGACGGAGGTCGAGTCGGCGGGCACCCTCCTGCAACTGGGCTTCATGCGCCGCTTCGACGCCGGATACGGTGCGGCCCGCGCCGCCGTACGCGACGGGCGGCTGGGCCGGCTGCACACGGTCCGCGCGATCACCTCGGACCCCGCGCCGCCGCCCGCCGCCTATCTCCCGCTCTCCGGGGGCCTGTACCGGGACTGCCTGGTCCACGACTTCGACATGCTGCGGTGGGTGACCGGCCGCGAGGTGACACAGGTGTACGCGACGGGTTCGGACGCCGGACCCCCGATGTTCCGCGAGGCGGGAGACGTCGACACGGCGGCGGCCCTGCTGACCCTGGACGACGGGACCCTCGCGACGGCGACGGCGACCCGGTGCAACGGCGCCGGGTACGACGTCCGCATGGAGCTGGCCGGCGAGCTGGACCAGATCGCGGTCGGCCTGGACGACCGTACGCCGCTCACCTCGGCGGAGCCGCAGGGGCCCGGAGCGCCGGCGAAGCCGTGGCCCGGCTTCCTGGAGCGGTTCGCCCCGGCGTACGAAGCCGAGCTGGACGCGTTCGTCCGGGTGGTCCGGGGCGAGCTGGCGAACCCGTGCGACGGCCGCGAGGCCCTCCACGCGCTGCGGATCGCCGAGGCGTGCGAGTGGTCGCGGCGCGAGCACCGGCCGGTGGACCTGAGCGAGGTCCCGGGCGCCTGAACCGCGCCCGGGGCCCCGTCGCCCTCAGCCGGACGAGCCCGGCGACCACGTCACCGGAAGGCTCTGCGGGCCCCGGATCAGCATCCCCGTACGCCACTTGAGCTCCGCCGGGTCCGCGTCCAGCCGCAGCTCGGGGAACCGCTGGAGCAGCGACCTGATCGCGATCCGGGCCTCGATCCGGGCCAGCGGCGCGCCCAGGCAGTAGTGGATGCCGTGGCCGAAGGCGACATGCCCCCGGGCGTCGCGCGTGATGTCGAAGCGGTCGGGCTCCGCGTAGCGGGCGGGGTCGCGGTTGGCGTCGGCCATCGCCACGAGCACCAGCTCGCCACCGCCCGGTATGACCGTGCCGCCCACGTCGAGCGGTTCGGTGGTGAAGCGGTAGGTCGGGGTCTCGACCGGGCCCTCGTAGCGCAGGGTCTCCTCCACGGCGCCGTCGATCAGACCGAAGTCGTCCCGCAGTGCGGCCAGTTGTTCCGGGTGGGTGAGGAGGGCCAGGACACCGTTGGAGATCAGGTTGACCGTGGTCTCGTGGCCCGCGACCAGCAGCAGCCAGGCCATCCCCATCAGCTCGTCACCGGAGAGCCGGTCGCCCTCCTCGTCCGCCGTGTGGATCAGCGCGCTCATCAGGTCGTCGCCGGGCCGGGTGCGCTTCTCGGCGACAAGTCCGGCCAGGTAGGCACTCATCGAGGTCGTCGCCGCGAGGCGTTCGTCCGCGTCGAGCGAGGAGACGGCGGTGTTGGACCACTGGCGGAACGCCTGCCGGTCCAGGAACGGCACGCCGAGGAGCTCGCAGATCACGGACATCGGCAGCGGGAAGGCCAGCGCCTCCACCAGGTCGGTGCCCCGGCCGGGTCCCGCCTCCATCGCGTCGAGCAGTTCGTCGGTCAGCTCCTGGATGCGCGGAGCGAGTTGCTCCATCCGGCGCGGGGTGAACTCCCGGGTCACCAGCTTGCGCAGGCGGGTGTGGGCGGGGGCGTCCGAGCTGAGCATCGACGTCCCCGCCGATACCTTGCCGACGCCCAGCGCGGGTGACGCCCTGCGCCATTCCTTGGACAGCCGCTGGTCGGCGAGCAGTTCACGCCCCGCCTCGTACCCGACGACGAGCCAGGCGGGTGCGCCCTCGGGTATCCGGACCCGGTGGACGGGCCCGAGGGCCCGCAGGCGTGCGTAGAAGGGGTAGGGGTCGCGGGTGAAGTCCTCGCCGAGCGAGGCGAGGTCGATGAGCGGTTCCGTGGTCAACTCGGTTCCCTTCAGGACGTCCTGGTGGAGAGGACGGTCCCCTGCGCGACGGCGCAGAGGTTCTCTTCGCCGTCGTCCCCGAGGGTGAACAGATCGCAGCGGACCACGGCCTGACGGCGGCCGGAGTGCACGACGACGGCGCGGGCGGAGAGGGTCCTCCCGGTGGCCGGGCGGACGTACTGGATGGAGAACCCGCCGGTCAGCACGGCGGGCCCGAGCGTGGTCCCGGCGGCGAAGGTGATCGCGTTGTCGGCCGCGTACGCGATGACCCCACCGTGCAGGAAGCCGTTCTGCTGCTGGAGTTCCGGCCGGACAGCGACCTCCAGGGTCGCGCCGCCGTCCCCGAAGGCCGTGACGCGTGCTCCCACGAGGACGCTGAAGGGCTGACTGTCGAGGACCTTCTGTGCGGACTCCAGATCGAGTGAGCTCATCTCCGGTTCCTCCCTCACCAGCGGACCGGCAGCCGCCGGACCCCTCGCATCAGCAGGCCCGGCAGCCAGTCGGGTTCGCCGCCGTCCGGGTCCCGTGCCAGTTCGGGGCAGCGTTCCAGCAGCGTGCGGATGGCGATGCGTCCCTCCATCCGGGCGAGCGGCGCGCCCAGGCAGAAGTGCATGCCGTGGCCGAAGGCCAGATGCCCCTTGGCCTCGCGCCGGATGTCGAAGGTGTCCGGATCCGGGTAGCGGCCCGGGTCGCGGTCGGCGGAGGCCAGGGCGACCAGCACCGCCTCACCGGCCGGAACGACGGTCTCGCCGATCCGCACGTCCTCCCGGGTGAAGCGGAAGGTGGCGGTCTCCACCGGCCCGTCGTAGCGGAGCATCTCCTCGACCGCGCCGTCGGTCAGCCCGGGATCGGCCCGCAGCAGGGCCAGTTGCTCCGGGTGGTCGAGCAGAGCCCGTACCCCGTTGGAGATGAGGTTGACGGTCGTCTCGTGGCCGGCCACCAGCAACAGGAAGGCCATGCCCACGAGTTCGTCGGGCGACAGCCGGTCGCCGCCGTCGTCGCGCGCCTCGATGAGGGCGCTCATCAGGTCCTTGCCGGGTGCGCAGCGCTTGTCCTCGATCAGCTCGACGAGGTACGCGCTCATGGCGCGGACCGCCTCGCCCTCCTGCTCGGCCGACGACGGCGCGACGATGCCGCCCGACATCTGGCGGAAGGCGTCCCGGTCCAGGTCCGGGACACCGATGAGTTCGCAGATGACGGTCATCGGCAGGGGGAAGGCCAGGGAGTCCACGAGGTCGGCGCGCCCCGCGGGGAGCATCTCGTCGAGCAGGTGGTCGGTGACCTGCTGGACCCGGGGGCGCAGCGCCTCGACACGGCGCGCGGTGAACTCGCGGGCGACGAGCTTGCGCAGCCGGGTGTGGTGCGGCGCGTCCATCTCCAACATGTTCGCGTTGATCGAGCCGCCGGAGGCCGACCAGTTGGCGCCCGTCCGCCAGTCCTTGCTGAAGCGCTGGTCGGCAAGGGCCGCTCTGGCCTCCTCGTACCCGACGATCAGCCAGATGCGGTCGAAGCCCTCGGCGCGGATGGTGTGCACCGGCCCCTCGGCGCGCAACTCGGCGTAGAGCGGATACGGATTCGCCCTGAAATCGTGTACGTCGTTCAGATCGACCATGGTCATGGCCGGCCCCCTCCCGGTCCGATCAGGTCAGCGTATGCCGCCGCCCTCGGCCGCGTCCTCGTCGAGCAGCCCCGCGTCGTGGACCAACAACGCGATCTGGACACGATTGTTGAGCCCCAGCTTGGCCAGGATGCGGGAGACGTGCGTCTTCACGGTCGCCACGCTCAGATACAGCTCGGCGGCGATCTCCGCGTTGGAGGCGCCGCGTCCGACCGCCAGCGCCACCGCCCTTTCGCGCTCGGCCAGTTCGGCGAAGCGTTGGCGCGCCCGGCCCGAGCGGCCCGACCGGTCGTCCGGTGCTTCGCCCGCCGCGCGGTCCATGAGCTGCCGGGTGACAGCGGGCGAGAGGACGGGGTCACCGGCGGCGACGCGTCGCACCGACTCGACGATCCGGGCGGGCGGGGTGTCTTTCAGGACAAAGCCCGCGGCCCCGGCCCGGATCGCGCGCAGCACCTGCTCGTCGGCGTGGAAGGTGGTGAGGACGACGACTTCGGGGGCGCCGGGGCGACGCCGTACGGCCTCGGTCGCGGTGAGCCCGTCCATGCCCGGCATACGGATGTCCATCAGCACCACGTCGGGACGCAGCCGCTCGACGAGCCCCTCGACCTCGGTGCCGTCGGCGCCCTCCCCCACGATGTCGATGGAGTCGGCGCCGCCGAGCATCAGGGTGAGCCCGGCCCGTACGAGCGGGTCGTCGTCGACGATGAGCAGCCGGACCGGTTGCGCCACCGGGGGCGTCGGGGTGTTCATGCGGCCCACGGTAGCCAGGCCCGGACGCGGAAGCCGCCGTCGGGTGCCGGGCCGTGGCCGAGCTGGCCTCCCGCGAGCGTGGCGCGTTCGGTGAGGCCGATGAGGCCCTGTCCCGAGCCGGGGACCGGCTCGAAGGGTTCGACGGGCGCGGGGTTGCCGGCCTCGATCGTGAGTCCGTCGCCCGGCCCGCCGGTCAGGGTCAGGGTGATCTCGGTGCCCGGTGCGTGCTTACGGGCGTTGGTGAGGCACTCCTGGGCGATGCGGTAGACGGTGCGGCCGAGGGCGGCGGGGGCGGCTGCGGGGTCGGCGACGCGGTTGTCGAGGGTGACCTTCATGCCGGCGAGCCGGGACTCGGCGATCAGGGCGTCCAGGCTGAGGAGGGTGGGCTGCGGACGGTCGCTCTCGTCGCCGTCGCCGGGGGCGCGCAGGACACCGATGATCTCCCGGAGGTCCTGGAGCGCCTCGTGCGCGCTGTCCCGGATGACTCCGGCGGCCCGGGCTACCTCGGCCGGGGGTGCGTCGGGGCGGAACTCCAGGGCCCCGGCGTGGACGCTGAGGAGCGTCAGCCGGTGGGCGAGGACGTCGTGCATCTCGCGGGCGATGGCCTCACGGGCCAGCCGCTGGGCCTGTTCCGCGCGGAGCTCGGCCTCGGCCTCGGCGCGGCGGGCCCGTTCGCGGAGGCTGAGGACGAGCTGGCGTCCGGACCGCACGACCATGCCCCAGCTGAGGACCAGGAGGACGAGCAGCGCCCCGATGACCGTGGAGGCGACGAACGAGGTGGCCGGGTCGGGACGCAGCCACGGTTGCAGGGGGGCGACGGCCAGGGCGCCGGCCCCGACGAGCGCGACCGGCCTGAACGGCCGGTGCACGGCCAGGCTGAAGAGCGCGACCAGCAGGGCACCGGCCGCCACCGGCTCGACGATGCCGACGAGGGTGAGCGCCACGGCGAGCCCGGTGGGCCATCGCCTGCGAACCCAGAGCGCACAGCAGGCCGCGGCGCCGACCAGCGAGTCGACGAAGACGACCCCGTCCGGCGTGGTGTGGTCGGCGTCGATCGCGGCGGCGGCGAGCATGCCGAAGCCCACGGCACAGAGGAAGGCCGTGATGTCGACGACCCAGTCCCGTACGGTGCGGCGCGAGCGGCCCGTGTCGCCGGGCAGCTCGGGGTCGGCCATCGCCGAGGGCAGCAGCCAGCGGTACTCCGTACGCGTCATGTCGACAAAGCTACGCAGGTGCAGGGCCCGGAACGGGTCGCGGGCGCGGGGAAGCGACCAAAGTCGTACAGCGCGAAGACTTTCGGCGCAGCCTCGCAGACCGGCGGCCGACGCGGGCGCGGGCGGGTGCGCGGCAGGCTCGGCGCATGAAGAAATTCGTCGAGTCGGTCGGGTTCGTCGTCTTCCTGCAGGGTGCCGCCGGGCTCCTGCACGAGTGGACGGGATGGTTCCGGCTGTGGGCCGTGGTGCGGCGGTTCGATGTCCTGGAGGGGTACGGGATGCTCGCCAACATCGCGCTGGTGGTGACGGGCGTCGCGGTGATGATCGCGGCGGACGCGATCAGGACGTGACGGCGGTCCTGTCCGCGCTGCGACGCCCCCACGCGGTGCCCGCCAGCACGAGCCCGGCGCCCAGCACGCCGAGGACACCGAGCCGCTCCCCGCCGATCGAGATGCCCACCGCGGCGGCCCACAGGGGTTCCGTTCCGAGCAGCAGGCTGACCCGGGACGGCGAGGTGCGGCGTACGGACCACATCTGCACGAAGAAGGCGAACAGCGTGCAGAAGACGGAGAGGAAGACCAGGCCGGCCCACTCCCGTGCCCCGAAGTCCGCGGCGACGGTCCAGGGCGACGCCCCGGTGCCGGGCAGGGCCGCGAGGACGGCGAAGACGGCGACGGCGCTGCCGAGCTGGACCGTCGTCAGGGACAGCGAGTCGGCCTCCTGGACGGACCTGATCCGGGCCATCAGCAGGACGTGGACCGTACGGGCGAGGGCGGCCAGCAGCATCAGGACGTCGCCCGCCGAGGGGCTGGTGAAGCCGCCGCCCTGGGTGAGGAGGAGCACCCCGGCCACCGAGAGCCCGGCAGCGGCGAGGAAGGCCGCGGGCGGCCTGATCCGGGTCACGGCGGCCTCGGCGAGCGGGGTGAAGATCATCGTGAGGCTGATGATGAGCCCGGCGTTGGTCGCCGAGGTGTGGACGACGCCGTACGTCTCCAGCAGGAAGATCCCGCTGAGCACGAGCCCGAGCAGTCCGGCACCGCGCCACTGCGCCGCGCTCAGCGCACGGAGCCTGCGCCACCCGGCGGCCACCAGCACGGGCAGCACGATCGCGAAGCGCAGGACGAGGACGGCGACGACCGTGTGCGTCGTCGTGATGCCCTTGGCCGCGAGATAGCTGGAGCCCCAGACGGCGGCGACGACCAGCACGGGCAGATCGGTGAGCCACGCACGGCGCGGGGGCGCGAGGGCGGGCACGGCAACAGCGGACACGGGTTCTCCTGGTTCTCCACAGCGGAACGGGGTGTGGAGACATCACCGGCTCGCACGCGGAGCGATCACCGTACCGGCCGCGCGCGGCCTGCGGGAACACCCGTCTCACGGACCGGCTCCCCGCGCGGGCCAGGGGTTTCGGCCCTGTGCGCCTCACCACCGAGGTCGCGGCGCGCGCCGGCCGACGGCGGGGCGACCGCGGCCCACCCGGTGTGCGTGGTGGGCGTCCGTTTCCCGCCGGTGCCCGCGGCTCCGAACGACTTTCCTTGACCTCGTCGCCGCAACGGCGGCACCTACCGAGCGACAGGGATCCCGAGATGACCAGCAGCAACAGGACCGCACTCGTCACCGGCGGCAGCCGGGGCATCGGCGCGGCGACCGCCGTCCGGCTGGCGCAGGAGGGCGTGGACGTGGCCCTCACCTACGTGCGGGACGAGGCGGGCGCCCAGGCCGTCGTCCGCACGATCGAGGGGTACGGCCGCCGGGCCGTCGCCCTGCGTGCGGACGCAGCCGACGCCGCGTCGCCCGCGGCTGCCGTGAACGGCGCCGCCGATGCCCTGGGCCGCCTCGACATCCTCGTCAACAACGCCGGAATCGGCGTCCTGGGCCCCATCTCCTCGCTCTCCGACGCCGAGATCGACCGGGTCCTGGCCGTGAACGTGCGGGCCGTCTTCCTGGCCTGCCGCGCGGCGGCTGAGCGGATGAGCGACGGAGGGCGCATCATCTCCGTCGGTACGGCCCTGAGCAGGTACGCGGGCGGCCCCGGCGGCACGCTCTACGCGATGAGCAAGTCCGCGCTCGCGGGTCTCACGAAGCCGCTCGCCCGCGAGCTCGGCCCGCGCGGCATCACGGTGAACCTGATCCAGCCCGGTCCCGTGGACACCGACCTCAACCCGGCCGACGGCCCGTTCGCCGCGGGGCAGCGCTCGGCCACCGCACTGGACCGGTTCGGTACGACGGACGAGATCGCGTCCCTGGTCGCCTACCTGGCGAGCGGCGACGCGGCGTTCATCACCGGTACGGAGGTGGTCGTGGACGGCGGCCACGCGGCGTAGGGTCCTCCGTTCGCATCAGGCCGGACGAGAGCCCCGGGTCCGCGCGGAGCCGGCTCCCGGACTGCCCCCGACCGCGGGCGGTCCTACGCTGGCCGGACAGCCACGCGAACGGAAAGGGAGATCATGTCCGGGATTCCCGTACACACCCTCAACGACGGCCGTACGGTCCCCGCGGTCGGTCTCGGAACCTGGCCGCTGGACGACGCCGGCGCCGAGAAGGCGGTGGCCGGGGCGCTGGGCCTCGGCTACCGGCTCGTGGACACCGCGCTGCACTACGGCAACGAGACGGGTACGGGGCGCGGGATCGCCCGCAGCGGTGTGCCGCGCGAGGACGTCTTCGTCACGACCAAGGTGCCGGGACGGCATCACGGCTACGAGGAGACGCTCGCGTCGTTCGAGGAGTCCAGGAGCAATCTGGGGCTCGACTACGTGGATCTGTACCTCATCCACTGGCCGCTGCCCCGGGTCGGCAGGTACGTGGACACCTGGAAGGCCATGATCAGGCTCCGCGAGGAGGGGCTCGTCCGCTCCATCGGCGTCTCCAACTTCACCGCGACGCACCTCGACCGTCTCGAACAGGAGACGGGAGTGGTGCCCGCGGTGAACCAGATCGAGATGCATCCGCTGCTCCCCCAGGAGGAGTTGCGGTCCGTGCACCGTGCGAAGGGCATCGTCACGGAGAGCTGGAGCCCGCTGGCCCGTGGCCGCCAGGTCCTGACGGCCCCGGGCGTCGTGGCGGTCGCCGAGGCGCACGGGGTGACGCCCGGTCAGGTGGTGCTGCGCTGGCACACGCAGCTCGGCGCGGTGCCGATCCCGAAGTCCGCCGACCCGGGGCGGCAGCGGGAGAATCTGGACCTGTTCGGGTTCGAGCTGACGCCCGAGGAGCTCACGCGGATCTCGCCGGGCCGGCAGCACCGGTTCGGCGGCGATCCCGAGGCCCACGAGGAGTTCTGACCGGGCGGAACCCCGTTCCGTAGGACGGTCCGGCCCCGCGCGCCCGCCCCGCGGTCCGGGCGCACGAGCCGGTACGGCCGTACGGGCTCCGTCAGCGGTTGCGGGGCGTGACCTCGGCCATGCGGCCCCAGCCCTCGCCCGGCACCTCGACGTTGATGATCTCGGGCACCTCGGACACCAGCTCGGACATCGTCTCCATCGCCGCGGCGAAGTGGGCGGACTTCACGTGCGCCTCGCCCGCCTCCTGCGAGGCGAAGGCTTCGAGCAGGACGAACTGGTCCGGGTTCTCGACGCTGTACGACCACTCGAAGAAGACGTTGCCGGGCTCCTTGCGGGTGGCCAGCGTGAAGTCGTCGACGGCCGGGAGCCAGTTGTCCCGCTCGGCGCTGCGCACGGTGAATTTGACGGCGATGAAGATCATGGCAACTCCTGGTCGGTACGTCCGGCGGGTCCCCATTCAAGCCCGTTCGGCGATCGAGGACAAAACGGCACCCGAGGGACGCGCCGGACGTTGCTCAGCCTCCGAGTTCGCGGTGGCGTGCGGCGAGCGCCGCCGTTCCCTCCCCGGTCAGCGAGCCGAAGAGCCGCAGCCGTGAGATCCCGCCGTCCGGGAAGATGTCGATCCGGACATGGGTGCCGACGACCGCCTCCGGCAGGACGAAGCGGTGGTTGGTGTCGGGCTGGAGCCGGGTCCTGGGCAGGATCTCGGACCAGTCGCCGGTGTCCCCGTCCCGCACCGAGAGGGTGGCCCAGCCGGCCGCGTTGCCCTTGAGGTAGGCGGTGTCGATCTCGACGGCCCTGATCTGCGACTGCGCGGCCAGACGGTAGCGAATCCAGTCGTTGCCCTTGTCTCGGCGGCGCCGGGTCTCCCAGCCGTCGTCCATCTTGTGGGAGCGGCCGGGCTGGATGGTGTGGGTGGCCGGGGAGTAGAAGCGGTCGGAGGCGTCCTCGACCTGCGTGCCGTTCTCCAGGGCGGCGAGGTCGAAGGTGCCGAGCGCGGCCAGCCAGGCCGGGTCGGGGGCCACTTCTCCGTACACGCGCAGCCGGGCTATCCCGCCGTCCGGGTGCTGGCTGACCCGCAGGTGGGTGAAGCGCTGCTCGGCATCGACGGCGAAGCCGTTGGCCGCGTGGCCGCCGACGGCCGTACGGGGGACGAGCGTCGTCCACTTCACGTCCGGCGCGAGGAGGTCCTCGGGCGACGGGGAGCCGGGCAGGGCGACCGCCTGGACGGAGACCGCCTGCGGGTAGTTCCCGCGGAAGTGCGCGGTGTCGACGACGAGTCCGCGCACGACGCCGGGCGCCCCGAGCCGGACGAGCGCCCAGTCGTGGTCCTCGTCCGTGGGGTGCGGCTGCGCGGCGCTCGCGCCGCGGCGGCGCCGGGTCTCCCAGCCGTCCATGATCTTGCCCTTGTGGCCGAAGTGCTCGGGGTCGAACTCGGCGGGCCCGGGCTTGAGAAGGTTCTCGCGCTCGGCGAAGAACTCGTCGTTCGCGGCGATCACCCCGGCGCCGAGCCGGCGGTCGGCGAGGTCGACGAGGTGGGTGAAGGGGAAGTCCGCGGTGCGGTAGTCCGCGTACGGGTCGCCGCCGCCGTACGGGCTCGCGTCACCGGTGAAGTGCGGGATCGCCGTCATGGTCAGGAGTTCCTTTCGAGGAGCCGGCCGGTGGGTTCGGCGAGGACGCCGTCCTCCGCGATCCGTACGCCGCGCAGCCAGGTGGACTTCACGACGCCGTGCAGGGTCTTGCCGGCGTAGGCGGTGACCTGGTTGCGGTGGAAGAGTCCGGCCGGGTCGACGGTGAAGGTCTCGTCCGGGGCGAGGACGGCGAAGTCGGCGTCGCGCCCGTGCTCGATGGCGCCCTTGCGGGCCAGTCCGGCCAGTTCGGCGGGGGCCGCGGACATCCAGCGGACCACGTCGTCGAGCGAGTGGCCGCGCCTGCGGGCCTCGGTCCAGATCGCGGACAGGCCGAGCTGGAGGGAGGAGATGCCGCCCCACGCGGACGCGAAGTCCGGTGTCTTGAGGTCGGTGGTGCAGGGCGAGTGGTCGGAGACGACGCAGTCGATCGTGCCGTCGGCGAGGCCCTGCCACAGCGCGTCCTGGTTGGCGGCCTCCCGGATGGGCGGGCAGCACTTGAACTCGGTCGCCCCGTCCGGGACTTCCTCGGCGGTGAGGGTGAGGAAGTGCGGGCAGGACTCGACGGTGACGCGGACGCCCTCCCGCTTGGCGGCGGCGATCGGCTCCAGTGCGTCGCTGGACGACAGATGGAGCACGTGGACGCGGGCGTTCAGCCGCTTGGCCTGGGCGATGAGCCCGACGATCGCGGTGTTCTCCGCGTCGCGCGGGCGGGAGGCGAGGAAGTCGGCGTACGCGGGTCCGCCGCGCTGCGGGGCGGACTCCAGGTGGTGCGGGTCCTCGGCGTGCACGATCAGGAGACCGCCGAGGTCCGAGATCTCGGCCATGGAGCGGGCCAGCTGCTCCTGGTCCAGCTCCGGGAACTCCTCGACGCCCGAGGGCGACAGGAAGCACTTGAAGCCGAAGACCCCGGCCTCGTACAGCGGACGCAGGTCCTTGGTGTTGGTCGGGACGGCGCCGCCCCAGAAGCCGGTGTCCACGTGCACCTTGGGTGCGGCGACCTCCTGCTTGGTACGCAGGTGGGCGACGGTCGTGGTCGGCGGGAGGGAGTTGAGCGGCATGTCGAGGAGGGTGGTGATGCCGCCCGCCGCGGCGGCGCGGGTGGCGGTGTGGAAGCCCTCCCACTCGGTGCGGCCCGGGTCGTTCACATGGACGTGGGTGTCCACGAGGCCGGGGAGCAGGACGTCGTCGCCGAAGTCCACCAGGCGGGCGCCCGCGGGTACCTCGGCGTCGTACGGAAGGACGGCGTCGATCGTCCCGTCGGCGACGGCGACCGTCGCGGGGCGCGTCCCTCCGGGAGTGACGACGCGCGTCGAGCGCAGTACCAGGTTCACGTCCGCACCGGACACCCGTGCTCCTCACTTCGTGGTTTCAACGAACTGTTGAAGGAGTCTTCATCGGGGATTCTTCCTCGTCAAGACCCTCACTGTCCTCCTCGGACAGCAAGCCGACCACCCGCGAAGGCGATTGGATGTTTCCACGAAGTAAAAGAGTAATTTCGTACAGCGGAATGTAGCATGGACCAGGAGGGACCCCGGGGGGCCGCCGCGCCGACCTGCGACAGCGGGCCGGAACAGCCCCTGACCGGCAAGGACGCCGCCCCGGGAACAGTGGGCCGATCGGGAACCGCCCGGTAGGCTGCTGCCTTGCTGTTCCGCTTCGAAAGGACCGTTGACGTGCCGCCGTCCCACGCCAGCACATCCGACTCCAAGCCCGCCGGCCCCAGCGGCGGTGTGCAGTCCCTTGAACGCGCCTTCGATCTGCTGGAACGGATGGCGGACGCCGGGGGCGAGGTCGGGCTGAGTGAGCTCTCCGCGAGCAGCGGACTGCCCCTGCCGACCATCCACCGGCTGATGCGCACGCTGGTCGTCTGCGGCTACGTCCGCCAGCAGCCCAACCGCCGCTACGCGCTGGGGCCGCGCCTCATCCGGCTCGGCGAGTCCGCGTCCCGCCTGCTCGGCACCTGGGCCCGCCCATATCTCCAGCGTCTGGTCGAGGAGACCGGCGAGACGGCGAACATGGCGCTGCTGGACGGCGACGAGATCGTGTACGTCGCCCAGGTGCCGTCGAAGCACTCGATGCGCATGTTCACCGAGGTGGGCCGCCGGGTCCTCCCCCACTCCACGGGCGTGGGCAAGGCACTCCTCGCGAACACCCCGGCCGACGAGGTGCGCGCCCTGCTCGCCCGTACGGGCATGCCGGCGGCGACCGAGAAGACGATCACCACCCCGGACGGCTTCCTCGACGCCCTCGACCTGGTGCGCAGGGCGGGCTACGCGGTGGACGACAACGAGCAGGAGATCGGGGTCCGCTGCCTGGCGGTCTCCGTACCCAACTCCCCCACCTCCGCCGCGATTTCGATCTCGGGTCCCGCGGGGCGGGTGACGGAGGCGGCGACGGAACGGATCGTGCCGATCCTCCAGCAGGTCGCGAAGGAGCTCTCCGAGGCGCTGGCCAGCAGCGGCGCCACGAGCTGAGGCCGCGCCCCCGGCGGCCGGACGGGTCTGACGTTCGGACCCGTCCGGCCGCCGGACGGGCGTCAGGTTCGGACCTGCCCGGCGAACGCGGACAGGGAGCCGTCCCGCATCACCATCACCCGGTCCATCCGCTCCAGATGGGCCCGGTCGTGCGTGACCAGCACCGTCGCCGTCGACCGTTCCCTGGTCAGGGCGACCAGCAGATCCAGCACCGCCGCCCCCCGGTCGTGGTCGAGCGCACTCGTCGGCTCGTCGACGAGCAGGAGCGCCGGCTCGTTCATCAGGGCCCGTGCGATGTTGACCCGCTGACGCTGGCCGCCCGACAGCTGGTGCGGCCGGCGGTCCGCCTTGTCGGCGAGACCCACCGCGTCGAGGAGTTCCAGGGCCCGGCCCCGGGCCGTGCGCGCGGACCCGCGCGACAGGTGGGCCATCACCTGGAGCTGCTCGGCCGCGGTCAGCGAGGGAAGCAGGTTCGGCTGCTGGAAGACGATGCCGATGCGCTCGCGTCGCAGGACCGCCTTGTCCGCCGAGGAGAGTCCGGCCGTCTCCGTACCGGCCACGACCGCTGTCCCGCTGTCGGGGGTGACCAGGGTGGCCGCCACCGCGAGGAGGCTGGACTTCCCGGAACCGGACGGTCCGACGACCGCGGTGAGCGAACCGGCGGGGACGTCCAGCGAGACCCGGTCGAGCGCCGTGAGCCGGCCCTCCCCGTCGGGGTAGGTGAGGGTGACGTCGGCAAGGGTGAGGGTCATCGGGCACTCCCGAGCGCGGTGAGGGGATCGACGGCGGTGATCCGCCTGATGGACAGGGCGGCCCCGAGCGCGCCGAGGGCGATCATGACGGCGGCCGGCACCAGGACGGTCGCCGGGTCGAGGACGAACGGCACGGCTCCACCGCTGATCAGGGCTCCGATGCCCGCGGCGATCCCGGCCCCCAGGCCCGTACCGATGACGAGCATGACCACGGCCTGGCCGAGCGCGTCGCGCAGCAGATACGGCGTGGAGGCGCCCAGCGCCTTGAGGACGGCGACATCACCGGAGCGCTGGATCGTCCATACGGTGAAGAAGGCGCCGATGACCAGCGCCGAGATGGCGAAGAGGAAACCGCGCATCAGCTGGAGCGAGCCGTTCTCGGCCTGGTAGGAGCCGATCGCGGTGAGCGAGTCGTCGAGGGCGAGCGTGCTGGTGCCCGCCGCCCTGTCCCCCGCCGCGACGTCCACGTCGCCGGTGGTGCTCAGCGCGATCACCGTGGCCCGTTCCGTACCACCGCTCTCACCGCCCAGCCGCTGCCAGTCGGCGAGCGACGTCCACACGACCGGCGTATGGCTGTAGGAGGCGTCCGCGCCGACGGCGGCGACGGTCAGCGCGTCGCCACCGAGCCGCACCCGGTCGCCCGGCGCGGCCCCCAGGTCCTGCGCGGCCTGCTCGGACAGCACCACCTCCCCCGCCTCCGGCCGTACGCCCCGGGGCCCGAGTCCCCCGTCCGCCTCGACGCCGAACGCCGCCACGGCCGCGGTGGCCCCGCCGGTGAGCGCGGCGGCGTTCACCGTCCGTATGCCGAGCGGCTCGGCGGCACCCACTCCGGGCTGTGCGGCCCACGTCTGCCAGGCGCGCTCCTCGACGGCCGAGTCCGTGAAGGACACCGACTGGCCGTCGGGTGGCGCCGCGAAGGCGAGGCGGTCGGCGTCCAGCCCGGTGATGGCCGAGGTGTTCTCCCTGGCCAGACCGGCCGTGAGCCCCGACAGCAGACCGACGAGCAACGTGATCAGCACCACGACCGTGCCCATGAGCGCGAACCGCCCCTTGGCGAATCCCAGATCTCTCCATGCGACGAACATGGCTCCAGCCTCGCGCCGGGGACCTGCGGAAACATCGCGCGGTGGAGGGGCGAGACATCAACCTTTCGATTGACCGGCCGCCCGTCCGGCGCGTCTACGCTGGACGGACCATGGATTCGCGTTCGCACATGCCCGTCACCACCGCGCTGCGCCTGTGCCTGCACGGCCTGCTGGCCGGCCTGCTGGGGCTCGTCGCGCTGCGTGCGTCCGGCGACGGCGCCCCGCACGGCACGGCCGTCCTCGTCCTGTCCGGCCTGATGGCAGCCGTGTACGCGGCGGGCGCCCTCGCCCCCGCCGTACAGCCGCTGAACCGGGCCGCCGCGATCTGGCTCGGTGCGCTGGGCGCGATCTGGCTGGCCCTGCTCGCGCTCTCTCCGGACGCCCTGTGGGTGGCGTTCCCCCTCTACTTCCTCCAGCTGCACCTGCTGCCGATGCGCTGGGCGCTGCCCGCCGTGGCGACGACCGCGGCTGCCGCGATCGCCAGTTTTCTCCTGCACGGCCAGGAGGTCACGCCCGGCACGTTCATAGGCCCGCTGCTCGGCGCGGCCGTCGCCGTCGCGACGGTGCTCGGTTACGACGCGCTGTTCCGGGAGAGCGAGCGGCGCCGCGAACTGATCGAGGAGCTGGTGGCCACCCGGGAGGAACTGGCCGTCGCGGAACGCACGGCCGGGACACTCGCCGAACGGGAGCGGCTGGCCCGCGAGATCCACGACACCCTGGCGCAGGGCCTGTCCAGCATTCAGCTGCTGCTGCGGGCGGCCGAGCGCTCGCTGCCCGCCGACGGCACCGCCACCGCCCACGTCCGCCAGGCCCGCGAGGCCGCCCAGGACAATCTGGCCGAGGCCCGCCGTTTCGTCCGCGCCCTGACCCCGCCCGACCTGGAGCAGGGCTCGCTGGCCGCCGCCCTGGAACGCCTCCGCGCCCGCACCACGTCCCCCGCCCTCGGTGTCCACTTCGCGGTGAGCGGCACCCCGGTGGAGCTGCCCACGCCGTACGAGGTGGCGCTGCTCCGTACCGCGCAGTCGGCGCTGGCCAACGCGGTGCAGCACGCCGGGGCGGAACGCGCGGAGATCACCCTCAGCTTCATGGACACCTCGGTGTCCCTGGACGTCGTGGACGACGGCTGCGGCTTCGAACCCGGCGCCCGGCCCGGCCCGGCCTCGGGGAACGGCGGCTTCGGACTGCCTGCCATGCGGTCCCGGGCCCGTTCGCTGGGCGGCACCCTGAGTGTCGAGTCGGCACCGGGCCAGGGCACCGCGGTCGCGCTGACGCTGCCGCTCCCCCACCCCACGGAGGACGCCGCATGAGCACACCGATCCGTCTGCTGCTGGCCGACGACCATCCGGTCGTACGGGCGGGGCTGCGCGCCGTCCTCGACACGGAACCGGACTTCCGGGTCGCGGCCGAGGCGGCGACCGCCGAGGAGGCCGTGGCCCTGGCCGCCACCGGCTCGTTCGACGTGGTCCTGATGGACCTGCAGTTCGGTGCGGGGATGCACGGCTCGGAGGCGACGGCCGCGATCACCGCGTCACCGGGCGCCCCCCGGGTGCTGATCCTCACCACGTACGACTCCGACGCCGACATCCTGGCCGCCGTGGAGGCGGGCGCGAGCGGCTATCTGCTCAAGGACGCGCCGCCGGAGGAACTGGCCGCGGCGGTCCGTACGGCAGCGGCCGGCCGCTCGGCGCTCGCCCCGGCGGTCGCCCACCGGCTGATGGACCGGATGAGGACGCCTTCGGAGGCGCTGACCAAGCGCGAGCTGGAGGTGCTCCAGCTCGTGGGCGAGGGACTGTCGAACCAGCAGATCAGCAAGCGGCTGTTCCTGAGCCAGGCGACGGTGAAGTCCCATCTGGTGCACATCTACGCCAAGCTGGGCGTGGATTCACGGACCTCGGCGGTGGCCGCGGCGACCGCACGCCGCCTGATCCGCCGCTGACCCCTCCCCCTGGTGCGCGGTTCAGCGGTGCGGCGGCTCCCCGAACAGATCCACCGCGATCCGTACCTCACGGAGCCCGGGAGCCAGCGCGCTGACCGAGCCGATCGCCCCCGCGATCAGCAGCAGCGAGCGGCGCAGCCGGGGAATCTCCGGGGCGCCGCTGATCGCCATGGCGTCCAGGGCCGCCAGCTCGTCCTCGGCGATCCCGCGGTCCGGGAACTCCGCGGGATGTCCGGCCAGTTCGCGGCGGAGCCGGGAGACGGCCGTACGCAACTCCGTCACTCTCGGGTCCTCACCGCTACCGGTCACCCGCTTCTGCCCCACGCTTCGCAACAAAGCACTCCCCCTCGCACGCCTTTGTGCCGGTGTATCGACCAGACCCCGAACCGTGGTCAAGTGCCCGGGGTTGTCCGCAAGTTAACGCCATGAAAGGTGGCGCGCGCCACTCCGTGGACAGAATTCGAAGTTACCCCTGCGGGTGACATGTGTTTCGCCTGTGCGAACGACTCAGTGGTATCCAGGGCCCATGTCTCCTACCTCAGAGAACCCGGTGATCGCGGGCGTACTGCTTGCCGCAGGTGGCGGCCGTCGGCTCGGCGGACGGCCGAAGGCGCTCCTGGAACACCGCGGCCGTCCACTGGTCGAGCACGCCGTCCGGGTGCTGCGCGAAGGGGGCTGCGGCCCGGTCCACGTGGTGCTGGGCGCGGCGGCCGGGGAGGCCGCGGCGAGGGCGGATCTGTCCGGGTGCGTGGTGACCGTCAATCCGGAGTGGGAGCAGGGCATGGGCTCCTCGCTCCGGACGGGCCTCGGCTCGCTCGCCGGCACCGGGGCGGACGCGGCGCTGGTGCTCCTGGTCGATCAGCCGGGGATCGGGGCGGAGGCGGTGGCCCGCGTGCGGTCGGCGTACCGCTCCCGGGCGAGCATCGCCGCCGCCGCGTACGACGGTGAGCGCGGCCATCCGGTGCTGTTCGGCGCCGGGCACTGGGCGGGCGTCGCGGAGAGCGCCGTCGGCGATCAGGGGGCGCGGGCGTATCTGCGGGCGCACCGCGATGCGATCACGCTCGTCGAGTGTTCGGATGTGGCTCAGGCGTACGACATCGACACGGCGGAGGATCTGACGCACCTCGAATGATGGGGCCGTCCGGATGAAGACCGTGCGGATGAAGGCCGTCCGGATGAACGGGCCGTACCCGCCCTGGCACGCTGCGCCAGCAGCCGCCCACATCTGTCGACCCGGAGAATCTCGACATCAACAAACCATTGAACTTCCACCATGAGGAAACTACTATCCACTGGTCAGAAGCGCTCTGAACCCCAGACGGCGCCCACTGCCGTATCTCGGAGCCCTGGCACGCCGTGCCGTTCAGGCGACCCGGCGGCCGTGAGAGGCCGCTCGCACCACCCGCTGAAGGAGTGACAGCTCATGTCCGCACCAGCGCCGTCCACGCTGGCCATCGTCGATGCCGAGCCCCTGCCCCGGCAGGATGAGGTCCTGACCCCCGCGGCCCTCGCGTTCGTGGCCGAGCTGCACCGGCAGTTCACGCCCCGCCGTGACGAGCTGCTCGCCCGCCGGGGCGAGCGCCGCGCCGAGATCGCCCGTACCTCCACCCTCGACTTCCTCCCGGAGACCGCACAGATCCGCGAGGACGACTCCTGGAAGGTCGCGCCGGCCCCGGCCGCGCTCAACGACCGCCGGGTGGAGATCACCGGTCCGACCGACCGCAAGATGACCATCAACGCCCTGAACTCGGGCGCCAGGGTCTGGCTCGCCGACTTCGAGGACGCGTCCGCCCCCACGTGGGAGAACGTGATCCTCGGCCAGCTCAATCTGACCGCCGCCTACAACCGGACCATCGACTTCACCGACCCCGGCTCGGGCAAGTCCTACGCCCTGAAGCCCGCAGCCGAACTCGCGACGGTCGTCATGCGCCCGCGCGGCTGGCACCTGAACGAGCGCCACCTCCAGCTGGACGGCACCCCGGTGCCCGGCGCGCTGGTCGACTTCGGCCTCTACTTCTTCCACAACGCCGAGCGCCTGATCGAGCTCGGCAAGGGCCCGTACTTCTACCTCCCGAAGACGGAGTCGCACCTGGAGGCCCGCCTCTGGAACGACATCTTCGTCTTCGCCCAGGACTACGTCGGCATCCCGCAGGGCACGGTCCGCGCGACCGTCCTGATCGAGACGATCACCGCCGCGTACGAGATGGAGGAGATCCTCTACGAGCTCCGCGACCACGCCTCCGGGCTGAACGCGGGCCGCTGGGACTACCTTTTCTCCATCGTCAAGAACTTCCGTGACGGCGGGTCCAAGTTCGTGCTCCCGGACCGCAACCTCGTCACCATGACGGCCCCGTTCATGCGCGCCTACACCGAACTCCTGGTCCGCACGTGCCACAAGCGCGGCGCCCACGCGATCGGCGGCATGGCGGCCTTCATCCCCTCGCGCCGCGACGCCGAGGTGAACAAGGTCGCCTTCGAGAAGGTCAAGGCGGACAAGGACCGCGAGGCGCACGACGGCTTCGACGGCTCCTGGGTCGCCCACCCCGACCTGGTCCCGATCGCCATGGCCTCCTTCGACGCGGTCCTCGGCGAGAAGCCGAACCAGAAGGAACGCCTGCGCGAGGACGTCTCCGTGGCGCCCGGCGACCTGATCGCCATCGACACGCTGGATGCCAGGCCCACGTACGAGGGCCTGCAGAACGCCGTCGCGGTCGGCATCCGCTACATCGAGGCATGGCTGCGCGGCCTGGGCGCCGTCGCCATCTTCAACCTGATGGAGGACGCCGCCACCGCAGAGATCTCGCGCTCGCAGATCTGGCAGTGGATCAACGCGGACGTGGTCTTCGAGAACGGCGAGCACGCCACGGCGGAGCTGGCCCGCAAGGTCGCGGCCGAGGAACTGACGACCATCCGCGCCGAGATCGGCGACGAGGCGTTCACCGCGGGCAAGTGGCAGCAGGCCCACGACCTCCTGCTCCAGGTCTCCCTGGACCAGGACTACGCGGACTTCCTGACGCTGCCGGCGTACGAGCAGCTGCGCTGACCTCCGCTCGTGTACACGACCGCCCCCGGTGCCGTACGGCGCCGGGGGCGGATTCGCGCGTCCGTCAGCCGGCCGCGGCGTCCATCTCCGCCTTGGCCGCCGCCTCGTTCAGCCCCTTGAGTACGGCGGCGGGGTCGCCGTTCGGCAGGACGGCGCGGCCCATGTCCGTGCGGATCGTGTCCCTGACCGCCGGCCAGGAGCGCATGTTCACCGGGGCGAACCTGGCCTCGGCCAACTGGTCGATGAACTTCCGGAGCGGGCGCTGGGCGGGGATCTCGCGTGCCGCGTCGGAGGCGGAGTACGTCACCGGGAGCGCGGACTGGCTGCCGCCGTAGGTGAGTGCCGACGTGCCGCTGTAGAGGAAGTCGAGGAAGGCGCCGCACTCCTCACGGCGCTCGTTCTTCCTGAACGCCATCAGCCAGTCGCTCAGCCCGATCGGGGCGGGGGTCCCGCCGTCCTTCGCGGGGAACGCGGCGTGCGCGTAGGGGATCCGGGCCTGGTCCGCGGCGCCCATCAGCAGCGGGTGGGCGATCAGCATGCCGATCCCACCGGCCAGGAACTGGCCGTACGCGGTCGTCCTGTTGAGCTCCGCGGGGGCCGGTCCGGCCAGCCCCTCGGCGACCAGTTCGTCGCGTATCCAGGTCAGGGCCTCGGTGTTGGCCGGCGCCTCGAAGTCGTACCCGGTGAAGTCCGTGTAACCGCCGCCGGCTGCCAGCAGCCAGGAGAGGGCCTCGTCCTCGGCCGCCTCGGGGCCCAGCTGGAGGCCGTAGGGCGTCTTGACGCCGATCGCCTTCAACGCCCGTGCCGCCGAGCGCAGTTCGCCCCAGGAGGTGGGGGCCGCTTCGATGCCCGCCCGCCGGAAGAGCTCCTTGTTGTAGAAGAGCCGGGGCGTACTGGCCAGGAAGGGGACGCCGTACGGGGTCGAGTCGACGGTGCCCGCGTCGGCGAAGGACTGGATGAAGTCCGCCTGGGTGGCGATGTTGAAGATCTGGGACCCGGAGTAGAGCAGGTCGTCCTCGGCGTAGGGGGCGAAGATGTTCGACTGGGCGATGTCGGGCGGGTTCCCCGCCGCGACCCGCTTGGCGAGCACCTTGTCGATCCTGTTGAACGGAACGCGTTCGAGGGTGACGGTGATGTCGGGGTGCTTCTTCCCGAACGCCTCGACGACGCTGTCCCACTGATCGCCGAGCGAGGCACCCACGCTCTCGTCGTAACTGGCCACGAGGACGGCGAGTTTCCGGTCCGATCCGGTGCTGCAGCCGGTGAGCCCGAAGGCGGCGGTGGTGCCGGCGAGGCCGGCCGTCCTGAGAAGAAACTGACGCCGACGCACTGCTCTTGCCATCCCCTGGGTCATCCCGACATCCACGATCTTGGCAGATTGTGCCACACAGGCACGTTGCGCCGATCAGTGCCGGTGAGGACCGGCACCCGAGGGCATAACCTGACCGGCATGCACGGTGGCTCACTCACGGAGCGGCGCAAGGCCGCCACCAGGTTGGATATCGCACGGACGGCCGCGGCCCTCTTCGCGGAGAACGGCCTGCGCAGCACGCGCGCCGAGGACATCGCGCGGGCCGCGGGCGTCGCGCCGCGGACGTTCTACCGGTACTTCGCCACGAAGGAGGAGGCCGTCGCACCCCTGCTGGCGGCCGGTGCCGGGCAGTGGGCGGAGGCGGTGCGGGAGGCCCCGGGCGACCTGCCGCTGCCCGCCGCGCTCCGGCACGCGGCGGTGCGTGCGCTGACTCCCGGCCCCGGGGACACGACGGCCTCGGAGTCGCTGGAGTGGGTGCGTTCGCTGCTGCGGATGGCCGCGGACAGCCCGGCCCTGCAGTCGGAGTGGAACGACGCCTGCCGCGCGTCGGAAGCGACCCTGGCGACGGTGCTCGCCGAACGGGCCGGGCTCACGTAGGGCGCGGGCCGGCTGGACGTCCGGCTGGCCGCCGCGGTCGCCGGCGCGGCGGTACGGGTGGCCGTGGAGACCTGGGCGGCCGGCGACGCGCCCGCGGCGGGACCACTGGGCCCCGCCGCGCTGGCCGAGCGCTGTCTGACGTCCGCCGGAAATGCGCTGGACGGGCTCTGACCGCGCCCGACACGCCGGTCAGCCGGGCAGTACGACCGTGCGCTGGGCGGAGAAGTCGCCCCAGGTGCCGTCCGGCAGCTTGGCGCGGATCTTCAGGGAGTAGCGGGTTCCCGCCGGGTCACCGAGGGTCAGGCGGTACGTCGCGCGCCCCTTGGGCGGTGTGCCGCCCCAGACGATCGTCGTCGTCATCTTCCCGTTGAGGAAGAGCTGGTACGCGGGGATCACACCGCCCGTGTCGGGCTGGTCCCAGGACAGGTCGACGACGGACTCGCCGCCCTCCGCGCTCATGGACGTCCGCAGACCGGTGGGGGCGGTGCTCGCGGGCGCGTCCGGAGCGGACGCGGTGGTGAGGTCGACGGTGTTGCTGTCCGGCGAGGACTTCTCCGAGGCGTCGCGGGCCCGGACCGTGAAGGTGTAGACGGTGCCGGGGCGCAGCCCGGTCAGCCGGGCCGTGGTCCCGGTGCCCGGCACGCTGTGGATACGGGAGTCCTCCTGGTAGATGTCGTACGAGGTGACGGCCACGTCGTCCGTCGAGCCGCCCCAGGACAGGGTGACCGTGCGGCTGCCGTCGGCCGTGCCGCGCAGCTTCACCGGGGCAGTGGGCGCCTCGCTGTCGGAGGGCGCCGGTGCGGGGGTCGTGACCCGGGCGGCGGAGCTGGGCCGGGAGAGGTTTCCGGCGCCGTCGCGGGCCCGGACGGTGAAGGTGTAGGCCGTCGAGGCGGTCAGACCGTCGATGTCGGTCATCCGCTTCGCCGCGGGTACGGAGCCGACCTTCCTGCCCTCGCGGTAGACCTCGTACCCCGTGATCGCCTTGTTGTCGGAGGCGCGCTCCCACATGACGTGCACCGAGGTGGCGCTGCCCGCCTGGGCCGTCACCCCGCGGGGAGTCGTCGGTTTCTGCGTGTCGGCGCTCGCGGTACCGCCGCAGGCGGTGAGCGAGGCCAGGAGCAGGGCGGTGGAACAGGTCAACACAGCGTGCATGTGGGGGCGTTGCACGGTCCTGCCTTCCCCTTCGGGAGCAATGGTCCAGACCTGTATGCCATGGTGCGGGGGTCGCCGACAAGGGGTCCGAGCGGAACGTTCCGCAATGTGCCGGTGTGGGGCGCCTCCGATGAGTTCCGGGCGCCGCGGGGGTCTGAGAAGTATGGACACCCACAGCACGACCCCACCCGCCCTCGACCTGGCGCCGACCGCACGCCGGATCCGCGCCCTGCTCGGCCCCGTCAAGGACGGACAGCTCGACGGCCCGACCCCCTGTCCGGACTACGCGGTACGGGAGCTGATCGCCCATCTCGTCGGGCTGGCCACGGCCTTCCGCGACGCGGGGCGGAAGGATCTCGGACCGACGACCGACACCTCTCCGGGTGCGGCGCTCCCGGTGCTCGGACCCGACTGGCGCGAGGCGCTGCCGGCCGTACTCGACGAACTGGTGGCCGCGTGGCGCTCCCCCGCCGCCCTCGAAGGCATGACCCGGGCGGGCGGCGTGGACCTGCCTGCCGAGGTCGCCGGCCACGTCGCGCTCAACGAACTCGTCATCCACGGCTGGGACCTCGCCCGCTCCACCGGGCAGGAGTTCGGGGCCGACGAGGCGGACCTGCGTTCGTCGGAGGCGATGCTGACCCCCGCGGAGGGCGAGGCCGGCGGGTCGGACATCTTCGGACCGCCGGTCCCCGTACCGGCCGACGCCCCGCTGCTCGACCGGGTGATCGGCCTGAGCGGCCGGAGGCCGGACTGGCGGCCGGGCGACTGACCGCTGCGTCGGCCCGGCCCCGGGACCCGGGCGACGCAGAATGGGCGCATGGGTGAGAACAGGACTCCGGCCGTGTCCATGACGCTCGACGACCAACTGTGCTTCGCGCTCTACTCCGCCTCGCGGGCCGTGACGGCCGCGTACCGTCCGGTGCTCGCCGAGCTGGACCTGACCTACCCGCAGTACCTGGTCATGCTCGCCCTCTGGGAACGGACCGAGATCCCGATGAAGGAGCTCGGCACCGTACTCGGCATGGACTACGGCACCCTGTCGCCCCTGCTGAAACGGCTGGAGGCGGCAGGGCTGCTGCGCCGCGAGCGGGAGAGCGGTGACGAGCGCCTGCTCACCGTGTCGGTCACGGAGAAGGGTGCGGAGCTGTACGGGCGCGCGGCGCGGGTGCCCGGTTCCATGGGCCGGAAGTACGGGCTGACGGCGGAGGCCGCAGGGCAGCTGCGCGAACTGCTGGGGGAACTGAGCGCACGCCTGAAGCCCGAATCCGGCGCGTGAGGGCGGGCCGGGGTACGCGTACGAGGGCCGGGCCTCCGGCGCGAGGCCCCGCACCGGAGGCCCGTACCGCCCGCCCCGTACGGCTCAGCCCGTACCGCTCAGCTCGTGAAGAACTCGGTGATCTCCTGGGCGACCTGGTCCGCACGCGTCTCGTGCACCCGGTGGCCGCCGGCGATCGTGATCAGCCGGCAGTCCGGGATCATGGACGCCACCTCGGACAGCCGCTCCTGCGGCATCGTGCTCGTCGGACCACCCGAGATGATCATGGTCTGGGCCACGATCTCCCCCAGCCCCTCCGCCCACTCCGGATCCGGGTCGGTGAGCTGGGCCAGCACCGCCGGGACCACGTTCTCGTCGTAGTCCACCGGCCCCTCGGGCAGCGGCAGCGGGCTCTCCTCGCCGGGGAACGGCGCAGGGGTCTCCACCAGGACCAGCCGTTCCACACGGTCCGAGTGCTCGTGGGCCAGCAGCTGGGCCACCACACCGCCCATCGAGTGGCCGACCAGGCCGACCCGGTCGAGCTCGCACTCGTCGAGGAACCCGACGACGTCCTCACTCATCTGCTCGAAGCCGTACTCGTCCGGCCAGTCGCTCTCCCCGTGCCCCCGCAGGTCCAGGGCGTACACACGCCAGTCGGCGCCGAGCAGGCCGCCGAGCGCCTCCCAGTTCGCGGCGGAGCCGCCGAGCCCGTGCAGCAGGACGACCGGCGAGCCGAACGGGTCACCCCAGGTCCGGTACGCCAGCCGCACATCGCCGACATCCACAACAGACTGATCTTCCATGCCCCTGACGCTACAGCGCCGGGACGCCCCCGGATCCCCGCCCCCGGCCTGGCACGCTTGACGCGTGAAGCACACCGTTCGCCCCCTGCTCGTGTCCGCCGCCGCCACCGCGCTCCTGGCGGTCGCCGTACTGACCGGCTGCTCCGGATCCGGCGGCCCCGCCCCGGAGACCGACCTCGACGATCCGGCGAAGAAACAGCTCGCCATGCAGCTGGTGTCCAGCGCGGAGAACTCCTCGCTGGACTGGAAGGCGCAGTACCGGTACATCGAGGACATCGGCGACGGCCGCGGCTACACCGCGGGCATCATCGGCTTCTGCTCGGGCACCGGCGACATGCTCTCCGTCGTCGAGCGGTACGCGGCGGCCCGGCCCGGCAACCCGCTGGAGCGGTACCTGCCCGCGCTGCGCGCCGTCGAAGGCAGCGACGCGCACACGGGGCTCGGCCGCCCGTTCACCCGGGCCTGGGCGAAGGCCGCCGCGGACCCGGTCTTCCGGTCGGCACAGGATGCGGAGCGTGACCACTCCTACTTCGACCCGGCGGTCGAGCGGGCCCGGAACGACGGCCTCAGCGCCCTGGGCCAGTTCATCTACTACGACGCCTATGTGATGCACGGTCACGGTGACACGGACGGCTCGGTCGGCTTCGCCACGATCCGGCGCGAGGCGCTCGCGAAGGCCGATCCGCCCGCACGGGGAGGCGACGAGGAGACCTACCTCCACGCCTTCCTCGACGCCCGCGTGGCAGCGATCCGCAAGGAGCCGTCCCACACCGACACCAGCCGCGTGGAGACCGCACAGCGGGTGTTCGTACGCGAAGGCAAACTCCAGTTGGAGACTCCTCTGCGGTGGCGGGTGTACGGCGAGAGCTACCACGTCGACCGTCTCTAAACCCCCTGCCGGTGGGCGCGCGGAGCACCGGGCCGGGAAGCCGTGTGCGCCGGTCCATGTCCGTGATGACCTGCACTTTCATTCCTCCGGCGACCCCCGTTCCCACCCGTGACCCGACCACCGCGGGACCCGTTGGGGAAGGCGGAGGTGCACGCGGGTGCGTGCCCCGGAGCTCAGGGAGAGTTCAGAGATGATGAAGAAGATGTTGCTGACCGCAATGGTTCTTGCCGCCGGTCTCGGTCTGGCCGCCGGCCCCTCCGCGGTGGCCGTCGGGAACGCGCCCGCCGCGGCGCCGGCCCTGGCGCCGCAGCTGGTGTGCACGGTCAACGACAACGGGGTGAACTTCCGGGGCGGTCCGGGCACGGACTACCCCGTGCTCGGACAGGTGGACCGCGGCCAGAACCTCGACTACCGCGGGCAGCAGGGCAACTGGGTGATGGGCGACCTGTGGGGCGGCCGTACGGGCGTCTGGATCCACGTGGCCTATCTCGACTGCTGAGAGTAACGACACCTCGGCCCCGCACGGTGCTTCCCCGGCACCGTGCGGGGCCTCTTCGTGCGTGGAGCGGGACCCCGGCCCGCCGGTGGCGAAAGGCTGTACGACCGCATCCGAGTCTGATAGTAAAGCTTCCTAATAGAACAAGGGCACGACGAACTCCCTCTGGAGGACAGGTGCACAACCCCCATAAAGGCACCGTACGTCGCACCACCCGACTCACCCGCCCCATCGGCTTCGCCGCCCTGGCGCTCGGCCTTGCCCTCACGGCGACCCCCACGACCGCCCATGCCGACGGCGCCCCCACCGCGTCGGCCCCGCACCACCAGGAGGCCGCCGCGAACGGGCTCGACGATCCCGCGAAGAAGGACATCGCCATGCAGCTGGTGTCCAGCGCGGAGAACTCCTCGCTGGACTGGAAGGCGCAGTACCGGTACATCGAGGACATCGGCGACGGCCGCGGCTACACCGCGGGCATCATCGGCTTCTGCTCGGGCACCGGCGACATGCTCGGCCTGGTGGAGCTGTACACACAGCGCAAGCCCGGCAACGTACTCGCGGCGTATCTGCCCGCCCTGCGCGCGGTGGACGGCAGCGACTCGCACGAGGGGCTCGATCCGGGCTTCACGACGGACTGGGCGCGGGCCGCGTCCGACCCCGCTTTCCGGCAGGCGCAGGACGACGAGCGCGACCGGGTCTACTTCGACCCGGCCGTCAGGCAGGCCAAGGCCGACGGGCTCGGCACCCTCGGACAGTTCGCGTACTACGACGCCCTCGTCATGCACGGCGACGGCGGCGACAGCGCGAGCTTCGGCTCCATCCGCAGGAGGGCCCTCGCGAACGCCGAGCCGCCGTCGCAGGGCGGCGACGAAGTGGCGTACCTCGACGCGTTCCTGGACGCCAGGGTCTGGGCGATGCGACAGGAGGAGGCCCACTCGGACACCAGCCGGGTGGACACCGCCCAGCGCGTCTTCCTCCGGAACGGCAATCTGAACCTGGACCCGCCACTCGCCTGGCAGGTCTACGGCGACAGCTATCGCATCGGCTGACGCCCCCCGCACCACCTGTGGCGCGTACGGCAGTTGCCGTACGCGCCACAGCGCGGTGCCGAGCGGCAGGCGCCCGGTGATCAGTGCACGGCCACCGGGGCCGCACTCTCCGGCGCCTGCTCCGGAGCCGGGTCCTGGTCCGCGTCCGGCTTCCGGCCCAGGTGGTTGAAGGCCAGGTTCAGGAGGATCGCCACCACACAGCCCGTGGAGATGCCCGAGTCGAGGACGACGAGCATGTCCTCCGGGAACGCGTGGTAGAACTCCGGCGCTGCGATCGGTATCAGGCCGATTCCGACGGCCGCCGCGACGATCAGGGCGTTCTCGCCCTTCTCCAGGGCGGCGGTGGCCAGGGTCTGGATGCCGCTCGCCGCGACCGAGCCGAAGAGCACGATGCCGGCGCCGCCGAGCACGGGCAGCGGCACGATCGCGATGACCGAAGCCGCGACCGGGACCAGTCCGAGCACGATCAGGATGCCGCCGCCCGCGGCGACGACGAACCGGCTGCGGACCTTGGTCATGGCGACCAGACCGATGTTCTGTGCGAAGGCGCTGCACATGAAGCCGTTGAACAGCGGGCTGATGGCGCTGCCGAGGGTGTCGGCGCGCAGTCCGCCCTCGATGGTCTTCTCGTCCGCCGGACGGTCGACGATCCGGCCGAGAGCGAGCATGTCCGCGGTGGACTCGGTCATGCAGACCAGCATCACGATGCACATCGAGACGATGGCGGCGATCTCGAACTGCGGGGCACCGAAGTGGAACGGGGTGGGGAAGCCGACCACATCGGCGTCCTTGATGGGGCCGAAGTCGGTGATGCCGACCGGGATGGCGATCAGGGTGCCGATGACCAGGCCGAGGAGGATCGCGATCTGCTGGAGGAAGCCGCGCAGCAGTTTGCGGAGCGCCAGCACGATCACGAGGGTGACGGCGGCCATGGTGATGTTGGTCATCGAACCGTAGTCGTCCGCCGCGCCGTTGCCGCCCTGGGACCAGTTGAAGGCGACCGGCAGGAGCGAGACACCGATCAGGGTGATCACGGTGCCGGTGACCACGGGCGGGAAGAAGCGGACCAGCTTGCAGAAGTACGGGGCGAGTACGAATCCTAGGAGGCTCGCGACGATGATCGCGCCGAAGATGACGGCGATGCCTTCGTGACCGCGGTCCTTGCCTATCGCCACCATCGGCGTCACACCGGCGAACGACACGCCGTTGACGAACGGCAGCCGGGCGCCGATGCGCCAGAAGCCGAGGGTCTGGAGAAGGGTGGCTATGCCCGCGGTGAAGAGGCTCGCCCCCATCAGGAAGGCGGTCTCCTTGGCGGTGAGGCCCACAGCGGGTCCCACGATCATGGGCGGGGCGACGACACCGGCGTACATCGCGGCCACGTGCTGGAGGCCGCTGGTGAACATCTTCAGGGGTGGGAGGGTTTCGTCGACCGGATGCTTCCGGCCGTTTCCTGCGACTACGACTGCTTCATGTGCTTCATTGCGAAACCTGGGCTTAGCGGCCACGGCGGTTCCTCCGGTCGGTTACACGTCGTCAGCGACGAGGGTGTCGGGGAGGTGGTGCGGAGTGGTGCGTTGGTGCAGGGACTTCGTTACGAGTGCTCTGTGATGCAGGTGCTTCGTCACGGGTGCTTCGTGACGAAGCTGGGGATGCCCGGGCAGCGTTCATCACCGGTCCGGCGGGCGCGCACATTCGGGTGTGCGCCCACCGGACCGACTGCCGTGGACCCCGCTCGGGTCCACGGCGGCCGGACGAGGGCCGTCCCCCTCGGCCGGCCGGTTCAGGGGGTGGTGCCGCGGGGCCTCAGCCTCCGGCGGCGATCTGCGCGAGGCGGCGGGCCTCGTCGCGGGTGACACGTGCGATGGCGTCCTCGTCCACCGTGGTCAGGTGGTTGCCCTCGACGACCGGCTTGCCGTCGACGAGGGAGAGGGTGACGGGGGCCGCGGCACCGAAGACGAGCGCGGTCACCGGGTCGGCGATGGAGGCGTGGGCGAGGGTGTCCAGCTTCCACAGGACGAGGTCGGCGAGCTTGCCGGGCTCCAGGGAGCCGATCTGGTCGGCGCGGCCGAGGACCTGGGCGCCGCCGTACGTACCGAGCCGGAGCGCCTGGCGGGCGTTCAGGGCCTTCTCGCGGTGGGCGCCGAGGCGGTTGATGAGGAGGGCGTTGCGCAGTTCGGTGTGGAGTTCACCCGACTCGTTGGAGGCCGTGCCGTCGACGCCGAGGCCGACCGGGATGCCGGCGGCGAGCATGTCGGGCACCCGGGCGATGCCCGCGGCGAGGCGGGCGTTGGAGGACGGGCAGTGCGCGACGCCCGTTCCCGTACGGGCGAAGGCGGCGATGTCGGAGTCGTTCATGTGGACGCAGTGCGCCATCCACACGTCGTCGCCGAGCCAGCCGGTCGACTCGAAGTAGTCCGTGGGGCCCATGCCGAACAGTTCCTTGCAGAACTGCTCCTCCTCGACGGTCTCCGAGCCGTGGGTGTGCAGCCTGACGCCCTTGCGGCGCGCCAGCTCGGCGCCCTGCTTGAGCAGTTCGGTCGAGATGGAGAACGGGGAGCAGGGTGCGACCGCGATCTGGGTCATCGAGTCGAACGAGGCGTCGTGGTGCGCGTCGACGGTCGCCTCGGTGCCCGCGAGGGCGCCTTCGAGGGTCTCGACGGCGAAGTCCGGCGGCAGTCCGCCGTCCTTCTCGCTGCGGTCCATGGAACCGCGGGCGAGGGTGAACCGTACGCCCATGTCGCGCGCCGCCCCGATGATCGCGCCGGAGAGGTCGCCGGAGCCCTTCGGGTAGACGTAGTGGTGGTCCATCGCCGTGGTGACACCGCCGCGCGCCATCATGGCGAGCGAACCCTGCGCCGCGGCGCGGACCATCGGCTCGTCGATGCGCGCCCAGGTCGGGTAGAGGGCGACCAGCCAGTCGAAGAGGTTGTGGTCGGTGGCGATCCCGCGGGTGATCCACTGGTAGAAGTGGTGATGAGTGTTGACCAGGCCGGGTGTGACGAGGTGTCCGGTGCCGTCGATGCGGCGTACGACGTCGGCGAGGCCCTCCGGTGCCTTGCCCGCGCCGACGGATTCGATGCGGTTGCCCGCCACGACGACGTGCCCCGAGGCGTACTCGGTGTCGTGCGCGTCGACGGTCGCGATCGAACAGTTCTCGATGACGATGCGCTGAGGGTCTGCCGAAGCTGCCATGGTGCTTCCTTCTTCTCTCATCGGCGATGTGGGCACGGCAGGACCCTAGGAGGATTTGAGTGCCACAGCGGTGCGGCCGTGGGTGCCGAGGTGGTGGAAGAACAGGTTGAGCAGGACCGCCACGAGCGCTCCCGCACTGATTCCGGAGCCGAGCACCGTCTGTGCCCAGGAGGGGAATCCCGCGTAGAAGGCGGGCGCGGCGAGCGGGATGATGCCCGCGCCGAGCGCCACCGCGACCAGGATGATGTTGGAGCTGTCGTCGAGGCCGGCTTCGGAGAGCGTGCGGATGCCGCTCACCGCGATGGAGCCGAAGAGGACGATGCCGGCGCCGCCGAGGACGGGCATCGGGACGAGCGAGACGACGGCGCCGAGGACCGGGAACGCCCCGAGGACCAGCAGGGCTCCGCCCGCTGCCGCGACGACATAGCGGCTTCGTACCTTCGTCAGCGACACGACGCCCACGTTCTGGGCGAAGGCGCTGGTCGGGAAGCCGCCGAACACCGGGCCGAGCAGGGTGGCGATGCCGTCGGTGCGCAGTCCGCGGGTGATGGTGCGGCCGTCGGTGCGGCGGTCGCAGATCTCGCCGAGGGCCAGCATCCCGGCGGACGACTCCGTCATCAGCACCAGCATGACGATGCAGAGGGAGAGGATCGCGGCGGGCTGGAACTCGGGGGCTCCGAAGGCGAAGGGGGTGGGCAGGGCGGCGAGGGGCGCGGACCTCAGCGCGGAGAAGTCGGCGAGTCCGAACGGGATCGCGGCCAGGGTGCCGATGAACATGCCCATGAGCAGCGCGACCTGCTTCACGAATCCGCGTCCGAAGCGCTGGATGAGCAGGATGACGGCGAGGGTGAAGGCGGCCAGCGCGAGGTACTTCATGGCGCCGAAGTCGGGGGCGTTCTTGTCGCCGCCCTGGGCCCAGGAGACCGGGACGGGCATCAGGGTGACGCCGATGAGGGTGATGACGACGCCGGTGACAAGTGGCGGGAAGAAGCGCAGCAGCCGTCCGAAGAAGGGTCCGAGGGCCAGACAGAAGCCGCCGGCGACGAGCACCGCCCCGTAGATCTGGGGGAGTTGGTGGCCGGGGGCACTGGTCTCGGCGATGGCGAGCATCGGGGCGATCCCGGCGGAGGAGGCGGCGTTGACGAACGGCAGCCGGTTCCCGGCGAAGCCGCCGACGCCGAGCGTCTGCAGGAGGGTGGCGAGTCCGGCGATCAGCAGGCTCGCCGCGATCAGCCGGGTCATGCCGATGGTGTCGAGGCCCACGGCCTGGCCGATGATCAGTGGAGGGGTGACCACGCCCGCGTACATGGCGGCGATGTGCTGGAGTGCGGCCGGGACGAGCCGCGAGGCGGGGAGCTTTTCGTCGACCGGATGCACGGAGCTCTCCGGCGGTGCGGAACACGGGCCTTCTGCCGGCCCCGTTGCGGGCTGTGCCATGGGATGTTCCCTCCGGGATGACCGGCCCGCGCCCGCTGTGGACGGGCGGGGGCCGGTTCAGTGCCGCGTCAGAGGTTGGTCATGTCGACGGGGATCTTCGGCTCGACGCCGTCCCGGAGCACGGTCGCCTCGATGAGGCCGTAGGGGCGGTCCGCCGCGAAGTAGACCTCGTTGTCGTTCTTGAGCCCGAACGGCTCCAGGTCCACCAGGAAGTGGTGGTTGTTCGGCAGCGAGAAGCGGATCTCGTCGATCTCGCTGCGGCTGTTGATGACCCGCGAACCCATCTGGTAGAGGGTCTGCTGGAGCGAGAGGGAGTACGTCTCGGCGAACGCCTGCAGGATGTGCTTCTTCGCCTGCTCGTACGACTTCTCCCAGTTGGGCATCCGCTGGTCGTCGCCGGTCCAGTTGTAACGCCAGGCGGCCGACACGTCGGTGCACAGGACGCGGTCGTACGCCTCCTTGAGAGTCGTGTACTTGTCCTTGACGTAACCCCAGAACTCCGAGTTGGTGGAGTTCATAACCGTGAGGTCCTTGAGGCCGGAGATGATCTCCCAGTTCTCGCCGTCGAAGGTGATCTGGGTGGTGCGCAGCTCCTGGCCCTTGCGGGCGAAGGAGTGGTTGACCTCGTCGGCACCGATGAACTTCGAGTTGTTGTCCGAGCTCGCGATGCGCTCCCAGGCGTACTCCTCGATCCGGATCCGCGCGACCTTGATCGGCTCCTGCGAGGTCACGAAGTGCCGGGCGAGGTGGATGCCGAACTGCTCGGCGGACTCGATGCCGTACTCCTTGGCGAACGCGTACACCGTGTTCTTGGTGGTGTCCGTCGGCAGGACGTTGGCGTTGGAGCCGGAGTAGTGGACGTCGTCCATGTCGCCGGAGAGGGCGACGGAGACGTTCAGGTCCTTGATGTGGTGGGTGTCGCCGTCCCGCGTGATCCTGACGACGCGGTTCTCTGCTTTGCCGTACTGGTTCTGGCCGAGAATCGTGGGCATTGTCTGCTAGCTCCCTCGGTAAACGGAGTAGCCGAACGGGTTGAGCAGCAGCGGTACGTGGTAGTGCTCGCCCGGTACGACGGCGAAGGTGATCGCCACTTCCGGGAAGAACGCACCGCTGTCCCTTACGCGGGGGGCGTCCTGCTGCGCCTCGGCTTGCTGGTTGTCCGCAGTGTCGTTCTTGACGAAGTACGCCTCGACCTCGAAGTCGAGCCGTACGTGGGTCGTACCTTCCGGCAGCGCCGGCAGGTCCTTGCAGCGCCCGTCCGCGTCGGTGGCGGACCCGCCCAGCGCCGCCCACTCGGCGTCGCGGCCCCTGCGGGCCGCGAGCGAGATGGCGACACCCTCGGCGGGGCGTCCGACGCTGGTGTCCAGGATGTGCGTGGACACCGAAGCCGTGGTGGCGGTGCTCATCAGTCCTTGTCCTCTTCCACGAGACGGGTCAGCCGGATGCGATTGATCTTGCCCAGTTCGGTGCGCACGATCGCGCGCTCCTGCTCGGGCGTGTTCTCGGTCCGTGCCTTCACCGCGTCGCGCATCTGCTCACCAGTGGCACCGGTGGCGCAGATCAGGAAGACATGTCCGAACCGCTCCTGGTAGGCCAGGTTCAGTTCGAGCATCTCGTTCCTGAGTTCCTCGGAGGCGCCGGCCATGCCCCGCTGTTCGCGGGAGGAGGTCGGGTCCCCGGGCTTCGGGCGGCCGATCGGGGGGTGACCGGCCATCGCTTCGGCCAGATCCTCCGCGGAGAGTTCGGCCGTGGCGGCGTCACTCGCGGAGAGAAGGGCTTCCACTGAGGCGTACGGGCGCCGGGAGAGGATGGAGCTTCCCCAGGCCGCACTGGCACACACCTCGTGCAGCGCGGCGGTGGCCTCGCTGCCCGCCAGGGTGTTGAACCGGGCGAGGCCCGGTGTGGAGCTCGAAGTCACGGGAGCCTCCGTGGCTGTTTTTCGCTGTGCGTTGTTCGGGCTGCGGATAGCTAACGCCCTCCACAACACGACGTCAACACTTTGTTGAAATCTCGCGAACAAGGAAAGCCGCCGTCCCGGCATCCGGACGGCGGCTTTCCCCAGGCTTGGATCAACTACTCACCCTTGGCGGCATTTTCCCGGTTCAGGTAGTTGTAGACGGTGAAGCGGGACACCCCGAGCGCCCCCGCCACCGTCTCCACGCCATGCCGTACGGAGAAGGCACCGCGTGCCTCCAGTGCCCGCACGACGGACTGCTTGGTCTTGCGGTCCAGGTCGGAGAGCGGCATCCCGTGCCGTCGCTCCATCGCGGCCAGGATGTGATCGAGCGAGTCGGAGAGCTGCGGGAGCCGGACGGCTATGACGTCCTCGCCCTCCCAGGCCAGCACCACGTCGTCGTCCGCCGCCTGCCCGGGGGCCAGCAGCTCGGCCCCCATCGCGTCCACGAGGGGTTTCACCGCACTGACCAGAGGGTGATCCGCCGGTTCGGTCACTTCGCGTCCTCCCCGATCACATTGACCTGGAGCGACACCCGGGTGGCACCGGAGGCCAGGGCCCGGCGCAGCAGGGCGTCCACCGCGGTGAGCACCTCGTCCGCGCCCCCTTCCGCGGTGTTGCCGAAGGGGCCGACGTCCACGGCGTCCAGTTCGGCCGTCTGGATGACCTCGCGGGCGACCACCGCGTGGGTGGGCGTCTCGTCGAGGTCGAAGGGCTCGGTGGTGAATTCCACCCTCAAGCGCACGGTGCCTCCCTATGTCCTCGCCACGGCCGTCCGCTCCGCGGCTCGGCCACGACCTTAGCCCGAGCACCACGGCGGCACCCCCGCGCCGGCACCGCCGCCCCGCGCGACGTACGCCCCGGTCACGGCACCCCCGGCGCGGCCCGGATTTCGGGCACCCCCTTGACAGCCTCGCCACCCGTTGGGCAATCTTCCGTTAAGCAGAAACTAACTTCCGCAATACGGAAGGAGCGCCGAACCCATCATGGGATACCCGGACCAGCGCTTCGATGTGAACCTTTCGATCCTCTTCACGGAACTCCCGCTCCTGGAGCGTCCCGCGGCTGCCGCCGCGGCGGGCTTCACCGCGGTCGAGCTGTGGTGGCCCTGGATCGAGACCCCCACCCCCGAGCAGGCCGAACTCGGCGCCCTGAAGAAGGCGCTCGACGAAGCCGGCACCCAGTTGGTGGGGCTGAACTTCTACGCGGGGCAGCTGCCCGGCCCCGACCGCGGCGCGCTCTCCGTGCCCGGTGAGGAGTCGGACCGCTTCCGCGCCAATATCGAGGTGGCGGCCGACTTCGCCGCCTCGGTCGGCTGCACGGCGCTCAACGCGCTGTACGGCAACCGCGCCGACGGCGTGGACCCGGCCGTGCAGGACGCACTCGCCTTGGAGAACCTGGTCCTGGCCGCCCGCGCGGCGGACCGGATCGGGGCGGTCCTGCTGATCGAGACCCTGAACCAGCCGGAGTCACCGCGCTATCCGCTGGTGAGCGCACCGGCGGGCGTCGAGGTCGTCGACCGGATCAACGCGGCGACGGGTCTCGGGAACGCCAAGTTCCTGCTCGACCTGTACCACCTGTCCATGAACGGCGAGGACCTCAGCCAGGTGATCAAGACGTACGCCGGGAAGACCGGCCACGTCCAGATCGCCGACAACCCGGGGCGTGGCGCGCCCGGCACCGGCTCGCTCCCCCTGGAGCAGCTCCTCGACGAGCTGGCCGGGGCCGGTTACGACGGCTGGGTCGGCCTGGAGTACAAGCCGGGCGACCGGCCGAGCGCCGAGTCGTTCGCGTGGCTCCCGGCAGAGGCCCGGGCGGCCCGCTGAGGGCGCCGGACTCCCCCTCGTACACCCGCATTTCAGGAAGGCACCCTCATGAGCAACAACCTCCCCAAGGTCGCGTGGATCGGGCTCGGCATCATGGGCTCCCCCATGTCCGAGAACCTGGTGAAGGCCGGTTACGACGTCACCGGTTACACCCTGGAGCAGGACAAGGTCGACCGACTGGTCGCGGCGGGCGGCAAGGGTGCCGCCTCGATCGCCGAGGCGGTCAGGGACGCCGATGTCGTCATCACGATGGTGCCCGCGTCCCCGCACGTCGAGGCCATCGCCTACGGCCCCGAGGGCATCCTGGAGAACGCCCGGAGCGGCGCGCTGCTGATCGACATGTCCTCGATCACCCCGCAGACCTCCGTGGACCTCGCGAAGAACGCGAAGGACAAGGGCATCCGCGTCCTGGACGCCCCGGTGTCCGGCGGCGAGGCCGGCGCCATCGAAGCCGTACTGTCGATCATGGTCGGCGGCGAGCAGGCGGACTTCGACGCCGCGCAGCCGATCCTCCAGGCCCTCGGCCGGACCATCGTGCTCTGCGGTCCGCACGGCTCCGGCCAGACGGTGAAGGCGGCCAACCAGCTGATCGTCGCGGTCAACATCCAGGCGTGCGCCGAAGCCGTGGTCTTCCTGGAGAAGTCCGGCGTCGACCTCGCCGCCGCGCTCGACGTGCTCAACGGCGGCCTGGCCGGCTCCACCGTCCTGACCCGTAAGAAGGACAACTTCCTCAAGCGGGACTTCGCACCGGGCTTCCGGATCGACCTGCACCACAAGGACATGGGCATCGTCACCGACGCCGCCCGCAACGTCGGCGCCGCACTGCCCGTCGGCGCCGTCGTGGCCCAGCTGGTCGCCTCCCTGCGCGCGCAGGGCGACGGCGGCCTGGACCACTCGGCCCTGCTCCGCTCCGTCGAGCGACTCTCCGGCGCGCAGGTCTGACACCCGCCCCCTCACCGGGGCCCCTGAACTCCGGGTCGTGGTGGCGCTGACACCTGTCCTGTCGCGCCCAGGCGTCACCGCGGCCCGGAACCACATCCTTCGATTTCAACAAACTGTTGACGCGCCGTCCTGGCGAATCTACGCTCCTCAAGCCGTCAGCAGCTCCAGCATGGAAGGTCATCCCGCCACATGGCTAAGCGTGTCCTCACGACCGAGTCAGGCGCTCCGGTCGCCGACAACCAGAACTCCGCCACCGCCGGCGTCGGTGGGCCGATCCTCCTGCAGGACCAGCACCTGCTGGAGAAGCTCGCCCGCTTCAACCGTGAGCGCATCCCGGAGCGCGTGGTCCACGCCCGCGGTTCCGGTGCGTACGGCTACTTCGAGGTGACGGACGACGTCACCGGCTTCACCCGCGCCGACTTCCTCTCCGAAGTGGGCCGCCGCACCGAGACGTTCATCCGGTTCTCGACGGTCGCCGACTCGCTCGGCGGAGCCGACGCCGTACGCGACCCGCGTGGCTTCGCCCTCAAGTTCTATACGGACGAGGGCAATTACGACCTGGTCGGCAACAACACCCCGGTGTTCTTCATCAAGGACCCCATCAAGTTCCCCGACTTCATCCACTCGCAGAAGCGTGACCCGTTCACGGGCAAGCAGGAGCCGGACAACGTCTGGGACTTCTGGGCGCACGCCCCCGAGGCCACGCACCAGGTGACGTGGCTGATGGGCGACCGCGGCATCCCCGCCTCGTACCGCCACATGAACGGCTACGGCTCGCACACCTACCAGTGGACGAACGCCGAGGGCGAGGCGTTCTTCGTCAAGTACCACTTCAAGACGAACCAGGGTGTCCGTTCGCTCTCCGGCGAGCAGGCAGCGGAGCTCGTGGGCAAGGACGCCAACTCGCACCAGACGGACCTGCTCCAGGCCATCGAGCGCGGCGTGAACCCGTCCTGGACCCTGTACGTGCAGGTCATGCCGGCCGCCGAGGCGGCCGACTACCGCTTCAACCCCTTCGACCTCACCAAGGTGTGGCCGCACAGCGACTACCCGCTCCAGCGGGTGGGCCGGCTGGTCCTGGACCGCAACCCGGACAACGTGTTCGCCGAGGTCGAGCAGGCGGCGTTCTCGCCGAACAACTTCGTGCCGGGCATCGGTCCCTCCCCGGACAAGATGCTCCAGGGCCGCCTGTTCGCGTACGCGGACGCGCACCGCTACCGCCTGGGCGTCAACCACACCCAGCTGCCGGTCAACGCCCCCAAGGCGGCGCCCGCGGACAACTACGGGCGGGACGGCCTGATGGCCACCCGCAACGGCTCGCGCCACGACAAGAACTACGAGCCCAACTCGTACGCCGGTCCGGCGCAGACCGACGCGGCCCTCGCGGCCCCGCTCGCCATCCACGGCTGGACGGGCACGCACGAGGCGCCCGCCCACACCAAGGACGACGACTTCTTCCAGGCGGGCGAGCTGTTCCGGCTCATGTCCGAGGACGAGAAGGGCCGCCTGGTCGCGAACATCGCGGGGGGCCTGTCGCAGGTCACGCGCGACGACGTGATCGAGAAGAACCTCGCCCACTTCCACGCCGCCGACGCCGACTACGGCAAGCGCGTGGAGGAGGCCGTCCGCGCCCTGCGCGAGGACTGAGACCCACCGGGTCTCGGGGCCTCCACCCCATGAGCCCTGCCCGCGCCCGTGTACCCGGATGAGGGGTTGTACGCGGCGCGGGCAGGACGAGGCCGCGGCGGCTGCGCGATGCCAGTGCGGTGGTGAAGGTTCCGGTCCGCGTCCGCTGACCTGAAGCGGGCGCCGGCACCGGGCCGATCGCCGCCGCCGCGGCCCCTGTTCGCCCACGACGAGGGCGCGGAGTACGGATACGGTCCCGTACTCCGCGCCCTTTCTTTCGTGTCCCCCAGGGCCTGTCGTCAAACTGCCGTCGTCCGGCCGAAGGCCGGGCCGCGCGGTGTCCGGTGCGTGCGATCGCAAGGCGCCTGGATGTCCTCGTAGCGGAGCTACTAGGGCATGTCGGCAACGCCGCGAGCGTGCGTGCCAGACACCGCGCGGCAGACGGAAGTGTGACGACAGACCCTAGCGCCGGAGGGGCTGGGGTGCCGGTCCGGCACCCCAGCCCCTCCGGCGTTCGAGGACGTCCTTGAGCGCAACGCAGCGGCCCCCTCCCCGGAGATTCCGAGGAGGGGGCCGCTCGCACCGACCGGTCAGGACACCTTCAGCGCGCGGATCGCCGTCGGCGCGTGCCCCGGCTCCGTCGCGACGTCCTCGAACTCGTTGACCGACGCGATGTCCGTACCGCTCATCGCGATGTTCGTGACGCGCTCCAGGATGGCCTCGACCACCACCGGCACCCGGTACTCGGCGGCCAGCTTCTTGGCCTCCTCGAAGGCGGGCAGCAGCTGGTCGGGCTCCGTGACCCGGATCGCCTTGCAGCCCAGGCCCTCGACGACCTTGACGTGGTCCACACCGTAGACGCCCAGCTCCGGCGAGTTGATGTTCTCGAACTCCAGGTTGACCTGGAAGTCGATGTCGAAGTTGCGCTGGGCCTGGCGGATCAGCCCCAGGTAGGAGTTGTTCACGAGGACGTGGACGTACGGGATGTTGTGCTGCGCACCCACCGCCAGCTCCTCCAACATGAACTGGAAGTCGTAGTCGCCCGACAGCGCGACGACCTGGCCGTCCGGGTCCGCGGTGGCGACACCCAGCGCGGCCGGGAGCGTCCAGCCGAGCGGGCCGGCCTGGCCGCAGTTGATCCAGTGGCGGGGCTTGAAGACGTGCAGCATCTGCGCGCCCGCGATCTGCGAGAGGCCGATCGTGGTGACGTACCGGGTCTCGGGTCCGAACGCCCGGTTCATCTCCTCGTAGACGCGCTGCGGCTTCAGCGGCACGTTGTCGAAGTGCGTCCGGCGCTGCAGCGTGGCCTTGCGCTCCTGGGTGGAGGCGGCCCAGGCCGAGCGGTCCTTCAGCGTGCCGGCCGCCTTCAGCTCGCGCGCCACCTCGACGAAGAGCTCCAGCGCCGCCTTGGCGTCGGAGGCGATGCCGAGGTCCGGGGCGAAGATCTTGCCCAGCTGGGTGGGCTCGATGTCGACGTGGACGAACGTACGGCCCTTCGTGTAGACGTCCAGCTTGCCGGTGTGACGGTTGGCCCAGCGGTTGCCGATGCCGAGGACGAAGTCGGACTCCAGGAAGTTCGCGTTGCCGTAGCGGTGCGAGGTCTGGAGGCCGACCATGCCCGCGTTGAGCTCGTGGTCGTCGGCGATGATGCCCCAGCCCATCAGGGTCGGGACGACCGGGACGCCGGTCAGCTCGGCGAACTCCACCAGGAGTTCGGACGCGTCGGCGTTGATGATGCCGCCGCCGGCGACGAGCAGCGGACGCTCGGACGCGTTCAGCATCTCGATCGCGCGCTCGATCTGCTTGCGGGTGGCCGCGGGCCTGTTGACCGGCAGCGGCTCGTACAGCTCGGGGTCGAACTCGATCTCGGTGAGCTGCACGTCGATCGGCAGGTCGATGAGAACGGGGCCCGGACGGCCGGAGCGCATCAGCTGGAACGCCTGCTGGAAGACGCCGGGAACCTGCGCGGCCTCCAGGACGGTCGTCGCGGCCTTCGTGACCGGCTTGGCGATCGAGGCGATGTCGACGGCCTGGAAGTCCTCCTTGTGGAGCACGGCGGTCGGGGCCTGGCCGGTGATGCAGAGGATCGGGACGGAGTCGGCGATCGCGGAGTACAGACCGGTGATCATGTCGGTGCCCGCGGGCCCCGACGTACCGATGCAGACGCCGATGTTCCCCGCGGTGGCGCGGGTGTAGCCCTCTGCCATGTGGGAGGCACCCTCGACGTGCCGGGCGAGGGTGTGGTGCACCCCGCCGGATGCCTTGAGGGCCGCGTAGAACGGGTTGATCGCCGCACCCGGCACGCCGAACGCGTGCGAGACGCCTTCGCGCTTGAGGATCTCAACTGCCGCTCGGGCAGCGGTCATACGACTCATTGAGTGCTCCTGCTCGGATTTGGTGGAGTCGGGCTCTGTCGCGCCACCTGAGAGCACCAATTCCGTATTACGGAAGTTTAGTTCTGCTATACGGAATCAATGTAAAGCGCGCCCGAACCTCAGTCAAGGGAGGCAAGTGCGCGAAGTCGCCCCCGGAACGCTCGCTCTTGGTGGACCATGGGAGTACGGAGAGCAGCAGGGGGACCGGAGGGGGAGACCGTCGTGGAGTCCGTGCCGGTACGGTGCCCGGTCTGCCGACGCGACCACGCGTACATCACCCCGGTCTATCCGTGCCCGTGCGGCGCCCCGACCGCCCCGCAACTGCTGCGCGGCGCCCCGGCGGAGCCGATCACCCACCGCACGTGGAACGACGACTGGGTCACCGTGCGCTGCGCGGGCTGCGGGCGCCGCGACCAGTGGCCGCACCCGGAGCTCTGCTGCCCGTGCGGGACCGTGCTGCGCGTGCCCGTCCGCCCCGTGACGAACCGCGGCGCCGCGGGGCCGGTCGGCCCGTCCCACATACCGCTGCCGCGCACGGCCTCGCACCCGCGCCCCGCGTTCCGGCCGATGACGATCCGCACCGCCCGCGACGCGGTCGGCGCCGCCGCGCTCTATCTGACGTGGCTGGGGTACCTCGACGTGGTGCAGGCGCGGGAGCGTCCCTCCTCCCGGATAGACGTACGCGCCGCGGGGCTGATCGCCCAGGTCGACTCCACCACCACCCCCACCGTCCTGCGCGACGTCGAGTGCCTCTGGCTGAACGCGCTGAACGCCTCGGTCGCCGGAGTGCTGTTCTCCCTCGCCGGATACGCGCCGGACGCGAGGCAGCGCGCGGACGGCCTGGCCCTCCCCCTGTTCGTCATGGACCTCACCGGCACACCGCAGCCGGTGAACAGCCCGGCGGACGAACTGATCAGCACAGGCGCCTGATTCCGGCCGCTCCCCCGGGCGAACGCTTCCGCGCCACCGGCCCCGCTCGCCATACTGGAACCATGCGTATCCGCCCCGCACGGCGCTCCGAACTGCCCCTCCTCCAGGACATCGAACGCGCCGCAGGCGAACCCTTCCGCACTCTCGGCATGTCGGCGGTCGCGGACGACGATCCGCCCCCGCTCGTGCTGCTGGAGAGCTACCGCAGGGCCGGCCGCTCCTGGGTGGCGGCGGAGTCCCTGCCGTCCGACACCGAGCGGCCGGTCGGCTACCTGATCGCCGACCCGGTCGACGACGCGGCCCACATCGAGCAGGTGTCGGTCCTCCCCACGGCCGCCCGCCGCGGCATCGGCCGCGCACTCATCGATCACCTGGCGCACTGGGCCGCGTCCCAGGAGCTGCGGGCCCTCACCCTGACCACGTTCACCGACGTCCCGTGGAACGCCCCCTATTACGGCCGCCTCGGTTTCCGGACGCTCACGGACGAGGAACTCACCGACGGGCTGCGCGCGATCCGGTCGCTGGAGAAGGAGCACGGCCTGGATCGCTGGCCACGGGTGTGCATGCGGCGCGAGCTCTGAACGACCGCCGGACGGCAGGGGCGATAAACAGTCACGTCCGTCACAACGGGCCCTTATGTTCGGTGCGTTGTCAGTGGGGGGACGTAGAGTGAGCACATGGCCTTAACTCCTCGGCTTCCACGCCCTTCCAGCCCCACGCACGCCCTGCCCGCCACGCAGCCGACGACCTCGTCCGCCGCCGAGGCGAACGAGGCGATACGCGCGCTGGTGGACGCACGGGCGGGTGAGGACTGGTCGTCCGTGGAGTCCGCGGCGTACGAGGTACTGCTGATCGAGTGGGCAGCCGCGACCCGGAGCCTCCGCTCCGGCATCATCGAGGCCGCCTGACCCGGAATCCGGGCCAGGCGGCCCGTGCGACGCGACGCCGGCGTGACCCGGGCGGCAGGCTCGACGAGAGCCCCTAGTCCCTGGCTTTTTTGACGTTTTCGATCCCGCTGTTCGTCTTCGGATGCCTACCGCCCGGAAGCACGCTGCGTTCCATGACGGCGACGGAGTGTGCTTCCAGGCGAGGCGGTCCTCGGTGATCTGGTCGCGTTCCGGCGATGGGTGTCATACCTGAGGAGGACGTGAGCGCGCGCATCCCGTGCGTTCTCAGTAGTCCGAAGTGGCCGCAGACGCACGATGCCGCGAGGGGGCCGGTCAATCAGTCTTGAGTTCTACCCAAGCTCAGATGTGGAGACTCCTGACTCGTGGCTACCTTTCTCTATCGCCTGGGCCATACGGCCTTCCGACGGCGCTGGTCCGTGCTCCTGGTGTGGACGGCCGTCCTCGTCGCCGTAGGTGCCGGTGCCGCCATGGCGCCCGCAGCCAAGGATGACGGCTCTTTCATGCCCGGGATCGAGGCGCAGAAGGCATTCGACCTGATGGAGGAGCGTTTCCCCGGGACGCATTCCAGCGGGGCCGACGCCCGGATCGTGTTCGTCGCTCCTGACGGCCAGAGAATCACCGCGGCTGACAATCGGGCGGTCATCGACGATCTCGTGGACGGAGTTCGCGGCGGTGCGCAGGTTGACCGTGTGGTGAGCCCGTTCCAGGCGGACACCGTGAGCAAGGACGCCTCGACGGCATATGCGACCGTCAGCTACAAGGTGGCGGCCGACGACCTCACCGAGACCACCAAGAAGTCGCTGGAAAGCGCGATCGATGTCGCTCGGGAACAGGGCATGACCGTCGACGTGGGCGGAACCGCACTGGCAACCCAGCCGGCTGCGGGCGGCGCAGCGGAGGGCATGGGTATTGCCCTCGCGGCGGTCGTACTGCTGATCACGTTCGGTTCGATGGCAGCCGCCGGTCTGCCGTTGCTCACTGCGATCATCGGTGTCGGCATCAGCATGGCCTCGATCCTCGCTCTGGGCAGCACCTTCGGTCTGTCCATGACGACCGGCACGCTGGCCACCATGCTCGGACTCGCAGTGGGTATCGACTACGCGCTGTTCGTCGTCTCCCGCTACCGCGAGGAGCGCGCCAAGGGACACGCCCCCCACGAGGCAGCTGGTCTCGCGGCGGGAACCGCCGGCTCGGCGGTCGTCTTCGCCGGGCTCACGGTGGTCATCGCGCTTGCCGGCCTCACGGTGGTCGGTGTTCCGATGCTGAGCAAGATGGGGCTTGCCGCGGCTGGAGCGGTCGTGGTGGCCGTCCTCATCGCACTGACCCTGGTCCCGGCACTGCTGGGCTTCTGGCCGAACGCCGTTCTCTCGCGCAAGACACGCAGGAGCGGCAAGCACGACAGCAGCGGCGAGCAGCACGGCGGCATTCCGCAGAACAATGGTGGGACCCGCTGGGCGCGTTTCGTGCTGCGCCGCCCGATTCCGGTCCTCCTCGCCGGTGTCGCCGGCTTGGGAGCCCTCGCCCTGCCGGTGACGGATCTGCAGATGGGCATGCCCGGCGAGGAGTCCAAGTCCACGTCAACCACCGAGCGCCGGGCCTACGACGCGCTCGCTGACGGCTTCGGAGCAGGCTTCAACGGTCCGCTGACCATCGTGGTGGACGCCAAGGGTGCCGCCGATCCGAGGTCCGCGGTCGAGACCGTCGTAAGGGAGATCGGCGCCACTGACGGAGTCGTCTCCGTTTCGCCGGCCCAGTTCAACTCCGTGGGCGATACGGCGATGTTCTCCGCCGTCCCGGCTACCGGACCGAACGACGAGGCCACCAAGGAGCTCATTCACACCATCCGGGCCGAACGGTCCGCGACCGAGTCGTCCACGGGCACAACGTTCGAGGTGACGGGCAGTACGGCGATGAACATCGATGTGGCCCAGGCGCTGCAGAGCGCCCTGGTGCCTTACCTGACAGTCATTGTGGGCTTGGCCTTCGTGCTCTTGCTGGTCGTCTTCAGGTCCGTACTCGTCCCCGTCAAGGCGGCTCTCGGGTTCCTGCTGTCGGTCCTGGCGGCCCTCGGCTCGGTCGTCGCGGTCTTCCAGTGGGGCTGGGGCGCGGAGCTGCTCGGCGTCGAGCAGGCCGGTCCGATCATGAGCCTCATGCCGATCTTCCTGGTCGGCATCGTCTTCGGCCTCGCGATGGACTACGAGGTCTTCCTCGTGGCGCGCATGCGAGAGGCATACGTCCATGGCGACCGGCCTGCCCAGGCGGTCGTCACGGGATTCCGGCACAGCGCCCGCGTCGTCGTCGCCGCCGCACTCATCATGATCGCCGTGTTCTCTGCGTTCATCGCCTCCGCCGATTCGATGATCAAGACCATCGGGTTCGGCCTCGCGATCGCCGTGCTCTTCGACGCGTTCGTCGTCCGCATGGCCCTCGTGCCGGCCGTCCTCGCCCTGCTTGGCGACCGGGCCTGGTGGCTGCCCCGGTGGCTCGACAGGGCGCTGCCCAACATCGACGTCGAGGGCGAAGCACTTCAGTCGCCACCCTCCACCGGACTGCGGCACGACAAGGAAATGGTCCGCATGTGACCGGCCCTGGGCCCTGCGATTCGGCTGCACCAGGGCATGGCGGTCGACCATCCGGCGGCACTCGGGAGAACGACTTGCTCGGCAGCCGGCTTGATGGATTCCGAGCAGGGTGGACAGGCTGTTACCCAAGGCCGACATGGCTGGCCAGGGAATCTGTCCGAGGCTGAGGGCCGATGGAAGGCGACAGGAGATCATGCCTGTGGGTGCAGGGCCGTCCGTGAAGACAGCGGACGGCCCTGCACCCGTTGATGAACCACGCGTCAGTGGCACCGAGAGGCGGAAAGTGAGTCCGATGAGCGCCCATTGGCAGGTCCGCGCGCTGTCGCATCCCCGAAGGGTGGACATCGCACTCGTCCTGGTGCTGTTGGCATTCTCCGTCGCCGGGACCGTGTTCAGCAGCTTCGTTCTTGACCAGCGGCTCGCGATCTGGCCCGCGGTGCTGCAGTCCGCGATCGGCTGCTCCGCTCTCCTCTGGCGCCGGAGCCACCCCCGCACGGTGGTGGCAGTCAACGCACTGTGCGCTGCGGTCGACGCCTCGCTGGGATATCTGCTCACCCCCCTGCTGCAAGGCCCGCTCATGGCAGCGCTGTACTCCCTGGGCCTGTTCACCGATCGTAGGAACACGCGCATTGGCGCCGCCCTCACCGCCGCGCTCCTGGTCGCCACTGCCCTCGTCGCCAACCCGAGCCATCACAATCTGCTGCTCGCCACGCTCAACCCCGTCGCTTGGGTCTTCCTTCCGGCCGTCCTGGGCACCGCCGTGCAGCTCCGCCGCGACTACGTTGCTGCGGTACGTGCCCGTGCCGAGGACGCCGAACAGACACGCGAAGAAGAAGCCCGCCGCAGAGTCGCTCAAGAACGCATCCGGATCGCCCGTGAACTACATGATGTGGTCGCCCACCATCTGGCCCTGGCCAACGCCCAGGCCGGCACCGCAGCGCACCTGGTGCGCGTCCACTCTGATCAGGCAGGCGCCATGCTCGACAGCCTGAAGGAGACCACCGCGTCAGCTCTGCGCGAGATGAAGGCAACCGTCGGGCTCTTGCGCCAGGACAACGAATCCGAACCCTTGGGCCCTGCCCCCGGGTTGGCTCAACTCGAAGAATTGACGGCAGTGTTCGCCAGCGCTGGTCTCACCGTCCGGATCGAGATCGAAGGCGAGGCCCGGCCTCTGCCACCCGGAGCGGACCTGAGCGCGTATCGGATCGTGCAGGAAGCCCTGACCAACGTCACCAAACACGCCGCCACCGCGACAGCCCAGGTCCGCCTCGCCTACTCGGCGGACCGCCTGACGCTGACGGTCAGCAACGAGGGCCTCAGGGTTTCGGTCGCACCTCCCTCCGGCCGGGGCTTCGGACTCATCGGGATGCAAGAGCGCGCCCACTCCGCCGGCGGGACTCTCCATGCAGGACCCCGTCCAGAAGGCGGCTTCGAGGTGACGTGCACCCTGCCCCTGCCACTGCACCAACAGCCAGAAGGAAGCCGAACGACATGACTACCGTCCTGCTCGCCGACGATCAGGCCCTCCTTCGGGCCACCTTCCGTATCCTCATCGACACCACCCCAGACATGACCGTGGTCGGTGAAGCCGCCGACGGAAGCGAAGCGATCGACCTCGCACGCGCCCACCACCCCGACGTCGTCCTCATGGACATCCGTATGCCCGGAACCGACGGCCTGGCCGCAACTGCCGCCATCTGCACCGATCCCGACCTCGCGGACACCCGTGTCCTCATCCTCACCACGTTCGAAAACGATGAATACGTTGCCGAGGCCCTCCGCGCCGGCGCGAGCGGCTTTCTGGGCAAGGACGTCAGCACCGACGTGCTCCTGACCGGCATTCGCACCGTAGCCGCAGGCGAGTCACTGCTCTCTCCCCTCGCGACCCGTGCACTCATCACCCGCTTCCTCGCCGCTCCTGAACCCGAAGCCCAGCTGGCGTCGCCAGAGCGTCTCCATGACCTCACCGCCCGCGAACGCGAAGTGATGGCCCTGGCTGCCCACGGAATGTCCAACACCGAGATCGCCGAAGAACTCGTTGTCAGTCCCCTTACCATCCGCAGTCACATCCACCGCGCCATGGCGAAGCTCCACGCCCGCGACCGCGCACAACTCGTCGTGATCGCGTACCAGAGCGGCCTCGTGCAAGCCTGACCCCTGCGGACCGGGGCCATGACCGGTCGGCCCTGTGACGAAAACGCCGTTGACCTGCGGGCGCTGACTACGCCTCAGCCCTCAACACCCCACGCATACAAGCGAGATGCCCAGATCACAGCCTTCTGCACCACGCTTCAGGCGCCGTAGGTCTCCCGCAGCTCGATCTTCCGGACCTTTCCGCTGACGGTCATCGGGAAGGCGTCCAGGATCTCCAGCCGCCGCGGGATCTTGTAGTGCGCGAGCCGTTCCCGGCAGTAGGCGGTGACCTCCTGGAGGGTCGGCGGATCGGCCGGGTCGCGGGCGATGACGCAGGCCAGGATCTCCTCGCCGTACCTGGCGTCCGGCACGCCCACCACCTGGACGTCGGCGATCTTCGGATGGCCGTACAGGAACTCCTCGATCTCCCGCGGGTACACGTTCTCGCCGCCCCGGATGATCATGTCCTTGATCCGGCCGACGATCCGGACATAGCCGTCCTCCCTCATGGTGGCGAGGTCACCGGTGTGCATCCAGCGTCCGGCGTCGACGGCCTCGGACGTCCGGTCGGGCTGCTCCCAGTAGCCGAGCATCACGCCGTAGCCGCGGGTGCACAGTTCGCCCGCCTCGCCGCGCTCCAGGGTCACACCCGTCACCGGGTCGACCACCTTCACCTCAATGTGCGGCAGCACTCGGCCGACCGTGCCCGTGCGGCGCTCCAGATCGTCGTCGCGGCGGGTCTGGGTGGAGACGGGTGAGGTCTCCGTCATCCCGTAACAGATGGACACCTCCGCCATGTGCATCTCGGCGACGACCCGCTTCATCACCTCCACAGGGCAGGGAGATCCGGCCATGATGCCGGTACGGAGGGAGGAGAGGTCGTACGAGGCGAAGTCCGGGAGATTCAGCTCCGCGATGAACATCGTGGGCACGCCGTACAGCGAGGTGCAGCGCTCCTGCTCGACGGCGGCGAGCACGGCCGCGGGCTCGAAGGCGGGGGCCGGGATCACGATGCAGGCCCCGTGCGAGGTGGCCGCGAGGTTCCCCATCACCATGCCGAAGCAGTGGTAGAAGGGCACGGGCAGACAGATCCGGTCCTCTTCCGTGTAGGCGATCATCTCGCCGACGAAGTATCCGTTGTTGAGGATGTTGTGATGGGAGAGCGTGGCACCTTTCGGGAACCCGGTGGTGCCCGAGGTGTACTGGATGTTGATCGGGTCGTCGCAGGACAACTCGGCCTGACGTGAGACCAGTTGCCCGTCCGTGACGGCGTCAGCCGCGGCCGCCAGTTCCCCCCACGACGGGTCCCCGATGTAGTGGACGGCCCGCAGCGAGGGGCAGTCGGCACGGACCTGGCCGACCAGGGCGCGGTAGTCGCTCGTGCGGTGGGCGAGCGAGGCGACCAGGAGCGAGATCCCCGCCTGGTTGATCACGTACTCCAGCTCGTGCGCCCGGTAGGCCGGGTTGATGTTGACCATGATCGCGCCGATGCGGGCCGTGGCGTACTGGACGAGCACCCACTCCGGGCAGTTGACGGCCCAGATGCCGACCCGGTCGCCCTTCGCCACACCGGCCGCCATCAGCCCGCGGGCCAGCTCGTCCACGTCGGCGCCGAACGCGGCGTACGTCCAGCGCCGGCCGGAGGCCACGTCGACCAGTGCCTCACGTTCCGGGAAGGCGCGGACCGCCCGGTCCAGGTTGGCCCCGATGGTGTCGCCGATGAGCGGCGTCGTCCCGGTGCCGTGTGCGTACGACAGCTCGTTCACCGCAGGTCCCCCTCGTCGAACTCGGTGCCCGTCCCCTGAGCGGTGCGCTCGCGGAGCTCGATCCGGCGGATCTTGCCCGAGACGGTCTTCGGCAGCTCGGCGAACTCCAGCCGCCGGATGCGCTTGTACGGGGCGAGCACCGCCCGGGAATGCTCGAACAGCACCTTCGCGGTGTCCGGACCGGGTTCCCAGCCCTCCGCCAGAACGACGTACGCCTTCGGCACGGCGAGGCGGACGGGGTCGGGAGCGGGGACGACGGCGGCCTCGGCGACCGCCTCGTGCTCCAGCAGTGCGCTCTCCAGCTCGAAGGGGGAGATCTTGTAGTCGGATGCCTTGAAGACGTCGTCGGCGCGGCCGACGTAGGTGATGTAGCCCTCCTCGTCGCGGGCACCGATGTCGCCGGTCCGGTAGTAACCGCCCGCCATCGCCTCGGCCGTACGCTCCGGATCGCCGTGGTAGCCGGTCATCAGGCCGACCGGGGCGGCCGACAGGTCGAGCGCGATCTCGCCCTCGGTGGCGCCGGGTTCGCCGGAGACCGGGTCGAGGAGCTCGACCTTGAAGCCGGGGCTGGGGCGGCCCATCGAGCCGGCCTTCAGCAGCTGGCCCGGGGTGTTCGCCACCTGGACGGCGGTCTCCGTCTGGCCGAAGCCGTCACGGATGGTGACGCCCCATTCCCGCCGGACGGTCTCGATGACCTCCGGGTTGAGCGGTTCCCCGGCCGCGACCACCTCGCGCGGCGGCGTCGCGAGCTGCGAGAGGTCGGCCTGGATGAGCATCCGCCACACGGTGGGCGGCGCGCAGAAGCTGGTGACTCCCGAGCGGTCCATCTCCGCCATCAGCCGGCCCGCGTCGAAGCGGGTGTAGTTGAAGATGAAGACGGTGGCCTCCGCCGTCCACGGGGCGAACAGGTTCGACCAGGCGTGCTTGGCCCAGCCGGGCGAGGAGATGTTGAGGTGGACGTCGCCCGGCTTCAGTCCGATCCAGTACATCGTCGACAAGTGGCCCACGGGGTAGGAGACATGGGTGTGCTCGACGAGCTTGGGCCGGGCGGTGGTGCCGGAGGTGAAGTAGAGCATCAGCGGTTCGTCCGCGTCGGTCTTCCGGTCCGCCTCGAAGCTCGCGGGGTACGCGTCCGCGCCGCTGTACGGGAGCCAGCCCTCGACCTCGCCGTCCACGGCGATCCGGGTGTAGTCGCCGGGCACCTCGTCGAACTTCGGCGCGTCCGCCGCACGGACGAGGACGTGCCGGACCCGGCCGCGCTCGACACGGTCGCGCAGATCGACGGGGCCCAGGAGCGGGGTCGCGGGGATGACGACGGCGCGCAGCTTCATGGCGGCGAGGGCCGTCTCCCACAGCTCTGCCTGGTTGCCGAGCATGACGAGGATGCGGTCGCCCTCGCGCACGCCCTGGGCCTTCAGCCAGTTCGCGGCCCGGTTGGACCGGGCGGACATCTCCGCGAAGGAGACCTCGGTGCGCCGGCCGTCCTCCTCCACGATGTGCAGGGCGGTGCGGTCGTTGTTCTCGGCGATGACGTCGAACCAGTCCAGCGCCCAGTTGAAGTGCTCGGCCCTGGGCCAGCGGAAGCCCTCGTACGCCCTCGTGTAGTCCTCACGGTGCTCAAGCAGGAAGTCCCGGGCGGCCCGGAACGTTTCCGTCGCGCTGGTTGCCGACATGTGCTCTCCTCATTGCGGACCGGACCGGTCGCTTAACATCATGTAAACAGTGACCCAGATCTCACTACCCCCGAACGGGGGTGGAGTCGGACGGGCTGGAGGGCATCGGCGTGCCGGAACCGGGCGAGGCGGTCGAGATGCAGGCGGCGCTGCTGCGCCTGCGCCGCACCAGCGGGCTTCCCGTCGTCTTCGGCGGCCTGCTCCACGATGTGCGCCATGCGCGGATCGCCGAGCTGAACGGGGCGCAGACGGCGGCGCTGCGCGGTCTCGTCATCTCGGCCGGCAGCGGGCTCGGCGGCAAGGCGATCGCACTGTCGCGGCCCTGCGCCGTGACGGACTACCCCTCCTCGCGCCACATCAGCCACGAGTACGACATGGCCGTCGCGGCGGAGGGTCTGCGCTCGGTCGTCGCGGTGCCCGTCGTCGTACGCCGGAAGGTGCGCGGCGTGCTGTACGGGGCGCTGCGGGAGCCGCTCACCCTCGGGGACCGCACGTTCGCGGCGGCGGTCTCCGCCGCCCGCGACGTGGAACAGGCACTGGTCGTACGGGACGAGGTGCGCAGGCTCCTGACGGCCACCCGGGAGGAGGCCACCGACCCGGGCACGGCCCCGGGTGCCTGGGAACACGTCCGTGAGGCGCACCAGGAGCTGCGGGCGCTGGCTCCGAAGATCCTCGACCCGGCCCTGCGCGAGGAACTGCTCGCGGTCTGCGGCCGGCTGGCCTCCGCGACCGGTGCACGTACTCCGGCGGGCCGCCAGGTGCGGCTGGCGCCCCGTGAGGTGGACGTCATCACCGGCGTGGCGACCGGCGCGACGAACGCGGTGGTGGCGGAGCGGCTCGGGCTGCGGCCGGAGACGGTGAAGGGGTATCTGCGCTCGGCGATGCGCAAACTGGGCGCGCACACACGCCTGGAGGCCGTGGTGGCGGCGCGCCGGGCCGGCCTGCTGCCGTAGCCGCGTCCCCCCTTGCCCGCTCCCCCGCCCCGCGAGCCCGGCGTGATCCACACGTGAGGCCCTAATCCCCGAAGTCGACGAATGTGTCGAACCTGATGTCGTACGTGCTCGCCTCCGTCATCGCCGAGAGCATCAGGGCCGCCTCCCGGGTGATGTCCTCGCGCTGCGCGCGGCCGAGCGTGCCGAGCGGCTGCACCGTGATGGTGGCCGGGTCCCCGGCCGGGTCCGCGGTCTTCTCCGTGCGCCAGATCGCGGCGAGGAAGCCGTCGACGAGCAGGGTCCCGTACGCCTGGTTCCCCTTGCCGTTGCGGCCCTTGTACGCGGGCGGGATGACGCGGGAACGGTCGGCGTGACCGAGCAGCACGTTGTCGAACTCCGGCAGGAAGCGCGGCGGGGCCGGGGTGTCCGGGTCGGGGCGCGGGGCCTCGGGGAGGTCGAACAGTTCGACGCCGTTCTCGTCGCGGAAGGTGAGGAGCCCCGGCCGCAGCCGTTCGAACGCCTCGCGCAGCCGGGTCAGTCCGGCCCAGGTCTGCATGTCCTGCACCGAGGCGGGTCCGAAGGCCGCCAGATAGCGCAGGACGGTCTCGTCCGGTGCGGGCGCCGGTTCCGACGGGCGGCCGAGCCAGTGCTCGGCCGTCGTCAGGGCGACCTGCCCGCTCCGCCCCCACAGTCCGCGCGGGGTGACCTGGACGAGGGGCAGGCGGCAGCGCGCGGCGATCGCGAGGGACTGCGGATCGGCGTCCGGCCAGTGGCCGAGCAGGGAGTCGCGCAGTTCCTTCATCGTGCGGGGCCGCTCCTCGACGAGCTCCCTGCTGATCTCCGTGAGCCGGTCGAGGTCCACGCCGACGAGCCCGGACCGGAACTGCCGCAGCTCCCGTTCGCGCGCGGCCTGGACGAGCGGGCGCAGTGTGAGGGCGTCGTCGGCGGTGTGGGTGTGGATGGTGGAGCGCAGGGTGACGATGCGGACCACCTCGCGGGACTCCATCAGCGTCGAGAGGTCCGCGGGCCTGAAGCCGTCGAGCCGGGCGTGCAGCTGGTAGTACGGGGGCTTGGTGTTCTGCGCCTGGAGCCCGAGGAGATGCCCGACCGCCTCCTTCGCCGGCAGGGCGCTGCGGCGCAGGAGCAACTGGCGTTCCAGAGTGGCGCGGTTGAGCGCGCGGCTGGAGAGCACGGGAGGGTTCGTCTTCGCGGCCATGGACGGCACGCTACGCGGCTTCGCGGACACCTACTGTCCGCAACCCCGGACGGACGGGGCGTCGGGACGCGGCCGGGTCAGGGACGTCCCCGCGCAGGCACCTCTTCGTCCGGGGGTACCGGTCCCGGCGCGGTGCCGTCGCCGAACGGACGGCCGCCGAGCTCCTCCCGGTGGTGCGGGGCCGGCCAGCCGGACAGGTCGGGGCCGAGCGGCACGATGCCCGTGGGGTTGATGCCGCTGTGCACCCGGTAGTAGTGCTGCTTGATGTGGTCGAAGTCGACCGTGTCGCCGAATCCGGGGGTCTGGTAGAGGTCGCGGGCGTAGGCCCACAGAACGGGGTCCTCCGACAGCTTCGAGCGGTTGCACTTGAAGTGGCCGTGGTAGACGGCGTCGAAGCGCACCAGCGTCGTGAACAGCCGGATGTCCGCTTCCGTGATGGTGTCCCCGACCAGGTAGCGCCGGTCGGCGAGACGCTCCGACACCAGGTCGAGACGGCGGAACACATCGGTGTACGCCTCTTCGTACGCGTCCTGGCCGTCGGCGAACCCGGCACGGTAGACGCCGTTGTTGACGTCCCGGTAGATGTCCTCCATGACCGCGTCGATCTCCTCGCGGAGCCGTTCGGGGTAGAGGTCCGGAGCGCCTTGCCTGTGCAGCGCGGACCACTCGGTGGCGAGGTCCAGGGTGATCCGCTGGTAATCGTTGGTGACGAGCCGGCCGCTCGGTACGTCGACGATCGCGGGCACGCTGACCCCGCCGGGATATCCGAGCTCCCGTGCGTCGTACGCCTCGCTCAGCAGGCGGATGCCGAGTACGGGGTCCCTGCCGTCCTCGTCCAGGGTGAAGCGCCAGCTGCGGTCGTCCTGGACGGGGTCGGCGACGGCGAGCGACAGGGCGTCCTCCAGACCCAGGAGGCGCCGTGACACGAGGGCGCGGCTCGCCCAGGGGCAGGCGCGGCTGACGACCAGCCGGTAGCGGCCCGCCTCCACCGGCCAGCCGTCCCGGCCGTCGGCCGTGATCCGGTCGGCGAAGTGGCTCGCGGACCGGGTGAAGGGCTGGTGGCCGTACGAGGCGTTGCCGCCCGCCGACCCGCCCGTCGCCCCGCTCGCGGTCCCGCCCGTGTCGTCGGTCATGCCCCGCTCCTCTCTGCTCGTACGGACTCCCGCGCACGTTTCCCGGCCCGCCGGGCGGTCCCCACGTCGGCGAGGGCGACGACCAGGGCCGCCAGGACGAAGGCGACCGAGACGATGAGCCCGTGGTCGTACGCGGTGGCCCAGCCCTCGGGGCCCACCTGGGCGAAGAACACCGAGCCCACCGCGGCGATGCCGATCGCCGACCCGACGCGCTGGCCGGTCTGCAGCGTGCCCCCGGCGCTGCCGGCGGTGGCCACCGGCACCTCGGCGAGGGTGAGGGTCTGGTTGGGGGCGATGACCAGGCCGCTGCCCAGACCGGCCAGCAGCAGGGGGCCCGCCATCGCCCATCCCGCGTTCGCCCCCGGCGCCAGGTGCACGGCGAGCGCGGTGAGCGCGAGCCCCACCGCCACCATCGCGAGGCCGACGACCACGAGGGGCCGGCCGAAGCGGCCGACGAGCCGGCCGCCGATGCCCGCGGCGACGCCCGAGCCCAGCGCGAACGGGGTGATGGCGAGGCCGGCCTGAAGGGCGGTGTAGTGCTGGCCCGACTGGAGGTAGAGCGTGGTGACGAAGAAGATCGAGGTGAATCCCGCGAAGTAGAGGAGGATCAGCAGACAGCCGAGCCAGTAGGACCGCAGCCGGAAGAGCGAGAGGTCCAGGACCGGTTGGGTGGGTCCCGTACCGCACCGGGACTCCCAGCCGACGAACGCGGCGAGGAGCGCCGCGGCCAGGAGCAGGAGGAGCCACTTGCCGTCGCCCTGCCACTGCTGGGCCTGCACGAAGGGCAGCAGGAGGGCCAGGACCCCCGCGCCGAGGAGCAGTACGCCGACCGGGTCGAGGTCGCGTGCCCGTACCCGGGTCGCCGTCGGCGTGTCCGGGAGCAGCCGCCGGGCGAGCACGAGGCAGACCGCGCCGAGCGGCAGATTGACGTAGAACACCCAGCGCCAGCCCTCCGCCGCCCCGGCCACCTGGATCAGCAGTCCGCCGAGCAGCGGGCCGACGGCCGTCGAGATGCCGACGACGGTGCCGAACATGCCGAAGGCACGGCCCCGCTCTCGTCCGGAGAACATCTGCTGGATGAGCGCGGAGATCTGCGGGGAGATCAGCCCGCCCGCGATGCCCTGGACCAGTCGGGCGATCACCAGCCAGAGACTGGACTGGGCCGCGCCGCAGGCGGCGGACGACAGCGTGAACAGGGCCAGCCCCGCCATGAACACCGCCCGGCGCCCCCGGGCGTCGCCGAGGCGTCCGGCGGGGATGAGGAAGAGCCCGAACGCGAGCGCGTACCCGGACAGCACCCACTGGAGATCGGACTCCGGGGTGTCCAGGCCCTCCTTGATGGACGGCAGCGCCACATTGACGATGGACACGTCCAGCAGGGTCATGAATCCGGCCACCAGGCAGACGGCCAGCGCCTGCCAGCGGCGGGGGTCGGGGGCACCGGAACCGGACGGGTCCGGCCCCGGGCCGGGGCCCGTTCCCCGGTGCGCAGCGCTCTCTGCCATGCCTCGCACCCTAGGGCCTTTCGTTTGGATCAGGGCGGATGAGGGAGCGGGGTCCGGTGCGTGCAGCTGCAAGGCGGAGGAGGGAGTCGACGCGGAGCGTCGGCGACCGACGACAACGCCGCAGATGCGCGCGCCAGGGCACGCGAGCCCGGCATGATCCAAACGAGAGGCCCTAGGTGCTGCTCGCCCGTCCGGCGCCTTGCGACGCCCGGCGGAGCGTGCCGTTCCGGCAGGGAGGGCGGGGCCGGCGGGGCCCCCGATACCCACCGGAGCGGGGTCGAACACCTCTGCGATGCGGGGAATTAACCTCTGATGCCTTGTCACGCCCGTTCTACGCGCATAGCTTTTGCTCTCACTACACAGTTGGGGGCACCTCACGTGCGCATATCCAGACACGGTTCCGCTCTGCTCGCGGGCGCCGTCGCCGTAACCCTGTCGGTGACCGCCCTGCCCGCCGCCTTCGCGGCCCCGTCCCCGACCGCCGTGATCTCCGAGGTCTACGGCGGCGGAGGCAACTCGGGTGCGACGCTCACCCGCGACTTCATCGAGCTGGCCAACGCCGGTACCTCGGCCTACGGCCTGTCGGGCTTCAGCGTCCAGTACCTTCCGGCCACCCCGTCCGCCGGTTCGCTGTGGCAGGTCTCCGCGCTCACCGGGTCCATCGCGCCCGGTGGCCGCTACCTCGTCGCCCAGGCCGCCGGCACGGGCGGCACCGTGGCCCTTCCCACCGCGGACGCCACGGGTACGGTCGCGATGTCCGCGTCCGGTGGTTCCGTCGCCCTCGTCTCCGGCACCACCCCCCTGACCTGCAAGACGGCCGCGGACTGCGCCGTCGACACCAGGATCGTGGACCTGGTCGGCTACGGCACCGCCGTCGTGCGCGAGGGCAGCCCGGTGACCGGCGCCTCCGCCACCGCCTCCGTGGCGCGCGGCACGGCCCTCGCCGACACCGACGACAACGCCGCGGACCTCGCGGCTGCCACCCCGACCCCGGTCAACGCGGCGGGCGAGACGTCCGGCGGCACCGGCCCCGGCGACCCCGGCAACCCGACCGAGCCCGGCACCGTCCGCGTGCACGACATCCAGGGCACGACCCGCCTGTCGCCGCTGGCCGGGCAGAGCGTGGCCGGCGTCCCGGGCGTCGTCACCGGCGTACGGACCACCGGTTCGCGCGGCTTCTGGATCCAGGACACCGCTCCCGACGCCGACGCCCGTACCGGCGAGGGGCTGTTCGTCTACACCGGGAGCACCGCACCGGCCGTCGCCGTGGGCGACTCGGTCCTGGTCAGCGGGAAGGTGGCCGAGTACTACCCGTCCGCCACCGCCCAGTCGCTCACCCAGATCACCGCCCCGAAGACCACCGTGCTGTCCTCCGGCAACGCCCTGCCCGCACCGGTCGTCCTCGACGCCTCCTCCGTGCCCGGCGCCTACGCCCCCTCGGCGAACGGCGGTCCGATCGACGCGCTGCCCCTCGCCCCGGCGACGTACGCCCTCGATCTGTACGAGTCGCTCGAAGGCACCCGCGTCCGCATCGCCGACACCCGGGTCACCGGGGCGACGACCGCGTACGACGAGGTCTGGGTGACGGTCAAGCCCCAGGAGCAGCCGACCGCCCGCGGCGGAACGCTCTACGCCTCGTACACCGACCAGAACACCGGCCGCATCAAGGTCATGTCGCTCGACGCCGCACAGCCCGTGCCCGTCGCGGACGTCGGTGACGTGCTGTCCGGCGCCACGACCGGTGTCATGGACTACGCGTCCTTCGGCGGCTACAACCTCCAGGCCACCGAACTCGGCACGCTCACGGACAACAACCTCCAGCGCGAGGTCACCCGCCGGCAGCGGGGCAACGAGCTCGCCGTGGCGACGTACAACGTGGAGAACCTGGACGCGCTCGACGACCAGGCGAAGTTCGACACGCTCGCCGCGGGCGTCGCGGTCAGCCTCTCCTCGCCCGACGTGGTGTCGCTGGAGGAGATCCAGGACGACAACGGCGCGGTCAACGACGGCACGGTCGGCTCCGAGGCAACGCTGAAGCGGTTCACCGACGCGATCGTCGCGGCGGGCGGCCCGCAGTACGCGTGGCGCTACGTCGCCCCCGCGGACGGCCAGGACGGCGGCGAGCCGGGCGGGAACATCCGCAACGTCTTCCTCTTCAACCCCGAGCGGGTCGAGTTCGTGGACCGCGCGGGCGGCGACGCGACCACCCCCGTGACGGTGGTGGACACGAAGAAGGGCGCCACGCTCTCGGTGTCGCCCGGCCGGATCAACCCGGCGAGCAGCGCGTGGGCCGACAGCCGCAAGCCGCTGGTGGGTGAGTTCCGCTTCCACGGGAAGCCGGTCTTCGTCATCGCCAACCACTTCACGTCCAAGGGCGGCGACCAGCCGCTGCACGGCCGCTACCAGGAGCCGGTACGCAGCTCCGAGACCAAGCGCGTGCAGCAGGCCGCGGAGGTCAACACCTTCGTGAAGTCGCTGCTGGCAGCCGACAAGTCGGCCCGGGTGGTGACGCTCGGGGACCTCAACGACTTCGCGTTCTCACCGACGATGGACGCGCTGACCAGCGGCGAGGTGCTCAAGCCGCTCATCACGACGCTGCCCGCGAAGGAGCAGTACAGCTACGTGTACGACGGCAACTCGCAGACGCTGGACCACATTCTGACCAGCCCTGCCGTGACCCGCTTCGACTACGACGTGGTGCACATCAACGCGGAGTTCGCCGACCAGGCGAGCGACCACGACCCGCAGATCGTCCGCATGCAGGTCAACAAGCGCTGACCGAGGGCGACATCACCCGGCCGCGCGCGACACCGCCACGTCGCGCGCGGCCCGGTCCTGGTGCGGAAGGGCCACCGGGCGGATCTGTTCCAGCGGCTGGTCGGTGAAGAAGCGGGTGACGAGCTCGGCGACGTCGTCGGCGCGTTCCAGGACCACCCAGTGGTCGGACCGGTCGATCGTGAGGAAGCGGCTGCCCTCGATGGTCGAGGCGAACGCCCGCTGCCGTTCGGGCGAGGTCACCGTGTCGTGCTCCCCGGCGAAGACCAGTGCGGGCACACCGGACAGCCCGCCGGAGAAGTCCGGGCGGTCCCCCAAAGCGCGGCGCAGGGTCTGCGCGGCGTGCGGCGAGTGGGTGAGCGCGTGCAGGAAGGAGCGCCGCACATAGCGCCTGGCGAGCTCCCTGCGGTGCACCGGGCGCTCCGGGTCGAGGCACATCAGGCCGTCGGCGGCGAGCCGCGCGAACCCTTCCGTGTCCCCCTCGGCGAGCCGGGCCGAAGCCCGGCGCCAGTAGCCGCGCTGCGCCTCGCCGATATGCGCGGGGACGCCTCCCAGCACCAGCCGGGCGATCCGGCCCGGGTCGCGCCGCGCGCAGCCGAAGGCGATCGCGGCGCCGTACGAGAACCCGAAGAGATTGACCCTCGGTGCGTCCAGACTGTCGATGATCCCGGTCACCGCGTCGACCAGGATCCCGGCCCCGGGTCCGGGCGGCAGGGGGTCCGCCGTGCCCATGCCGGGCAGGTCGGCGGTGACGACATCGGCGAAAGGGCCCAGGTGGTCGTCCATCTGCGGCCAGCCGAACATGCCCTGGAGCGCCCCGCCGAGTACGACGACGGGTTCGGTGCCCGGTCCGCCGTCGCGGGTGGTGCGCGGCAGGACGCGGTAGCCGTAGCGGAGCCCGTTCACCGACAGGGAACGGATGATCTCCTCGGACATGGTGGGGGTTCCTCCGGTCACTTGGTGAGCACGAGCGCCGCGTTGTGGCCGCCGAAGCCGAGCGAGGTCTTGACCGCGCAGTCGAAGGTGCCCCGCCTGGCCTCCTTGCTCACCACGTCGACGGGAATCCCGGGGTCGGGGGCGTCGAGGTTGGCGGTGGGCGGCACCAGCTGCCGTTGGAGGGCGAGGACGGTCAGCGCGGTCTCGATGCCGCCCGCCGCGCCGAGTGTGTGCCCGGTCATGGCCTTGGTGGAGGTGACCAGAGGGCCTTCGCCGAGGACCCGGTGGAGCATCGTCGCCTCGATGAGGTCGTTGGCGACGGTCGAGGTGCCGTGGGCGTTGACGTGGCCGATGTCGGCGGCGCCCAGGCCCGCGTCCGCCAGCGCGGTGCGCAGCGCCCGTTCGATACCGAGGCCGTCCGGATCGGGGGCGACCGCGGAGTGGGCGTCGCTGGAGGCTCCGTAACCGGCGACGCGGGCGCGGACGGTGGCGCCCCGGGCCCGGGCGTGCTCGGGGCGCTCCATGACGAGGAGTCCGGCGCCCTCGCCGACGACGAAGCCGTCGCGGTGCGTGTCGAAGGGGCGGCAGGCCGCGGCCGGGTCGTCGCGGCGGGTGGAGACGGCCTTCATCTGGCAGGCACTGGCGATCAGCAGCCGGGAGAGGACCGATTCGGCTCCGCCGGCGACGGCGATGTCGCAGGCCCCGGTGCGGAGCATCTGGTGGGCGGTGCCGATGGCGACGGTGCCGGAGGAGCAGGCCGTGGAGACGGCCTGGCTCGGGCCGTGCACACCGAGGTCCATGGCGACGCTGCTCGCGGCGCTGTTGACGACGGTGAGCGGGGCGAGCTTCGGGGACACCCGCCGCGCGCCGCGTTCGGTGAGGGCGGTGTGCTGTTCGTCGTAGAAGGGCAGCCCGCCGTGCGCGGACCCGATGACGACGGCGACCCGGCCGCTGTCCCAGACCGCGGGGTCGAGTCCGGCGTCGGCGACGGCCTCGCGGGCGGCGATCACCGCGAGCTGCGCGAAGCGGTCCATCAGCCGCTGGGCCGCCACGCCCAGCAGGGCCCTCGTGTCGAGGCCGGTGATGGTGTACATGAAGTCGCAGGGCAGGCCGTCGAGTTCGGGCTGCCGGTGGACGGACGGCACAGCGGCGGGGTCGCAGACCCCGCGCCAGGCGGCGTCCGCTCCGACACCCGCCGCGGTGACGAGCCCGACGCCGGTGACCGCGGCGCTGAACGGTTCGAGGGCGGGCCTGCCCCACGCACCGGCGGGCCTGCGGCCCGTCACGCGGCGGCCTTGCCGTGCACGGCGGCCACGAGCTGGCCCACGGTGTCCCGCGAGGTGAGCGCGACGTCCTCCAGGTCGATGTCCATCCGGTCCTCGATCAGCAGCCGCAGTTCCTCCAGCGCCAGCGAATCGAGGCGCAGTTGACGGAGGGGCACATCGGGACGGATGGCGAGGGGGTCGGTTCCGAACTTCGTCACCAGCAGGGCGGTGATCTCTTCCGAGGTGCTCATGGGGCGCTCCTCCGCTGTCGTACGCGGTGACGCCGGCCGCGTGGGGGTGGGACATGCCATCGGGGGCGCCGGCTGCTCCGGAGGGACCCTTTATACGCCTTCGCGGGCCGCCGTCCGCCTCGCGTTCCCCCGTGAGGTGGGGGGACGACCAGGTGTGCTATTCCGTCCCCGCGTCCGAGCGGGGTGGCACGATGGATCCGGACGGGGGCCTACGAGAAGGGACGTACGAAGATGACGGCGGAACGGAAGGACGGCCCGGGCGTTCAGGTCAACCCGACGCGATGGGTCGCCCAGCAGGCGGAACTGTACGAGTCCTCGGGCGGCACGAAGGGCACCACGCAGCTCGGTGTCCCCTGTCTGCTGATGGACTACGTGGGCCGGCGCAGTGGGGTGTCACGCCGCACGGTGCTGATGTACGGGCGCGACGGCGAGGACTATCTGATCGTGGGGTCGAACGGCGGCTCGGACAGCCACCCACTCTGGTACCTGAACCTGCGGGCCGACCCGAAGGTCGAGCTCCGGGTCGGCACGGAGCGCTTCTCCGCCGTCGCCGAGACGCTCTCGGCCGAGGAGAAGGAACGGGTGTGGCCGCACCTGGTCGAGGTCTTCCCCCGGTACGCGGAGTACCGGCGGGCCACCACCCGCGACATCCCGGTGGTCAGGCTCCGGCGGAGCTGATCAACGGGGCTCCCGGCGCCGGGGCTTGGCCCGTAAACTCCGCGATCATGACCATCGAAACGGTTCCCTCCGACGCGTCCGCCCTCGACGGGCCCGCCCTTTTCCCGACGATGTCCACCATGCGCGCCATGCGCCGCCTCAAGCCGGACGCCGTGCCGGACGAGACGCTGGAGCAGCTGATACAGGCGGCCGTCTGGGGCCCCAGCGGCGGCAACATGCAGTGTTACGAGTACGTCGTCGTCACCGACCGCGCGGTGATGGCGCGCCTCGCCCCGCTGTGGAAGCGGTGCGTGGACGCCTATCTGGCGACGACCGGCAAGTACGCGCCGAAGGGCATGGACGACGCGGCGTACGGGCGGATGGTGGCCGCCATCGAGTACCAGCGCGACCACTTCGCGGACACCCCCGCGCTGATCGTCCCGTGCTACCGCTTCCCGGAGCCGCGCCTCGACGAGGAGGGCCTGCTGGCTTCCGCGCAGGCGCTCGGCCCGGCCGGCACCGAGCACATGATGAACACGCAGACGCGGTTCCAGGCGCTCGCCGAGGGCTCGTGCGTCTACCCCGGCGTGCAGAACCTCCTGCTCGCCGCGCGGGCCCTCGGTCTCGCGGCGAACATCACCATCTGGCACCTGATGCTGGAGCAGGAGTGGAAGCGGGAGCTGGGCATCCCCGAGGACATGCAGACCTTCGCGGCGATTCCGGTGGGCTGGCCGCAGGGCAACTTCGGCCCCGTGCGGCGGCGGCCGGTGGCGGACGTCATCCACCGGGACCGCTGGTAGTCCCCGGACCGTCAACGCCGGGCGGCACTCGTCGGCCGCCCGGCAGTGGGCCCGACCGACGCTCAATTACTTTACCGGTCAAGGGAGTTCGTGAGACGGAAGCGTCAAGGCGTCATTGTCATGCTCTGGTCACGTCGATAGCCTGGGCGCCCTGGACGGCCCTCGGTACCCCCTCGGGTGCGAGGGCCTTTCCTCTCCCCCACAGAGCAGGAGCAGACATGGCCAGACGCACCGCCGTCCACCCGGGGAGCCGGGCAACAGCCCTGGCGGCCCTCACGGTGACCGCCCTCCTCGCGACGGGCTCCCCGGCCACCGCCGCACCGGCCGCCGCGGACCCCGTGAACCGGGCCTTCGCCCAGGCCGCCGCGGAGTACGGCGTGCCGCGCGATCTGCTCACCGCCGTCGGCTACGGCGAGACCCACCTCGACGGCCATGCCGGGCTCCCCAGCCAGGCGGGCGGCTACGGCGTGATGCACCTCGTGAGCAACCCCGTCAACCACTCCCTGGAACGGGCCGCCGCGCTGACGGGCGAGTCCGCCGCGACCCTGCGCCGGGACACCTCGGCCAACATCCTCGGCGGCGCCGCCCTGTTGCGCGCCCACGCCGACGCGCTGGGACTCGACCGCGCGGAGCGCCGCGACATCGATGCCTGGTACCCGGCCGTCGCCCGTTACAGCGGTGCGCGTGACGCCACGGCCGCCCTCTACGCGGACACCGTCTACACCTTCCTGGCCGAGGGACTGCGCACGACGCTCCCCGGCGGCGAACAGGTCACCGTCACCTCCCGGCCCGTCTCCCCCGAGAAGGGCGCCCTCGCCGCGGCCGGCGTCACCGCCGTGAGCCCCGACTACCCCGCGGCCCTGTGGGTCCCCGCCAACTCCGCGAACTACACCAAGGGCCGCTCCGCGACGGTCGACAAGGTGGTCGTCCACGTCACGCAGGGCTCGTACGCGGGCACCATCAGCTGGTTCCAGGACCCGGCGTCGCAGGTCAGCGCGCACTACGTGGTCCGGTCCTCGGACGGCCAGATCACCCAGATGGTGCGCGACAGCGACACCGCCTGGCACGCGAGGAGCGCCAACTCCTCGTCGCTCGGCATCGAGCACGAGGGCTGGGTCGACAACCCGGCGTGGTTCACCGACTCGATGTACCGCTCGTCCGCGGCGCTGACCAGACATCTCTGCGACCGGTACGGGATTCCGAAGGACCGGGCGCACGTCATCGGGCACAGCGAGGCACCCGGAAACGACCACACGGACCCGGGTGTGAACTGGAACTGGACCTACTACATGCAGCTCGTCGGCGGTGACACCGGCGGCGGGTCCGGCAGTGACGGGCTGAGTTTCACCTCGTACTCCACGCAGCAGTCCGGCTCGACGGGCCCGCAGGTCACGGCGGTCCAGCGGCTGCTCAACACCCAGGGGTACGGCGCGGGCGCCGAGGACGGGGTGTTCGGGCCCGGCACGAAGAGTGCCGCGCAGGCGTTCCAGCAGGCCCGGGGGCTGACCGCCGACGGCGTCGTCGGCCGCAGGACGTGGACCGCGCTGCTGTCGGCCGGGACCACTCCGACGCTCACGCAGGGCAGTTCCGGGGACGCGGTGAAGCGGCTCCAGCGCTCGCTGACGGCGGCGCTCGGCTCCACCGTCGCGGCCGACGGGGCCTTCGGCCCGGCGACGGACACGGCGGTGCGCTCCTACCAGAGCAGCCGGACCCTGACGGTCGACGGAAGCGTGGGCCCGGCCACCTGGGCGGCGCTCCAGGCAGGGCGCTGACCGGGGACGGTCCCGGCCGTGATCCCGTACGCCGGCGGCGTCCCTGTCCGCAGGGGCGCCGCCGCTGCCGTCACGGGCTCTTCGGGTAGCCGGTCTCCTCGATGTCCTCGGCCAGGTCCGCGAGGGCGATCTCCGGGTTCAGGGCCGCGACCACCTCGGCGGTCAGCGGGCGCAGGCCGTACACATGGCGCACCGCGTCCGGGTCGAGGGTGACTTCGTAGTAGTCCTCGGCCCATTCCAGATAGGCGTCGGGGGTGCCCGCGACGAGGAGCTGGAAGACGTAGTCCGCACCGTCCGCGGTCTCCCCGTCCTCGGGGAAGTCGATGTCTCCCGTACGCCACGCGCTGTCCGGGGTCTCCCGCCACAGGCACGCCGTCACCAGGGGCACCCCGGACTCGTCGGCGAAGGACGGCTCCTCCACGAAGGGCCGGAAGACGGGCGGGACGTCGTCGAGCACGCCGGGCCAGAGCGCGTCGTCGACGTACGGGCTCATCGGCGACTCGTGGTCGAATCCGCGGGCGTACGCCCCCGCGGGCGAGAACACGATCGAGTACGCGTCACCCGAACCGTTGCGCATGGAGGCCATCTCCAGCGGCTGTTCCTCCGACGCCGACCACCGGGCGTCGTGGCTGTGCCACCGGTCGGCCCACTCGGGGCACAGGATCGCGTCCAGCATCGCCATGGCACGGCAGAGGTCGCGGAGGGCGGGTATCCCGGGGAGGTGACGGGCAACGTCGTGAACGCTCATGGCCCCATCCAACCGCACGGCCCCACGGACCCCCGCCCGGCCCCGGGGCCGGGCGGCGCAGGTCGGGACCCCTTCGGTCCCGCGGGGGCGGCGCAAAGGAAAGAGGTGGCTCCGCACCCCCGTTGTGCGGGGGTGCGGAGCCACCTCGGACGGGCTGCTCAGAAGGTCACTTCAGGCCGAAGGCCCGGATGATCTCCTGGTCGACGGCGAGGCCGCCGGGCCCCTCGGCGTGGGCCTTGAGCGACACGAAGCCGCCGGCCTTGGCCGGGGTCCTGAACACCGCGGTCCACTCACCCGTGGCGCTCTTGCGGAGCTGCACGGGCGCCCAGTTCTTGCCGTCGTCGTAACTGACCGACAGCGTGGCCTTGTCGGCCTTCACCGCGCCGTCCAGCCACTCCTGCGTGCCGGAGGCGAGTCCGAGCTCGGTCCACCGGCCGGCCTCGACGTCACCGGCCAGGTCGGTGTCGACGTCGAAGTCCAGCTGGAGCATCGGGATGTCGGCCTGGTACGGGCCGTTCTCGTCCAGGGCGCCCGAGACGAAGTTCCACTCGCTGTGGGTCCGCGTGGAGGTCTTCCACAGCTCGCCGTCACGGGCGGAGTCGATGACGAGCCGGTACGGAAGCTTCTCGGGCGACAGGTCCCAGGCGAATCCGGCGCGGCCCGCGCCCTTCCTGATCAGTGTGTCGCCCTGGTAGAAGCCGTACGACGTCGTGTCGTACTCGTCCTCGGGCATCGAACCGGAGTGGCCCGCACCGGAGTCCGTCCACGGTGTGATGTTGAACTGGATGTCGTTGTACGTCGTGCGGAACGGACCCCAGTAGCCGGTACCGAGCCGCGGACGGGTGACCGGCGCGAACCACTCGGCCTTGTAGCTGCGGCCCGCCCGGTAGTCCAGGTCGGTGGAGCGCATCTCGGCGGCCGTGCCGGAGGCGTCGGCGTTGAGGACCGAGTGGTTCTCGTACCAGAAGGAGTCGCCCGGCAGCGGGTTGACCCACTCGGTGCGGACGCCGGGGAACTTCTCGTACTCCTCGAAGCCGAGACCGGGGCCGTAGTCCGGGATGTCGTAGCGGAAGCCGCCGCCGAGCGTGGCCTTGTGGCCGTAGAAGGTGTTCTCCACCTTCGCCAGCTCGTCGGTGTCCGGGGCGAAGGCCAGCGAACGGTCCGGGATGGTGCCGTCGTGACGGTCGACCAGGTCGTAGACGTAGCTCGCGAACCTCCGCTGGTCGACGTCGATGTCCTTGCCGCGCTTCGCGGCGTCGATCAGCGTCTGTCCGGCGATGCGCTGGACGGAGGCGACCGGGATGGCGGCTTCCTCGCCCCAGGGGACGTAGGTCTCCATGGCGACCCCGCGCCCGTCGTTGACGACGAAGAGCGCCGCGGCGCCCGCGGCGACCGCGTTGGCCAGCCGGTCGGCGGGGGCGACGGCGTCGCTGCGGTTGACGACGACGGCCTTGCCCTTGACGTTCAGGCCGGCGTAGTCGGCCGCGGCGCCGTTGCCGGCGAAGACACCGGTGAGTTCGCGCTCGCTGTTCTCGGAGACGACCGAGCCGCCCTGGACGGTGACGGGGACGTCACGGCCGCCGGTCGACACGTCGATCAGCTCCTCGCCCTGCCGCCAGCGCGTGAGGAAGCTGAAGCTGCCCTGCGTGACCTTCTCGGTCGGGCTCGCCCACAGCTGGTCGTACGTCAGCGGGATCTGGAACGCGTCGCGCTGGACGGTGCCGTCCGGGGCGGTGCGTGCCATGTCATACCGCAACTGGCGCGTCTCCGTCTCCTTCGGCGTCCGCACACTGACCTTGCGGGCCTTGGAGGCGTCGAGGGTGACGGTGGTGGGCTTGTCGAGGATCGTCTCGGGAGCCGCGAGGAAGGCAACGGCCTTCGAGTCCGCGCGGTCGCCGTCGATGTCCGCGGAGCTCCACGCGGTGTAGTTGCCCGGAGGCAGCCGCAGCGTGGTCTCGCCGGAGACCGCGACGACACCGAGGTTGAGGTCGCCCAGTGCCGCGAAGACGACGTACCCGTCCATCGGCTCGCCCGCACGGTCACGGAGGCGGAGCGTCAGGTCGTAGAGCTCCTGCTCCTTGTTGAGCGCGAAGCCGGTGTGCGCGACGGTGGTGCCCGCCGCGTTCCTGGCGGTGACCTGCCCGGAGAACAGGGTGTTGTTCGGGACCTTCGAGGGGTCCAGCGAGAGGACGGCTTCGGCGGTGGAGCCCGCCGGGACCGTGAGCTTCGAGGTGGAGAGCGTGTACGCCGCCGAGTCCGTGCCCGTCGACAGGTCCAGCGTGACGTCCTCGGAACCGGAGTTGCGGTAGGTGATCTTCCGCTCGGCGACCGGGTCGGTGGCCGCGTGCGGCCAGTCGTAGGACGCGACCTCGACGGAGCCGGTGGCCTCGATCGTCGTGTCGATCGCCGCCTTCACGTCCAGGCGGCCCGTGCCCTGCTCGTACGGGGTGTAGTCGGGCAGTTCCTTCGACGAGCTCATCAGCGCGTCCTTGATGCGCTGGCCGCTCCAGTCGGGGTGGCGCTGCTTCAGTACGGCGGCGGCGCCCGCGACGTGCGGGGTGGCCATCGACGTACCGGACATCTGCTGGTACATGCCCTCGATGCCGGGGATCGACTGCGAGGCGGCCGCGTTGATGTCGACGCCCGGGGCCGACAGGTCGGGCTTCAGACCGTAGGAGTTGACCAGCGGGCCCATGGAGGAGAAGGGCGCACGGCCGTCCGTCTTGTCGACGGCGGCGATCGTGAGTGCCTTCTGCGCCGAGCCGGGCGAGCCGATGGTGCCCGCGCCGTACGCGTTTCCGGCGGCGATCACGAACAGCGGACCGCCGTCGGCCGACAGGGCGTCGACCGCCTGCGACATGGGGTCGGTGCCGCCGTCCGGCACCGGCGAGCCGAGGCTCATGGAGACGACGTCGGCCCCTTCGGCCTTCGCCCATTCCATCGCGGCGATGATCCCGGAGTCCGCGCCCGAGCCCCCGTCGCTGAGGACCTTGCCGACGAGCAGGCCGGCGCCGGGTGCCACACCCTTGTTCGCGCCGCCCGACGCGGCGCCCGAGCCCGCGATGGTCGAGGCGACGTGCGTGCCGTGGCCGTGCTTGTCGTCGACCTCCTCGCCGGGCACGAAGCTCTTCGTGCCGAGGATGCGGTCCTTGACATCGGGGTGCGTCATGTCGATGCCCGTGTCGAGCACGGCGACCTTGGTGCCGTTCCCGTCGTAGCCGGCGGCCCAGGCCTGCGGGGCGTTGACCTGCGGCACCGAGTCCGCGAGCAGCGCTTCGGCGCGGCCGTCCAGCCACAGCTTGGCGAGGCCGTTGTCCAGCGAACGGGCCGTCTCCGTACGGGCGATGTCGTTCCAGAAGGCCCGCGCCTCGCCCTTGTCGGCCTTGAGCGCGGCGCCGTTGATGGAGGCCAGCCGGCGGACGGTCTCACTCCCGCTCGGGGCGGCGGGCAGCGCGCGCGCCGTGCTCCGCGGGTACGTGGCGATCAGCGGGATGGCGCCCGAGCTCTTGTCGTCGTAGCCCATCTCCACCAGGGCGGAGACGTTGAAGAGGCGACGGTCGAGCTTGCCCGCCGCGAGCAGCGCGGTCGCCTCGTCGGGCAGGACGTAGATGTCGTCGCCCGCCTGCTGCACGTGGACGCCGCCGGTCGCACCGTCGGGCCGGTCCACCGTGACGGTGTCCTGGTTCCCCGCGCCGTCCACGTAGTGCACGACGTCGCCGGTGATCAGGGTGAGGTCGTGGCTCTCGGGCTGCGCCTGCTGGCGGTCTGCGACGGCCTTCGGCTGGGGGACAGCGGAAGCGGAACCCGCCGCGGGAAGCATCACACCGCTCACGAGGGCGACCGAGGTCGCTATGAGCAGGGCTCTGCGTCCCGCGCGAGCGGGTCTCGCCCGGCCGGAAACGGAGGAGGGGGAAAATGTCATGCAGCTGATCTACCGGTAAAAGCACAGCTGCGGCCGGGTCCACGGCTGGCGTGAAGCCGCCGTGGCGGTTAACCGCCCGGGAACGACCGGGAACAAGAGGGCGATTCAGGCCACCGAGGCCAGCGGGGGCCCGTTCTCGTGATGGATCGGGGTGTGCGCACCGGTGAGCGGGCGCCCGCTGCCACCACGCCGCTCGGCGACGATCTCGGCGACGATCGAGAGGGCGGTCTCCTCGGGCGTACGGGCTCCGAGGTCGAGGCCGATCGGCGAGTGCAGCCTGGCCAGTTCGCTCTCGGTGACCCCGGCCTCGCGCAGTCGTTCGTTGCGGTCGAGGTGGGTACGGCGCGAGCCCATCGCGCCGACGTAGGCGACGGGCAGCTTCAAGGCCGCTTCGAGCAGCGGCACATCGAATTTGGCGTCGTGCGTGAGGACGCACAGGACGGTCCGCGCGTCGACCTCGGTCGACGCGAGGTAGCGGTGCGGCCACTCGACGACGATCTCGTCGGCCTCCGGGAAGCGGGCCGCGGTGGCGAAGACCGGCCGGGCGTCGCAGAGGGTGACCCGGTAGCCGAGGAAACGGCCGGCCCGGACCAGTGCGGAGGCGAAGTCGATGGCCCCGAAGACGATCATGCGGGGTGGCGGAACGCTCGATTCGACGAGCAGGGTGACGGGCTCCCCGCACCGCGAGCCCTCGGCCCCGATGACGAGGGAGCCGGTGCGGCCCGCGTCGAGCATCGCGCGGGCCTCGGCCACCACGGTGCGGTCGAGGTCGGCATGACCGCCGAGCCCGCCCTGGTACGAACCGTCGGGGTGGACGAGGAGCGGACGGCCGAGCAGCTCGGCGGGCCCCTCGGTGATCCGCGCGACCGCTGCCGCCGTCCCCTCCGCGGCGGCAGCGAGCGCGGCGGCGAACACCGGGCGCGCGGGATCGTCCGCACGCACCGGTGTGACCAGGATGTCGATGACGCCGCCGCAGGTCAGACCGACCGCGAAGGCGTCCTCGTCGCTGTAGCCGAACTGCTCCCGGACGGTCCGGCCGTCGTCGAGTGCCTGCTGGCACAGCTCGTAGACCGCGCCCTCCACACATCCGCCGGAGACCGATCCGATCGCCGTGCCGTCGCGGTCGACGGCGAGGGCGGCGCCCGGCTGCCGGGGCGCGCTGCCGCCGACCGCCACCACGGTGGCGACGGCGAACTCGCGTCCCTGCCCGACCCACCGGTGAAGCTCTTCGGCGATGTCCAGCATGGCGTTTCTCCTTAGACAGAGTGCGGAGGGGGCGGGCGTCAGTGGACGCCCAGCCAGCTCTCGATGGGATTGAGCGCGAAGTAGACGATGAAGATCGCCGTCAGACCCCACATGAAGGCCCCGACCTCGCGGGCCTTGCCCTGGGCGAGCTTGATGGCGGCGTACGAGATGACGCCTGCCGCGACACCGGTGGTGATGGTGTAGGTGAAGGGCATCAGGACGACGGTGAGGAAGACCGGGATGGCGACGGAACGGTCGCCCCAGTCCACGTGCCGGGCGTTCTGCATCATCATGGCGCCGATGACGACGAGGGCGGCGGACGCCACCTCGGTCGGCACGATCGCGGTCAGCGGGGTGAAGAAGAGGCAGGCCGCGAAGAAGAGACCGGTGACGACGGACGCGAGTCCGGTCCTGGCACCCTCGCCGACGCCGGTCGCCGACTCGACGAAGACGGTCTGGCCGGAGCCTCCGGCGACACCGCCGATCGCACCGCCCGCGCCGTCGATGAACAGCGCCTTGGAGAGGCCGGGCATCCGGCCCTTGTCGTCGGCGAGCCCGGCCTCCGTACCGACGCCGATGATGGTGGCCATCGCGTCGAAGAAGCCGGCCAGCACGAGGGTGAAGACGATCATGCCGACCGTCATCACGCCGACGTCGCCCCAGCCGCCGAACTCCACGTCCCCGAAGAGCGAGAAGTCCGGTGCGGAGACCGCGCTCCCGTGGAGCTCCGGCGGGCCGCTGCTCCAGGACTTGGCGGGGATGTCGCCGATCGCGTTGATGACGATCGCGAGGACGGTGCCGGCCACGATGCCGATCAGGATCGCGCCGGGGATGTTGCGCGCCTGGAGCATGAAGATGAGCAGGAGGGTCACGCAGAAGATGAGGACGGGCCAGCCGGCGAGTTCACCGGCGGGGCCGAGCGATACGGGTGTCGCCGTGCCCTTGTGGACGAAGCCGGCCTTGTAGAGGCCGATCAGGGCGATGAAGAGGCCGATGCCCATGGTGATGCCGTGCTTCAGCGCGAGCGGGATCGCGTTCATGATCAGCTCGCGGAGGCCGGTGACCACCAGGAGGCAGATCACCACACCGTAGATCACGCACATGCCCATGGCCTGCGGCCAGGTCATGGCCGGGGCGACCTGCCCGGCGAGGACGCCGGAGACGCTGAGGCCGGCGGCGAGGGCCAGCGGGACCTTGCCGACGAAGCCCATGAGCAGGGTCGTCGCGGCTGCCGCGAGGGCCGTCGCGGTGATGAGGCCGGGCTGGCTGAGGAGGTTGCCGTCCACGTCCTTGCCGCCGAGGATCAGCGGGTTGAGCAGGAGGATGTACGCCATCGCCATGAAGGTGGTGACGCCTCCGCGCAGCTCACGCGCGACGGTCGATCCCCGGTCGGATATGTGAAAGTACCGGTCGAGCCAAGACCGTCCGGCGGGGACGCGCGAGCCGTGGCCCGCGTCCTCCGCACCGGTCCTGGGCTCCACTGACTGCTGGGTCATGTTGCCTGACTCCCAAGGTTCACAGGGGCACCCGCGTGAAGAGAACCGATTGCGGGATTTGGGATAGCTGCGTCGGCAGCACACCCGGGGGACGGCCCGAGGCGAACTGATCGTGCAGGTACAGAAGTACTGAGGCAGTGCCGAGAACCGCGAGCGGTGCGGTACTCGGTGTCTCCGGACGGCGCGGTACGCGGGGAAGTGTGACGTTCACGGCAACACGCACCGTCCGGAGAGTTCGTGGGAGCTGGTTCAGTTGCCGGTGAGGTGCTCGGGTCGTACCGGCGTCCTGTTGAGCTCGAGGCCCGTCGCGTTCCGGATCGCCGCGAGGACGGCCGGGGTGGACGACAGGGTGGGGGCCTCGCCGACGCCGCGCAGCCCGTACGGGGCGTGGTCGTCGGCGAGTTCGAGCACGTCGACCGGGATGGTCGGCGTGTCGAGGATCGTGGGCAGCAGGTAGTCCGTGAAGGACGGGTTGCGCACCTTCGCGGTCTTCGGGTCGACGATGATCTCCTCCATGACGGCGATGCCCATGCCCTGGAGGGTGCCGCCCTGGATCTGCCCGACGACGGAGAGCGGGTTGAGCGCCTTGCCGACATCCTGGGCGCAGGCCAGTTCGATGACCTTGACCAGGCCGAGTTCGGTGTCGACCTCGACGACCGCGCGGTGGGCGGCGAAGGAGTACTGGACGTGGCCGTTGCCCTGGCCGGTCCGCAGATCGAACGCCTCGGTGGGCCGGTGGCGCCACTCCAGCTCGATGTCGATCGCCTCGTCCTCCAGTACGTCGACCACGTCGGCCAGTACCTCGCCGCCGTCGGTGACGACCTTGCCGCCCTCCAGGAGGAGTTCGGCGGTGGCCCAGGCCGGGTGGTACGTACCGAACTTGCGGCTGCCGAGCTCCAGCACCTTCTCCCGTACGGCCTCGCAGGAGTTCTTCACGGCGCCGCCGGTGACGTACGTCTGGCGGGAGGCGGAGGTCGATCCCGCCGAGCCCACCTTGGTGTCGGCCGGCTGGATGGTGACCTGGTTGACACCGAGTTCGGTACGGGCGATCTGGGCGTGCACGGTGACGCCGCCCTGTCCGACCTCGGCCATCGCGGTGTGCACGGTCGCGACCGGCTCGCCGTTGATGACCTCCATCCGCACCCGGGCGGTGGAGTAGTCGTCGAAGCCTTCGGAGAAGCCGACGTTCTTGATGCCGACCGCGTAGCCGACACCGCGTACGACGCCTTCGCCGTGGGTGGTGTTCGACAGCCCGCCGGGCAGGGCGCGCACATCGACGGTGCTGCCTCCGGCGTCGACGGCCAGCCACTGCCGCTCGGGCGGCAGCGGGCGGGACTTGACCCGGCGCAGCAGCTCGGCGACCGGGGCCGGCGAGTCGCAGGGCTGCCCGGTCGGCAGGAGGGTGCCCTGTTCCATGGCGTTGAGCTGCCGGAACTCGACCGGGTCCATGTCCAGCTTCGCCGCGAGCTTGTCCATCTGCGCCTCGTACGCGAAGCACGCCTGGACGGCGCCGAAGCCGCGCATGGCACCGCAGGGCGGGTTGTTGGAGTAGAGCGCGATCGCCTCGATGTCGACGTTCTCGACGACGTACGGACCGACCGAGAGCGAGGAGGCGTTGCCGACGACCGCCGGGGAGGCCGACGCGTAGGCGCCACCGTCCAGGACGATCCGGCACTTCATGTGCGTGAGCTTGCCGTCCTTCGTCGCGCCGTGCTCGTAGGAGAGCTTCGCCGGGTGCCGGTGGACGTGTCCGAAGAAGGACTCGAAGCGGTTGTAGACGATCTTGACCGGCTTGCCCGTGCGGAGCGCGAGCAGGCAGGCGTGGATCTGCATCGACAGGTCCTCGCGTCCGCCGAAGGCGCCGCCGACGCCGGAGAGCGTCATGCGGACCTTGTCCTCGGGCAGTCCGAGGACCGGGGCGATCTGCTTGAGGTCGGAGTGCAGCCACTGGGTGGCCACGTACAGCTCGACGCCGCCGTCCTCGGAGGGCACGGCGAGGCCGGACTCCGGGCCGAGGAACGCCTGGTCCTGCATGCCGAAGGTGTACTCGCCCCGGACGATCACGTCGGCGCGCTTCGCGGCGGCTTCGGCGTCACCGCGGACGATCGGCTGGCGGTGGACGATGTTCGGGTGCGGGACGTGACCGATGTGGTGGTCGTCACGGCCCTCGTGGACCAGGATCGCGTCGGGTGCGGTCGCGGACGCCTCGTCCGTGATGACCGGCAGCTCGACGTAGTCGATCTTGATCTTCGCGGCGGCGCGACGGGCGGTCTCCGGGTGGTCGGCGGCGACGAGCGCCACCGGCTCACCGTGGTGCCTGACCTTGCCGTGGGCGAGGACCGGGGTGTCCTGGATCTCCAGGCCGTAGTTCTTGACCGCGGCGGGCAGGTCGTCGTAGGTGAGCACGGCGTAGACGCCGGGCATCGCGACGGCCTCGCCGATGTCGATCGACCGGATCTCGGCGTGGGCGACGGTGGAGCGGAGCGTGTGGCCCCACAGCATGTCCTCGTGCCACATGTCCGAGGAGTACGCGAATTCTCCGGTGACCTTCAGGGTGCCGTCGGGGCGCAGCGTGGACTCGCCGATGCCGCCCCTGGTATTCGAGCCCTGGGTGATCTTGGTGGGGGTACCGGCCGGCACGGAGGCGGCTCGTGGATGCAGCGCCATGGCTATCGCACCGTCTCTTCCTGACGGGCGGCCGCGAGGCGGACCGCGTCGAGGATCTTCTCGTAACCCGTGCAGCGGCAGAGGTTGCCGGAGAGCGCCTCGCGGATGTCCTGGTCGGACGGCGAGGGGTGGGTCTCCAGCAGCTCGTCGGCCGCGACCAGGAGGCCAGGGGTGCAGAAACCGCACTGCACGGCGCCGGCGTCGATGAACGCCTGCTGGATCGGCGACAGCTCGGCCGCCTCGCCGCTCTGCCCGTCCGCGGGCCTGGCCTGCCAGCGCTTGGCCGCGTCGAGCGTCGTACCGCAGGCACCGGAGGCACAGCCTCCGCCGGGGTGGACGTCCTCGCGGTGCTTCGCGTAGTCGGCGAGGCCCTCCACGGTGACGACCTCGCGGCCCTCCACCTGGCCTGCCGCGACGAGACACGAACACACGGGGACCCCGTCGAGGCGCACCGTGCAGGAACCGCACTCGCCCTGCTCGCAGGCGTTCTTGGAACCGGGCAGGCCCATGCGCTCACGCAGGACGTACAGGAGGGACTCGCCCTCCCAGACGTCGTCGGCTTCCTGCTGACGGCCGTTGACCGTGAAATTCACTCGCATGGTTACGCAGCTCCTTCGAGGGTGCGGCCGGCGCCGCGGTACTGCTCCCAGGTCCAGCCCAGCGTGCGGCGGGCCATGATGCCGACCGCGTGCCTGCGGTACCTCGCGGTGCCGCGCACGTCGTCGATGGGGTTGCAGGCGCCGGAGGCGAGCTCCGCGAACTGCTTGGCCACCGACGGGGTGATGATCTTTCCGCTCTCCCAGAACCCGCCCTCGTCGAGCGCGGCGTTCAGGAATTCCTCGGCCTCCTTCGCCCGGACGGGTGTCGGGGCGGCCGATCCGATGCCGGTGCGGACCGTACGGGTCTCGGGGTGCAGGGCCAGGCCGAAGGCGCAGACGGCGATGACCATCGCGTTGCGCGTACCGACCTTGGAGTACTGCTGGGGCCCGTCGGCCTTCTTGATGTGCACGGCCCGGATCAGCTCGTCCGGGGCCAGGGCGTTGCGCTTGACGCCGGTGTAGAAGGCGTCGATGGGGATCATCCGGGTTCCGCGTACGGACTCGGCCTCGACCTCGGCTCCCGCGGCGAGCAGCGCCGGGTGCGCGTCTCCCGCGGGCGACGCGGTGCCCAGGTTGCCGCCGACGCCGCCGCGGTTACGGATCTGCGGCGAGGCGACGGTGTGCGAGGCGAGCGCGAGTCCGGGCAGCTCGGCCCGCAGGTGCTCCATGATCGCGCTGTACGGGACGGAGGCGCCGAGGCGTACGTCGTCCTGGCCCACCTGCCACTCGGCCAGCTCACCGATGCGGTTCAGGTCCAGGAGGTACTCGGGCCGCCGGTGGTCGAAGTTGATCTCGACCATCACATCGGTGCCGCCCGCAATGGGCACAGCCGTCGGGTGCTCGGCCTTGGCGGCGAGCGCCTCCTCCCAGCTGGCGGGGCGAAGGAAGTCCATGAGTGGCTCTCTTCTTCTCAATCGGTCGTTCGCTGGGGCTGGGGACGGCCGGCCCTCGACTGGTCGTTCATCTGCTGTTAACGCGGTGTGTGACCCAGTACACAAGCCAGGATCCGGCCAGTGCAGTCACCGAAACCATGAAGGAGTTGGCTGGTCTCCTCTCTGGTCTTGTAGATTCGAACGAATGGCGGGGATCAGTAACCTCACCGCAATTCACAGGTATCCCCCTCACCAACGAAAAAGATCGGCGGCAACGAGATGCGGCTGCGCGCACTGCTGGAAACCGACGCGCTGGGCCTGCGGCTGCTCGGCGGCGACGACGAGCTGGACCGCACCGTCCGGGGTGTCATGACGACCGACCTCCGCGACCCCAGCCGCTATCTCTCCGGCGGCGAACTGGTGCTCACGGGGCTGGCCTGGCACCGTGACGCCTCGGACTCCGAGCCGTTCGTCCGGATCCTGGCGGGCGCCGGGGTCGCCGGACTCGCGGCCGGAGAGGCGGAGCTCGGCGACATCCCGGCCGATCTGGTCGACGCGTGCCTGCACCACCGACTCCCACTCTTCGCCGTGAACGAGACCGTGGCATTTGCAACCATCACCGAGTACGTGGTGCGCCAGGTCTCCGGCGAGCGGGCGGGCGACCTCGCCGCCGTCGTGGACCGGCACCGCAGACTCATGACGTCCGGCCCGGCAGGGGGCGGACCCGAGGTCGTCCTCGACCTGCTCACCTCCGACCTGGACCTACGCGCCTGGGTGCTCTCCCCCACCGGCCGCCGGATCGCGGGGGCCGGCGAGGTGCTGCCCGGCCCGGTCGGCGCCGCGCTGGCCGGCCGGCACCTGGCCGCGACCCGTACCGGCCGCCGAGGCCCGCACCGGACGACGGTGGACGGTACGACGTATTCGCTGTTCCCGATCCGGAACACCGGGCGGGGCGCCGCACCCGCCTCCCGCGACGTCCGCGAGTCGGTGCTCTCCGACTGGCTGCTCGCCGTCGAGGCCGACGCGGGCGACTGGCCGGCCGCCCGGCTCGATCTGCTCCAGGGCGTCACCCAGCTGATCGCCGTCGAGCGGGACCGGCGCGACGCGGCCCGTACCGTACGCCGCAGGCTCGCCCAGGAGGTCCTGGAGCTGGTCCAGGCGGGCGCCGCCCCCACCGAGATCGCGGCCCGGCTGCGGGTCGCCGCCCCGGTCCTCCTGCCCGGTGTCGGCTCGGCGCCGCACTGGCAGGTCGTCGTGGCCCGGGTCGACTGGGCCGCCGAGGGCGCACCGGGCACCGGCACGGGCCCGGCGGCGGACATCGCGAGCGGCCCGGTCGCCCAGGCCCTGCTGGAGGAGATCCTCGTCGATCCGGCGGTGACCGGCCCCGACTCCGCGGACCGGATCGCCGTCGCGCACACGGGCGACGAGGCCATCGCCCTCGTACCGCTCCCCGCCCTGCCGTCGCCCGGCGCCGGCGCCGAGGACTCCGCCGGTCCCGACGACGCCACCGGCGATCCCGCCGGCAAGCGGCAGGACCCCGCGCTGCACGCCGACGTGCTGCTCGCCGCGGTCCGCGAACCCCTCGCCGCGGGCCTCGCCGACGACGGCCGGCTGACACTGGGTGTCAGTGCGGCCGTGCACTCCGCCGAAGGACTGCGCGGCGCCCTGGAGGAGGCCCGGCACGCCCGCCGGGTCGCCGCCGCCCGGCCGGGCCGGGTCTGCGCGGCCGGCCACCACGAGCTGGCCTCGCACGTCCTGCTGCTGCCGTTCGTCCCGGACGACGTGCGCCGGGCGTTCACCGCACGGCTGCTGGACCCGCTGCGCGACTACGACACGCGCCACCGGGCGGAGCTGATTCCGACCCTGGAAGCGTTCCTGGACTGCGACGGCTCCTGGACGCGCTGCGCGGCCCGGCTGCATCTGCACGTCAACACACTGCGCTACCGCGTCGGGCGAATCGAGCAGTTGACGGGGCGTGACCTTTCGCGCCTCGAGGACAAGCTCGATTTCTTCCTCGCCCTGCGTATGAGCTGACTCCCCGGGGATCGGGCCGCGGCGCGGAGATCCGGTCGATTGTGAAATCTTTCACCTGACATTGACCGGACCCCTTGGCCCGGCGTGCCATTCCGTGCTGAGATGCGGCCACACTCAACAGCTCGATGGCGTGCTCGGGGAGGGCAATGTGGCGCATACCGCCATGTCTGGTTCCGGAACGACAGCAGATGACGATCCGCCGCTCCAGACAGCGGTATGGCGACTGCGATCACGCGCCTGCTGGACGGACGCGGCCGCTCTGCTCGAACCGCACGCGGCCACCGACCCGGCAGCCGCGCTCCAGCGGACCGCGCTGCTGACCGAGCGGTGCCTGTACACCGGCGGCGGCTGGACGGACGCCGAGGACGCCCTGCGCAACGCCGAGGCCCTGGCCCACGACGACGCCGAGCGCGGGGCCGCCGCCTGCGAGCGCGGCCACCTCGCCTACGCGTCGACACTCCTGGGCGTACGGGACCGGGCCGACGAGGCCAGCGTGGCCCTGAGCCGGGCCGCCGCCCTGCTCTCCCCCGCAGCGGCAGGCCGGCCGCTCCTGGACTTCCGCCGGGGCCTGATCGCGCAGAACATCGCCGACTCCCCGCAGTCCGCACGGGCCGCCTACCGCAGGGCCCACGCGGGCGCCACGGCCCAGGGGGACGAGCTGCTGCTCTCCTTCACCTGGCGCCACCTCGCCTCGCTCGCCCTGCGCGAGGGCGAGCTGGCCGAGGCGCGGCACGGCTTCACGGAGTCGCTGCGGATCAGGGAGGAACTGGGCTACCTGGTCGGTACGGCCCCGGCGCTCATGTCCCTGGCCGACGCCGAGCCCGAGCCGGAGGCCGCTCGGCTGCGCGCCGAGGCGGGGCGGCTCTTCCGACTGCTGGGCGGCGTACCCACCTGGCTCGCCCCGCAACTGGAACCTGCCCTGCCGAGCCAGAGCAGACCGGCACCGGACGACGAAGCGGCGGGCTGGCGGGTCCGGTGACGGGGGGGCGGGGCGTCAGTCTTCGCGAGACGCGGCGGTCGGGTCGTCGGGGGACGGGGCAGTCGGGTCGTCGGGGGACGCGGCGGTCGGGTCGTCGGGTGACCGGTGCGGTCACCCGGTGACGTAACCGTCAGCCGTCCGCGCCGGTGAAGTGCTCCCGTACCAGCGACTGCACGACGCCGAGATTCTGGGCGATCAGCGCGTCGAGCAGCGCGGTGTGCTCCACGGCGTCCGCGAGGAGGTCGGCACGGCGGGTCGCGGGGTTGCTGACCAGCGGCCACTGGGAACGCCGGTGCAGGTCGTCCGCGACCTGCACCAGCTGTTCGTTGCCGGCGAGCGCCAGGACGGCCCGGTGGAAGGCCCGGTCGCATTCGGCGTAGCTGGCACGGTCGCCGACAGCGGCTGCCGCGACGGTCGCGTCGGCGAGCGGGCGCAGGGCCGTCCAGCGGCCCGCGGGGACGGTACGGGCGAGCCGCAGCATGACGGGGACCTCGATCAGGGCCCGCACCTCCGCCAGCTCCGCGAGTTCGCGCGGCCCGCGCTCACTGACCCGGAAACCCCGGTTCGGTACGACCTCGACGGCGCCCTCGATGGCCAGCTGCTGCATCGCCTCGCGCACCGGCGTCGCGGAGACGCCGAACCGGGCCCCGAGCGCCGGGGCAGAGTACACCTGGCCGGGAGCCAGCTCACCGTCGACGAGGGCGGCGCGCAGGGCGTCCAGGATCTGCCCGCGCACCGAGTGCCGCTGCACCGCACGGGGGGCGGGTGGCTCACTGTGGGTGTGCTCTCCCCGCGCCTGTTCGGGGACCCGTACCGAAGGCGGGACGGCCGCGGCTGCGTACGACAGCCAGGTGTCCTCACGCGCACTGCCCTGCTCCACTGGACCTCCTCGGCCTGCCGCGGGCGCGGCTCGCGTGCGCCTTGCCCCCGTGTGCACGATAGGCGGAGGAGGCTCCAGTTCAAACATCGATCAGGTCGGGTAAGGTAAGGCTAACCTGCTAACGATCCCGATTCGGTGGTCCCTGCATGACCGTCTCCGCTCTGCTCACCGGTACCGCGGCGTCCTCCGTGACCCCCGCGTACGCACGTCTGGCCGAGGTCTTTCCCGGGCTCCGCGCCGAGGTGCTCGCCGAGGACGCCGCCGCCCCCTCCGGCGCCGGCTGGGTGGGCGCCGCGGAGCTCGCCGAGGGCGGCGCGGCCCTGGACGCCTTCCTGGCGTGGGACAACGCGCAGGTGCTCCGGGACTACGGGCAGGAGGCCCGCCCCGACGTGGTGGCCAGCTTCGGACTGCACCGCTACTCCTGGCCCGCCTGCCTGCTGGTGACCGTGCCGTGGTTCCTGCACCGCCGGGTGCCGCGCGTCCCCGTCCAGGACGTCGCCTTCCAACGCGCGCTGGGTCATCTCACCCTCCGCGTACGGGAGTTCGCCTGCCTGCCGGACGATCCCGCGGCCTCCCTGCCGGGCGCCCGGGTCGTCCCCGACGAGGCCGCCCTGCGCGCCGAGGTGCTGGACGCCGTCGCGGAACACCTCGGCCCGGTGCTGGACGGCTTCGGACCGCGCATGCGGCGCGGCAAGCGGGCCCTGTGGGGCATGGCGACGGACGAGGTCGTCGAAGGACTCTGGTACATCGCCCACCTGTTGGGCGAGGAGCGCCGGGCGATGGCCGAGCTGGCGCTGCTGCTGCCGGGCACCACCAAGCCGTACGTGGGCACCGCCGGCTTCCGCGAACTGACCGGCCCCGACGGCGAGTCGCTGCCGACCCGCGACCGGGCGAGCTGCTGCCTCTTCTACACGCTGCGCCCCGAGGACACCTGCGTCACCTGCCCCCGCACGTGCGATGCCGACCGCGTACGGAAGCTGACGCCCGCCCCCTGATCCACACCCCCCGTCCCAGTGACAGGGATTCGAACGCAACCACGCTTCGCCGTACGGTCATTCGAGAACATTCCGCTCATCCGCACGCCTCGCCACCCCAATGGCGTTCTCTTGCCCCGAAACCGCCTGAGCCGGGCGGCGTTTCCGTCACGATGGCGCCCGAAACGCCCTACGCGACGCAAGGGACCGCGCATGAGACTGACCGACATATCGCTTGACTGGCTGCTTCCGGGCGCCGTACTGCTCGTGGGGGTCATGGCGGCGGTGACGGTGGTCGCACGTGGCAGGCGCGCCGCCGGCAAGGCATCGGCCGACGACAACTGGGAACGCAGCGAGGACCGCCGCCGGCGCAAGGAGGCGCTCTACGCCACCGCCTCGTACGTCCTCCTGTTCTGCTGCGCCGCGGTCGCCGCCGCACTCTCCTTCCACGGGCTCGTCGGCTTCGGCCGGCAAAACCTCAGCCTCTCCGGGGGCTGGGAGTACCTGGTCCCGTTCGGCCTCGACGGGGCCGCGATGTTCTGTTCGGTGCTGGCGGTACGGGAGGCCAGCCACGGCGACGCGGCACTCGGCTCCCGGCTGCTGGTGTGGACGTTCGCCGGCGCCGCCGCCTGGTTCAACTGGGTGCACGCGCCGCGCGGCATGGACCACGCGGGCGCCCCGCACTTCTTCGCGGGCATGTCGCTCTCGGCCGCGGTGCTCTTCGACCGCGCGCTGAAGCAGACCCGCAGGGCCGCACTGCGCGAACAGGGCCTGGTGCCCCGCCCGCTGCCGCAGATCCGGATCGTCCGGTGGCTGCGTGCGCCCCGGGAGACCTTCGGCGCCTGGTCGCTGATGCTCCTCGAAGGCGTACGCACCCTGGACGAGGCGGTCGACGAGGTCCGCGAGGACCGGCGGGAGAAGGAGCAGGACCGGCTCCGCAGAAGGGGCCAGGAGAAGCTGGACCGGGCCCACATCAAGGCCCTGAACCGGCAGAACCGGGTCTGGGGGCGCAGTGGCCGCGGCGGACAGCAGGTCGAGGTCCAGGCCATCGCGCCGTCGCAGGGTGCCGCGCAGGGCGTCGCGGAGCCCGCCATAGCAGAGCCGGGACAGCTGCCCCTGCGACCCCGGCCATCCCTGCAAGCCGTGAACGGCCCGGGCGCCAAGGGGGCCAAGAACCCCTCGGGCTCTCCGGGCCCCTCGGGCCAGACCGCGAGCGGTGACCCCAGGACCGTCGACCTCACCGCCGAGGACGACACCCAGACCCTGCCCCGGCTCGACTCGCTGGAGCAGAAACTGAAGGATCTGGAGCAGCAGTTCGGCTGAACTCGGCCCGGTGGGAGGCCCCGACGGGGCCTCCCACGCTCCGGTTCGGCGGGTCGTCCGGCTCAGCCCGTACCGCTCAGCTCGAACCAGACCACCTTGCCCAGCGCCTGCGCCGTGACTCCCCAGGCGTCCGCCAGGCTGCGTACCAGGACGAGACCCCTGCCGTGCGTACCGTCGTCGGCGTTCGGTACGTACGGCCTGGGGGCATCCGACATGAAGTCCCGGACCTCCACGCGCACCTTCTCCGGGCCCGCGGTCACGGTGACGACCGCGCCGTGGCGCGTGTGAATCAGCGCGTTCGTGACGATCTCGCTCAGCAGCAGCTCCGCCACCTCGGCCGCCTCGGCGGGCGACCGGTACCGCAGGAACTCCCTCAGATCACGGCGTACATCCCCCACCGCCGACAGGTCGGCATGCCCCAGCCTGCGACGCAGCTGGACCGACTCGCCTCCTCGATGCTTCATCGCTTCCCCCGCGCGCACAGTGAATCGACCTCCTTCACCTCATAACCACTCGAACACCTTCACGGGGATGCATGCCCCGCACGCGGACACTCACGCTTGTCGACTCGTCAATAAGTGAACAGGGCCCATCCGCAAGCCCGGACGGGAGGCGAACGCGTTACATTTCCGTACTCCCCGTTAACTTCCAAAAAATTCACAGGAGTTGGCGTTGACGGGACCCGATCTACGCGCGTCATCATGGTGGGCATGCGATTCCCCCCACGGATCACCACGCTCGGCGCTTGCGCCGCCATCCTGTCGGCCCTCTTCGTCGGCGGCCCGGTCACCGCATCGGCCGCGACTCCGCCGGCCGCCCTGTCGGTCGGCAGCATCTGCTACTCCGACCTCCCCTCCCAGGCACACGACACCCTCGACCTGATCGACGCGGGCGGGCCCTTCCCGTACGACCAGGACGGCACCGTCTTCCAGAACCGCGAAGGCATCCTGCCGAGTCAGGGCACCGGCTACTACCACGAGTACACCGTCATCACCCCGGGCTCCCCGACCCGCGGCGCCCGCCGCATCGTCACCGGTGAAGAGGTCCGGGAGGACTACTACACCGCCGACCACTACGAGTCGTTCGACCTGGTCGACCACGGTTGCTGACCACCGGCCACCTCCCGTCCCCGGTCCGGACTTGTACGCTCCGGGCATGACCGTGACCTATGTGATCGAAGGCTCCGAGGTCACCGGCCTGGAGCGGTTCTGGGAGGTGATCGGCGAAGCCGTGAACGGACCCGGTGGCTATTTCGGCCGCAACCTCGACGCGTTCGCGGACTGCCTCAGCGGCGGAATGGGCACCCCGGACGACGAGGACTTCGTCATCGAGTGGCGCGACCACACACGGTCCGCCGAAGCCCTGGGCCACCCGGAGACGGCGCGCTATCTGAGGCGCCTCGCGCAACGTGCCCACCCCACCTCGCGGATCCGACTCCAGGCGGAACTCGGTGAGGCCCTGGCAGGCCGGGGTCCGACCCTCTTCGACCGGCTGGTGGAGATCATCAGGGAACGGGCGGGCCCGGATGCGCTGCGCCTGATGTGACCTGACCTGACCGGGCGCGGTGCTCGCGGAGGAAGCGGTCCAGGCGGGCGACGGAGGCGACGGCGGTGGATCCGCCGGCTGCCGCCGTCGCCCGGCCCGGTCGCTCCGGGGCCGGTACGGCGATCAGTACCGGGTGGAGACGCTCACGCCACCGAAGCCCTGGGCGGCGTACATGCTGATGTAGTTGATGCCCGCCTTCGGATTCGGCACGGTCAGGGTGTGCTCGTTCCCGGCGCCGGACGCCCGGGACGTGTAGCTGGAGACCATCGCCCAGCCGTTGGCGTTGTAGTAGAGGTCGCCGTCACCCGTGCCGCCCGCCGCGGTGATCTTCAGCTCCGTCGTGCCCGCGGGAACGTAGATGTAGAGGTAGGCGTAGTTGCCCGCCGTCGCCGTCAGCCCGCTGCGCTTGCAGTCCTTGTCCAGCTGACGGGTGTCGGCGGCCGTGCACTCCGGCCCCTGGTCGACGGGCGGAGTACCGATGCTGCCGCAGTCCCCTGCCCCACAGGCGGTCAGCCAGGAGTTCCAGTCGGCGTCGTAGCGACTGCCGATGGTGGAGGTGAGCAGGGTGCGGGCCGCGTTCCAGTCCCCGGTGCGGTAGAACCCGAGCAGCCTGTCCACGTCCGCGCGGTGCGACTGGAGCATGTATCGGACCGCCAGATAACCCCAGTTGTAGATCCGCGTCTGGTCGGCGTTCTCGTAGGTGGTGTCGAAGAGGGTGCGCAGGGTGTAGGTGCGCTTCGCGGCCTGTGATATTGCAGCGTCATAGGTGACATTGCGGTACGAGTAGGAGACGTACTCCGCGAAGCCCTCGACCCACCAGATGGTCGGCGTGGTGAGGCCGGCGCCGAAGTCCCCGTACATGTTGAAGCGGCCGTCGAGGTAGTGCGTGTACTCGTGGTTGAGGTTCCAGATCTGGAACACGGGCCGGACCCACTCGGCCTCGTAGGCGATGAAGCGCGGCTGGTTCCCCGCCGCGGAGGGGTCTCCCTCCAGGTACATCCCGCCGTTGTTGGTGTCGATTCCGAAGATCGCTCCGGCGTAGGTCTGGTAGTCGGTGCTCGAGTCGAAGACGACGACCTCGATGGTGCTGTTGCGGTCCTCGCTGACCGGGCCGCCGTCCCTGGTGATGTCGTGGAAGTAGGCATCCTGGTTGCGCAGGCTCGTGCAACTGGCGGCGAGATCGGTCGTCGACACTTCCTGGGCCCGGATACGGATGCTGTCGCTACAGGTGTAGTCGACGGGCAGGACCGCGCTCTTGAGGCGTTCGGCCAGGTTGCAGGTGTCGTAGTAGGCGCAGTTGGCCCTGTCGTAGTAGTCGGTCATCTCGGCGACGCCGACCCAGAGGGCTGCCGTGCGGCCGGTGATGGAGCTCTGCTTGAGCAGTGCCGCGGCCAGCGGTGCGGTCCTGTCGCGCAGTGAAGCCTCCTGGAGGAAGCGGCCGAGCTCACGGCCCGCGTTGGAGGTCAGGTACGAGCGCTCGGTGCCCAGCAGGTCCAGATGGGCGGAGGCGAAGTCGTGGAGTGCGGTGAGCAGGCTGGGGTCGGCCTCCACCGCCTGGACGAACTCGGGTACCTGGTGGCCGCGGAATGTCACCGTGTACACGTTGTTGACCGCGTTCAGCATGTACCAGGAGCTGTTGTACGAGGAGTTGTAGCTCGCCAGCAGCCGCTTGACCACGTGGATGTACCGGGCGTTCTGCACGGCGCTGTCGATCAGCGTGACCGCCTCGGAGAGGGTCTCCCCGTTGGCATCGGTGACGTCGAAGGCGTGGGAGGAGCCGAAGAAGGCGTCCAGCCCGCCGCGGATGGCGGTGTTCAGCGCGGGGCCGTAGCTGCCCACCGTCGACGGGTCGTAGTACTGGACGTAGTAACCGGCCCTGAGGAAGAGCACCAGCTGCGGCATTCCGGTGCTGCTGTCGCCGGGGTACGACGCCGAGGTGTCGCGCAGGGCGTCGGCGATGGTGACCATCTGCGCCTCGCGGAAGGCGAGATAGCCGTCGTTGCCCTTCACGCCGAACAGGGTGTTGACGCAGTCGGTGGTCGACGCCTTGACCTGCTGGACGAGGGCGCTGCCGGTGCGGCTGGTGAAGTCGGTGACATTGCACGCTGCAACGGCAGCGATTCCGGCGGACTTCGCCTTGGCGCGCGCCGCGGCCTTCATGGAGGGGGCGGGGTGACTCGGGTTCGCGCTTCCGGGCTCGTCGTAGTCCCGCCTGAGCGCGTCCTTCGACGCGGACAGGGGGGCGCGGTCCGCGGGCTTGAGGGCTGCGCGGTCGGCGTGGCCGGCCTCGTCGGAGGGCGCGGTGAGCGCCTGGGCGGCCGGCCCACCCGGCTCGTCCGCACGGGCCTCGGCATCGGCGTTCCTCGGTGACTCGACCGCGGCCACGAGGGGACGGGGCTCGGCTGCGCGGCTCGGTGCGGACAGCAGCCCGACGCCCAGACAAGCTGCCAGCACCACGGTGGATAGCCCGGTGAATCTCTGTCGAACCATTCGGTTCATCACGTGCCGCCTCCCAGCGGTGTGTTGGCCGCACGGGGAACGGTGCGGCCGTAGGGGGGTGGAGCGAGAGGTGAAGGCGAACAGGGTCGTCCGACTGCACTCGCGTCGTGACATGAGCACGACCTCGCATCCTGCGCGCTGTACAATTGCACATGTCACATGGTCTTAGGAAGACGCTGCGCGCACATTCATCTGCACGACAACTCGCTGCCGCAGAAGCCCTGATGGAGCAATGAGCCGAGCCGGGCGCACTCGCACCGGTTGCGCGGGAAACGCCGAACAGCCCCTCGACTGAGGGGCGTTGGGTGGATCAAAGGATGGGGGTGTTACGCGTAGGTGCGGGCTGATGCCTTCCCGGACCGCGCGCCGGAGGAAGGGTGCCGCAGGATCTCGGGACGGCTCCGCAGGCACGCGGCAAGCGCGACGGCTACGACGGGCCTACGGCGCTGAGGAGTTGACGAACTGCCGGTCGTCGGCGACGGAGCTCAGGCGTCACTGGGGTCGAGCCACACCTGCTTGGGCGGGGCGCTCTCGGACGCCTCGGCCCCGGGGGCCGCCCAGAGCTTTCGGACATGTGACATGTGAGCGAGCATGAACGCCTCGGCGCGGGGGCCGTCTCCGGCAACCATCAGATCGAGGAGCTCGACGTGCTCCTCCGCCGACGCCGTCAACTGCCCGGTCTCGGCTAGCCTGTTGAGACCGAAGAGCCGCGACCGCTTACGCAGGTTGCCGACCTCTTCCACCAGTCGGCGGTTTCCTGCCAGCCCGAGCAGTTCGAGATGGAAGCGCCGGTCGGCCTCCAGGTAGGCCAGGATGTCGTTCGCCCGGGCGGCTTCGACGATCTCCAGAGCGAGCGGCCGGAGCTCCGCCAACTCCCATGCCTTGCCCATCCGGGCGATACGGCCGACCGTCGGGGCCTCGATCATGGCGCGGAGCTCGGTGAAGTCGTCGAGATCCTGCTCGGTCAACTCGGTGATCCGGAAGCCCTTGTTGCGTACCGCCTCGACCAGACCCTCCCGGGCCAGGTCGAGCATGGCCTCGCGTACGGGAGTGGCCGAGACGCCGAACTGGGAGGCGAGCGCGGGAGCTGAATAGATCGTGCCCGGACGGAGGTCGCCGGCGATGAGCGCGGCTCTCAGCGCGTGCGCCACACGGTCACGCAGATGCTCCTGCGCCGAGATCACGTTGAGCGACGTCAGGCGGGCCATGTGTGTTCCTCCAGCACCGTGCGGAGTCACAGAATACAATGGCAGGTTGCCGTTCGGACCTGCCGCTTCCCAGCTGTGGATATCACGCTCCGGCAGGCGCGTTGCGGTGAACCGCAGCCGCCACCACAAGGTCCTCCCAGCCCATTCCGACGCTCTTGAAGAACCGTGGCCGGACGCCGGAGGCCAGTTCCGCGGCACGGTCCGGACGGGTCACCAACTCCGCAAGATCGGACGCGACGTCCTCGGCCGCGAAGACCCCTTCCTCGATCGGGAGCAGAAGATCCCCCGCTTCCGCCAAGGCGGCCGACCGCTCCTCCACGACCACGGCGGAACGGGCCACCAGCCGCGAATCGACCTCCCGCGCATCGGGTGTGTGCGAGCCGACCGCCACGACCGTGGCCGAATCCCGCACCAGCTCACCGTCGAACAGTGGTTTTCCGGCCGTGGTGCAGCAGAGCACCAGGTCGGCGGAGGCCACGGCGTCCGCGTCACCGGCTCCGGCGGCGACGCCCAGCCGACGCGAGTGCGCGACCAGCGCTTCGACTCGGTGCGGGGTACGGCCGACGACGGTGACCCTTTCCACGTGGCGTTCCGCGAGTACGGCACCGAGGTGCCCGTACGCCTGGGGTCCGGTACCGAACAGGACGAGGTGCCCGATCGAGGGCGGTGTCAGGTGGCGAAGGGCGAGTGCGGACACGGCCGGGGTACGAAGGGTGGTCAGTGCGGCGCCGTCGAGCAGGGCGAGGGGCACCAGAGTGGCACCGTCCAGCAGCAGATAACTCCCGGTGATCCGTGGCAGTCCACGTGCCGCGTTGCCCGGGGCCACGCCGGCGATCTTGACGCCGACCACCTCCTGGGTGGCTGCCGGCATGATCAGGAGCTCTCCGCCCGGGACCGTCACATGACTGCGCGCGGGTGTGGCCGCCGGATCGAGTCCCCCGCGCAGCGCCGCCTCCAGTGCGTCCGCGGCCCCGCCGGGGCCGAGGTCTTCGATGTCGGCGGCGCCGAGCAGGGGCAAGGTCACAGCAGGAATCCTTCGGGGAAGGGATCGGTCGGGTCCAGGAAGAACTGCGCCGTCCCGGTGATCCAGGCACGGCCTGTCACGGTCGGGACGACTGCGGGAAGACCCGCGACGGCGGTCTCCTCGACGAGCCGCCCCGTGAACGAGGTACCGATGAACGATTCGTTGACGAAGTCGGTGTTCAGACCGAGTTCGCCCCGCGCATGGAGCTGTGCCATCCGGGCCGACGTACCGGTCCCGCAGGGCGACCGGTCGAACCACCCGGGGTGGATGGCCATGGCGTGCCGGGAGTGTGCGGCATCGGATCCGGGTGCGATCCACTGCACGTGCTTCAGCCCGTTGATGTCGGGGTCCTCCGGATGCACGGGGCGATCGGTGGCGTTCACCGCGTCCATCAGGGCGAGCCCGGCCGCCAGGATGTCGTCCTTGCGGGCACGCTCGAAGGGGAGCCCGACGTCGGACAGCGGCAGCATCGCGTAGAAGTTGCCGCCGTAGGCGAGGTCGTAGTGCAGCGTGCCGTATCCGGGAACGTCCACCTTGCGGTCGAGTCCGGCGCAGAAGGCGGGCACGTTGGTGAGGGTGACGGACGTGGCCGCGCCGTCCTGAACCCGCACGTCCACCGATACGAGCCCGGCCGGAGTGTCGAGCCGGACGGTGGTGACGGGCTCGGTGACTTCCACCATGCCGGTCTCCACGAGGACGGTGGCCACACCGATCGTGCCGTGGCCGCACATCGGCAGGAACCCGGAGACCTCTATGTAGAGGACGCCGAAATCCGCGTCCGGGCGGGTGGGCGGCTGAAGAATCGCCCCACTCATGGCGGCGTGCCCGCGCGGCTCGTACATCAGCAGGGTACGGACCGCGTCCCGGTTGTTCTGGAAGTAGCGGCGCCGTTCCGCCATGGTGGCGCCGGGAATGGTTCCGATGCCACCGGTGATGACACGGGTGGGCATGCCTTCGGTGTGTGAGTCGACCGCATGGAAGATGTGACGTGTCCGCAAGGGTCCCCCTCTGGTGTTCCGTTGGGTCTGGATGCTCTGCACCTGCCTCGACGGCGCTGCAGGCCCGTTGGTCAGTTCATGGTCAGTTCATGCCTTCGGCGAGTGCCTTCTCGGTCGCTGCGCGCACGGCTGCGGCGGACTCCGGTGACAGCGGGAAGCGGGGCGGCCTGGTGGGTCCGCCGTGGCGTCCGACGACATCCATGGACGCCTTGATCGCCTGCACGAACTCCGGCTTGGAGTCCCAGCGCAACAGCGGGTGGAGCTGACGGTAGAGGGGGAGAGCCGTTGCCATGTCACCTGTCACAGCGGCCCGGTACAGCTCGACGCAGGTGGTGGGCAGCATGTTGGGGCACCCGGCGATCCATCCGACGGCTCCTGCGAGCGCCAGTTCCAGCAGCACGTCATCGGCACCGATGAGCACATCGAGCCCAGGGGCCTGCTCGGCGATCTCGTAGGCCCTGCGGACGTCGCCACTGAACTCCTTGACGGCGACGATGCTGTTCTCGCGGTGGAGCCGCGCCAGCAGTCGGGGGGTCAGATCCACTTTGGTGTCGTACGGATTGTTGTACGCGACGACTGGAACCCCTACTTCCGCGACCGCGGCGTAGTGCGCCCGGACGGCGTCCTCCTCGCACTTGTAGCCGTTCGGGGGCAACAGGAGGACCGAACCCGCGCCCGCCTCCGCGGCCCGTTCGGCCCAACGACGGGACTCGTCGCTGCCATAGGCGGCCACACCGGGCATGACCCTGGCGCCGTCGCCGGCCGCGTCGACCGCGACCCGGACGACCTGGTCCCGCTCCTCGTCGGTGAGGGTCTGGTACTCCCCCAGGGAGCCGTTGGGCACAACGCCGTCGCAGCCTGCCTCGACGAGGTTGCGGACGTGCTCCCCATAGGCATCGAAGTCGACGGAACCGTCGGCGCGCAGGGTAAGAGGGGTGGCGACCATGACGCCGTGCCAGGGGCGGGTGCGGGGGGCGTGGACGGTGTCTGTCTGCATCGGGACTCCTTGTACGAGAGGTGCGGGAGATGCGAGCGGTAAGAGGTAAGACAGCTATAGGAGATGTGACATGTCACCCTGCGATAGCAGGTGTGACCGTGCGATAGCAGGTGTGACCGTGAAATGGCCTGCCACGGACTTACGGGCGGACTTCTCCGGCGCAGCCGCCGTCGACGACCCGATCCGCCTCAGCCGCTTCAGCCGCTTCAGCCGCTTCAGCGAGTACGGACAGTGGTACCGGGCAGGCGAAGGGTCGGCGGTCGGCGGTCGTGCCGGCTGCGGAAACATCTTCCGGACCGGCGAGTTCGCGTACGGCGAAGCCGCAGGTGCGCCCCTGGCACCAGCCCATTCCTGACCTGGTGAGGAGCTTGACGCTGCGGGCGTCTCCTGCGCCGAGTTCGTCCACCGCACGGCGAATACGTCCGGCGGTGACCTCCTCGCACCGGCAGACCTCGGTGTCCTCGGCCGGCCATCCCCGCCAGCCGGATCCAGGCCGGTGCACGGCACCCATCACATCGGCGAAGGCACGCATTCTGCGACGGCCCCGGACCAGGGCGGCGGTCCTGCCGCCATGGCCCCGCCCCCTCGAAGTCGCTACCCCTCGCGCATGACGGACCACCGAGAGCGCCGCCAACTCACCCTCGATCCTGGCAAGTTCAACGCCACCGATACCGCCGACCTCACCTGCGGCCCACACTCCGGGCACCGTGGTCCGCAGCTGTTCGTCCAGGACCAGGGCGTGCGTTCCGTCGGTGCCGGTGCGGGTGGCGCAGCCCAGGGCCGTGGCGAGTTCCAGTTGGGGTACGAGCCCGTGTCCCACGGCGAGGGCATCGCAGTCGTAGTGTCGGCCGGAGCCCGGGATCGGACGCCAACTTCCGTTCAGGCGGCTGACGGTGACACCTTCTACCCGGTCGCCACCATGGACGGCCGTCACCGCACTGCGGGTCAGGACCCGCACCTTGTGGCGCAGGAGCGCAGCCCCGTGGCGTGCGCCCTCCGCCAGTTTCCCGGGATTGGCGGCCAAGGTGCGCGGTGCCTTCGCGTACGCCGTGTATCCGGCCGCCTCGACGAGGAGCGGAACGTCTGCGCCCGCCTTCACCAGGGAGGCCGCGACCGCTTGGAGGAGCGGTCCGCTGCCCGCGACGACGATGCGACGGCCCGGCAGGGCCAGGCCGGACTTGAGCATGGCCTGCGCGCCTGCCGCTCCCACGACACCGGGCAGAGTCCAGCCGGGGAAAGGCAGTTGGCGCTCGTGGGATCCGGTCGCCACCAGCAGATGTCGCGCTTCGAGGGCCGCACTGCCCGTCCCCTCGGGCCCGGTGACCGCGTGCAGCGTCCAGGTGTCCCCCGTGCTTTCGACGGCCCATACCTGGTGCCATGTGAAATGGCGGATGCGACCGGCACGTCGGTGCAGTTCGAACCGCCCGGCAAGCCTCTCGTACGCGGCCCAGTCGTGGTGCAGGACCTCCGGCCGGGTGGCGCCGAGGGCGGGGGCCGGGGAGCGGTAGTACTGACCGCCGGTCGCCGCCGCAGCATCGAGGACAGCCACGTCGAGCCCGTGATCGGCTGCGGTGACCGCCGCTGTCATGCCTGCGGGCCCGGCGCCCACGACGGCAAGGTCGGGTGGATCGGGCAGACCGAGGAGATCGGACGGCGCGGGATCGCCGAACTCTTCCCGGCCGGATCGGTGTTCGCGGTCGCGGGGACCCGGTCGCTCGACACCTGGTTCACCGGAGGAGTTCGCCATGTCCGTCGCCCTTCTGTGGGGTGATCGTGTCGCCGGGGCGTGCGGGCAGCAGGCAGGCCCGCTGGTTGGGGCGGCCGTTGACCGTGGCCAGGCAGTCGAAGCAGGATCCGATTCCGCAGAAGGCGCCCCGTGGATTCCCGTTCACCCGGGTCGTGCGCCAGGACAGGATGCCGGCCGTCCAGAGCGCCGCGGCGATGCTCTGTCCGGGCAGGGCGCGGATCGGGCGCCCGTCGAAGGAGAGCTCGAACTCCGTTCCCGGCGACGCCCCGACCAGTTCGGCAACGTCACGTGCGCGTGCGGGTGTGCCCGCGTGCCCGCGCCCGGAAATCCGGCGAAGTACACGACCGGGCAGGCTGCCGTTCGGGCGGCCGGGCGTACGTGTCACAGGGGCTCCATATGCCTCGGTGCGCGGCACGGACTCTCCACCGTCGGTGTTCACGCCGCCTCCCGGGAATGGTCGAAGCGTTCGGGCCGGAACGGCGCCGGATCGAGGACGGGGGCGTCGCCCCGGAGCGCGTCGGCGATCAGTCGTCCCGTCGCGGGTGCCAGCCCGATGCCCGCGCCCTCGTGTCCGCAGGCGTGGAAGAGGCCCGGAGCCCGGGGGTCGGGCCCGATGGCGGGCAGGTGGTCGGGCAGGTACGGGCGGAACCCGTGGTAGGCGCGCATGACCCGGACATCGGCCAGGACCGGGAACAGTGCGGCGGCCTGAGCGGCCAGCCTGCTGACGGCGGGGACGGACAAGGAGTGGTCGAATCCGACCCGTTCGCGGCTCGCCCCGATCAGTACGGGGCCGGACGGCGTTCCTTCCACCACCGGGGAGGTCTGGAGCGCGGCCGATCCGCTGGACACGTCTCCCAGATACTCCGCGGCGTACACCTTGTGCCGGATCAGCCGCGGCAGGGGTTCCGTGACGAGGACGAATCCCCTGCGCGGCAGGACGGGCAGTTCGACTCCGGCCAGGGCGGCCAGTTCGCCGCCCCAGGTACCGGCGGCGTTGACGACGGCGGGGGCGTGCAGTTCTCTCCGGCTGGTGCGGACGCCGCGCACGTCGCCCGTGGGGCCGGTGAGCACCGCGACGACCTCCTCGCCCGCGTACAGCCGCGCCCCGGCATCGCGAGCCGCGCGCAGCAGATGGGCGGCGGCCAGGGCGGGCTGCACCTGGGCGTCCTGCGGGTAGTGGAAGCCGCCCGCGAGTCCGGGTGTCAGGTGTGGTTCGAGGTCTTTCAGACCGTGTGATGTCACCGGGTACGCCGTCACACCAGCGGTGTTCTGGCCCCGCGCTGTCGCGGTGAGCGTGGCGAGCGAAGCCTCGCCGGCTGCCACGACCAGCCCGCCCTTGCGCTCGAACTCGATGTCCGCCGGCAGTTCGTCGGCGAGTTCCTGCCAGAGGGCGCTGGACAGCAGGGCGAGGTCCAGTTCGGGTCCGGGCTCCTTGTCGGAGACGAGGAGGTTTCCCTCGCCCGCTCCGGTGGTGCCGCCCGCGACCGGGCCGCGGTCGACCACTGCGACGTCGAGTCCGGACCGGGTGGCGTAGTAGGCGCATGCGGCGCCGACGACGCCGGCTCCGACGATGACGACGTCCAGGGGGTGTCTCGTGAGCACGGCAGTAATATGTCACATTGCTCTGTGAGTGCCAAGGGTGCGCGAAAGCACGGAATATGACGTGTCGTCATGGGATCACGGGCCGCAAAACACTCCCCTCTTCCCCGCGGGTGTCGCCGTCCCCTTCGGGGAAGTAGAGCCATGGATATCCGCAGGTGCCGACCCCGAGGAGCCGTGATGCACGACGACCGCGCACTGGTGGAGGGCCGTCTCGAACGCGCCCTCAACCAGTTCATCCGCCCCGCCCAGTACACGGCGCGGACCCCGCTCGCCCTGTCCGTCTGGCATGCCCCCGGCGAACCCGTACCGGTGGCGGAGGCGCTGAAGGGGACGTACGAGCCCTTCGAAGCCGGTGCGGAGTGGGGAAGGCCGTGGTCCACCAGCTGGTTCCGGCTGACGGGCGAGGTGCCCCCGGAGTGGGCGGGCCGCCGGGTCGAGGTGGTCGTCGACCCGGGGTTCTCCGGTCACGGCCCGGGCTTCCAGGCGGAGGGGATGCTGTACGACTCCGACGGCGTCCCCCTCAAGGGCATCCACCCGCGCAACCGCCATCTCCTCGTCGCGGCCGAGGCGGCCGGCGGGGAGCCCGTCGCACTGCTCCTGGAGGCGGCGTCCAACCCCTATGTGCTGGAGCGGGGCTTCGAGCCGACCCACCTGGGGGACGTGACCACCGCGGGCGACCGTCCGATCTACCGGTTCGCCTCGGCCGAGCTCGCCGTTCTCGACGAGGAGGTCTGGCATCTCGTCCTGGATATCGAGGTGTTGTCCGAGCTGATGCGGGAGCTTCCCGAGGACCGTTCACGACACCACGAGATCCTGCGGGCGCTGGAGCGGATGCTCGACGCGCTCGATCTGCACGAGGTGGCGGCTACGGCGTCGGCGGGCCGGGCGGAGCTTGCCGATGCGCTGTCCCGGCCCGCCTCGGCGAGCGCCCACCGGATCTCGGCGGCGGGGCACGCCCACATCGACTCGGCGTGGCTGTGGCCGCTGCGGGAGACGGTGCGCAAGGCCTCGCGCACCTTCGCCAACGTCACCGCGCTGGCCCGGGACTACCCGGAGCTGGTCTTCGCGTGCTCCCAGGCCCAGCAGTACGCCTGGGTGAAGGAGAACCAGCCGCACATCTGGGAGCGGATCAAGCAGGCCGTGACGGACGGGCAGTGGTCGCCGGTCGGTTCGATGTGGGTGGAGTCGGACGCCAACATGCCGGGGGGCGAGGCGCTGGCGCGGCAGCTCGTGCACGGAAAGCGTTTCTTCGAGCAGGAGTTGGGAGTGGAGACGGAGGAGATCTGGCTGCCGGACTCCTTCGGCTACACGGCGGCGTTCCCGCAGCTCGCGCGGCTGGCGGGGGTGCGGTGGTTCCTGACGCAGAAGCTGTCGTGGAACCAGCAGAACAAGATGCCGCACCACACGTTCTGGTGGGAGGGCATCGACGGCACCCGGGTCTTCACGCACTTCCCTCCCGTGGACACGTACAACTCCCAGCTGCATGCCAGTGAACTCGCGCACGCGGAGCGGAACTTCGCCGAGAAAGGGCGGGCCTCCCGCTCGCTGGTCCCGTTCGGGTGGGGCGACGGCGGTGGGGGTCCGACCCGGGAGATGATGGAGCGGGCGCGCCGGCTCCGGGATCTGGAGGGTTCGCCCCGGGTCGAGGTCGAGAAGCCCTCGGCCTTCTTCGCGGCGGCCGAGGAGGAGTACGGGGCCCAGGCCCCGGTCTGGTCGGGCGAGCTGTATCTGGAGCTGCACCGCGCGACGTACACCACGCAGGCCAAGACGAAGCAGGGCAACCGTCGCAGCGAACACCTGTTGCGCGAGGCCGAGTTGTGGGCAACGGTCGCTGCGCTGAGGTCGCCGGGGTACGCCTATCCGTACGAGGCGCTGGACCGGGTGTGGAAGACCGTGCTGCTGCACCAGTTCCACGACATCCTGCCCGGTTCGTCCATCGCGTGGGTGCATCGCGAGGCGCGTGACACGTACGAGGAGGTGCGCGCGGAGCTGGCCGACCTGGTCGCCGAGGCGGTCACCTCGCTCGGAGACCCCGAGGGGATGGTGGCCCTCAACTCGTCTCCGTACGAACGGGATCAAGTGATCGAGCTCGACGCGGAGGCGACTGATGTCCTGCCTTCGGGAGCGCATACGCAGCCGTTGGGCGACGGTCGTACGGCGGTGCTGGTGCGGACGCCGGGGCTGGGGGCGGGTCCGCTGGACGGTTCGGCCGTCGCGCGGCATCCGGTGACCGCCGTCCGGGCGCCGGAGAACTGCCTCGTCCTCGACAACGGGCTGCTGCGCGTCACGGTCGACGGCGACGGGCTGGTCTGCGCGGTGCGCGATCTCGATGCCGGGCGGGACGTCCTCGCCCCGGGGCACCGGGCCAACCTCCTTCAGCTGCACCCCGATCACCCCAACCACTGGGATGCCTGGGACATCGACCGCCACTATCTGCGTTCGCGCACCGATCTCACCGAGGCCGAATCGGTCGAGCTGGTCGAGGAGGGGCCCCTGCGGGCCGCCGTGCGTGTGGTCCGCTCGTTCGGGAGGTCGCGGGTCGTGCAGGAGCTGCGGCTCGCGGCGGGCAGCAGGCAGCTCGACATCGACACCGAGGTGGACTGGCAGGAGTCGGAGAAGGTGCTCAAGGCGGCCTTCCCGCTGGACGTGCATGCCGAACGCTCCACGGCCGAGATCCAGTTCGGCCATGTCCACCGGTCCACGCACGACAACACCGGGTGGGACGCGGCCCGCTTCGAGATCTGCGCCCACCGGTGGCTGCGGGTGGCGGAGCCCGGTTACGGGGTCGCGCTCCTCAACGACTCGACGTACGGCCACGACGTGACGCGGATCCCGCACGCCTCGGGTCTCGGCACGACGGTACGGCTGACGCTGCTGCGCGCCCCGCACAGCCCCGACCCCGAGACCGACCTGGGCACGCACCGGTTCCGTTACTCGCTGGCGCCGGGGGCCGAGGTCACGGACGCGGTACGGGAGGGGCTCGCCCTCAATCTGCCACTGCGGGCGGCGGTGGCACCGGTGGTGCCCTCGCTCGTCGCCACCGGGAATCCGGCGGTCACCGTGGAGTCGGTGAAGCTCGCGGAGGACCGCAGCGGCGATGTGGTCGTGCGGCTCTACGAATCGGCGGGCGGGCGCGCCGATGCGAGGCTGCGCACCTCGTTCCCCGTCGTGCGGGCGCAGATCACCGACCTCTTGGAACGGCCGCTGCACGAGGCGGAGACGGACGAGGACGGTCTCGTACTGTCGCTGCGGCCGTTCCAGATCCTGACGGTCAGGCTGACTCCGGCGTGAGGAGGGCACAGAGGACCCCCGGCGCGGGAAACGTGCACTGTCGGGCCGTCAAGGTCGGGGCACGTTGCGCATGTTGGAGCGGGCCATCTGGAGCATGCGGCCCACTCCCCCGTCCAGCACGATCTTGCTGGCGGAGAGCGCGAAGCCGGACACCATCTCGGCGCTGATCTTCGGCGGGATGGACAGCGCGTTCGGGTCGGTGACGATGTCGACGAGAGCGGGCCCCTTGTGCTTGAAGGCGTCCTTGAGGGCGCCTTCGAGCTGCTTGGGTTTCTCGACCCGTACTCCGTAGGCTCCGGAGGCCCGCGCGACGGCGGCGAAGTCCGGGTTCTTGTTCGTCGTCCCGAACGAGGGCAGCCCCGCCACGAGCATCTCCAGCTCGACCATGCCGAGCGAGGAGTTGTTGAAGAGGACCACCTTCACCGGCAGGTTGTACTGAACCAGGGTGAGGAAGTCGCCCATGAGCATGGTGAATCCGCCATCGCCCGACATCGAGACGACCTGCCGGTTCCGGTCGACGAACTGCGCGCCGATCGCCTGCGGCAGCGCGTTGGCCATCGATCCGTGGCTGAACGAACCGATCACCCGGCGCTTGCCGTTGGGCGTCAGATAGCGCGCGGCCCACACATTGCACATGCCGGTGTCGACAGTGAACACGGCGTCGTCGTCGGCGAGTTCGTCGAGGACGGAGGCGACGTACTCGGGGTGGATCGGCACGTGCTTCTCGACCTTGCGCGTGTACGCCTTGACCACGCCTTCCAGCGCGTCCGCGTGCTTCTTCAGCATCCGGTCGAGGAACTTGCGGTCGCTCTTGGCCTTCACCCGCGGGGTGAGACAGCGCAGTGTCTCGCGGACGTCGCCCCAGACGGCGAGGTCGAGTTTGGACCGCCGGCCCAGGCGCTCGGGGCGCACATCGACCTGGACGATCTTCACGTCGTCGGGGAGGAAGGCGTTGTACGGGAAGTCGGTGCCGAGCAGGATGAGGAGATCGCATTCGTGGGTGGCCTCGTAGGCGGCCCCGTAGCCGAGCAGCCCGCTCATGCCGACGTCGTACGGGTTGTCGTACTGGATCCATTCCTTGCCCCGCAACGCGTGCCCGACCGGGGACTTCACCCGCTCCGCGAACTCCATGACCTCGGCGTGCGCGCCCGCGGTGCCGCTGCCGCAGAACAGGGTCACCCGTTTCGCCTCGTCGACCATCCGGCAGAGCTTCTCGATCTCCCCGTCCCCGGGCCGGACCGTCGGCCGGGAGGTGACGAGGGCGTGCTCGATCGACTTCTCCGGGGCGGGGCGGGAGGCGACGTCGCCCGGCATCGACACGACGCTGACGCCACCCCGGCCGATCGCGTGCTGAATGGCCGTCTGGAGCAGCCTCGGCATCTGCTGCGGGTGGGAGATCATCTCGTTGTAGTGGCTGCACTCCTGGAAGAGCAGCTCCGGGTGGGTCTCCTGGAAGTAGCCGAGACCGATCTCGCTGGACGGGATGTGGGAGGCGAGAGCGAGCACGGGGGCCATGGAGCGGTGGGCGTCGTAGAGGCCGTTGATGAGGTGCAGGTTCCCGGGCCCGCACGAGCCGGCGCAGGCCGCCAGACTGCCGGTGATCTGGGCTTCCGCACCGGCGGCGAACGCGGCGGTCTCCTCGTGCCTGACCTGGATCCAGTCGATGGCCGCGTTACGCCGGATGGCGTCGACGACGGGGTTGAGGCTGTCGCCGACGACGCCGTACATCCGCTTCACCCCCGCCCGCACGAGGATGTCGACGAACTGCTCCGACACGTTCTGCTTGGCCATGGGGGCGCACCCTCTCCGCTGTGCTCCGTGCTCTTCCGGAGTCCATCAACCCATGGGCCGTGCGATCACGCCTCCCAGACGGCCGCGCTCGTGCGGTCGTCGGCGTACCCCTTGATCCGGAGCTGGGTGTCCGCGAGGTAGGCCGCCAGTCCCGGCGGTCCGGCGGCCGACCAGCGCTCGGCGAGTTCCTTGGCGAGGGCGGGTTCGCCGCGCATCGGGTCGGCGAGGCCGTTGCTGCACAGCAGCAGGGTGTCGCCCGGACAGGCGACGGAGGCTCGGAAGCGGAAGGGTTCGGACGGCGGGGGCACGGGGCTCTCGACGTACGGGGACGGGGGCGTCGTGATCTGCAGATCCATGGTCAGCCGGTCGCCGTCGGGTCCCTCCTCGCTGTCCGCTCCGCCGGGCGGCGCGGACCCGAAGCCGACGACGGCCTCGCCGGTGACGGCCCCGGCGTCCGGGACGCGGGGTTCGAGGTCCTGCCACACGCCGTCGCGGAGCCGGAAGAGGCCGCCGGCGCCGACGCCGAAGAAGATGCGGGTGCGGCACTGCGGATCGGCCGACAGGAGGAGGCAGCGCAGGCTCGCGGTGTAGTCGCCGGGTTCGAGCCCGAGCTCGGCCGCACGGGCGCGGAGCTTGCCGTAGGTGCGGTCGGTGAGGCGGTGCAGACCCGATTTGAGGTCGCCGCGGCGGCCCGCCCTTATGTCGTCGGAAAGCCGGGCGTGGCTTCGGCCGACGGCGCCGCCGATCCACTGGACGGCGTCGGCCGCCGCGAGGTGCGCTTCTTCGGCCGCGCGTGCGCCGCCGGCGACGGCGACGAGGACGAGGGCGCTTTCGGCGGCTCCGAAGCGCGCGGTGAGCAGGGCGTCGCGGCGCGGCTCGCCCCGGAAGCGGGCGGAGTCGCCGCGCACGGAGGCGGCGCGCAGGGTGTACGTGCCGTACCGGGCGCCGTCGAGCACGGTGTCGGGAACGAGCCCCTGCAGGTCCATGGAACTGGAGGCGGGCAGGGCGGTGGGTTCGGCGTCGTACGTCGGCGGCCGGTCGCCGAGGTAGTCGAGCGGGGGGCGGGAGGCGGGAAGGGGGACGCCGTCCGGGACGGTGTCGGTGGCGGTGCGGGTGGTGGGCTCCCTTTCACCGGCACCGGCGCTCGCCCCGGCCGCCTCTGCCGACTCGGCCACCGGGGGCGGCGGCGGAGTGGGCGGCTGTGGCGGAGGGGCGGGGAAGGTGCGGGGCGGCCGGGATCCGGACGGTGGCTCCCAGGGAGCCCGGACCGCCATGACGGGCGGTGACGTGGTGGGCGGTACGGGCACGGGCGGCGGCACGGGCCCGGACGGCGGCTCAGGCACGGGCCCCGGCCCCGGAACCGGAACCGGCAGCTCCGTCGGCGGCCGAGGCTGCGACTCCGTCGGCGTCTGCAACTCCGCCGGCGTCTGCGGCTGCGTCTCGGCCATCCGTTCCTGCGCCGGTACGGCCGAGGCCGACCGTGGCTCCCGCTCGCCCTCGGCCACCTGCTCCCGCACCGGATCGGCGTCCACGCGGTCCGCCGCCGAACCCACCGCATCCGACGCGGAGTCGAAGCGGTCGTCGAGACTGTCGGCCGCGCCGCTCGGGCCGGTGTCCGGTGCGGTCTCGTCGTACAGCCTGCGCCACCAGTCGTCCTCGTGGGCGGCGGGCCTCTCCCCCTGCTGACTCATGCCCTTATTGTCCACCGCGGGAGGCGTACGAAAACGGGTCATCCGGAAAAAGAGGTCCGCCGGGCGGCCCCACCCCCCACGGGAGGGACGCCCGGCGGACCGGTCGGGACGTGGTCAGCGCACGGCGTACGCGTCGACCACGGTCTGGATGACGGAGTTTCCGTTGGCGTCCGTCAGTTCAGTCTTGAGAGTGACGGGCTTGCCCGCCGCACCCGCGTGATCGACGGTCGCCGTCCACCGGCCGCCGTCGCGAGCGGTGGTGGCCCGGGACCAGGTCTCACCGCCGTCGTACGAGTAGGAGACCGTGGCCGCCGTGAGCTCGCCGGGCGTGTAGCCGGCGTGGCCGCTGACGCTCAGGCCGATCTTCTGACCGTCCTGTGCCGCGAGGGTCTTCAGTCCGTCCGTCTCCAGGTCGTAGTGCGGGAAGAGCAGCGGAATGCCCTGGGAGTAGGTGTTCTCCTCGCGGTGCGAGCGGAACTTCCACGTTGTCTCGGTGCGGGTCGACCGCTTCCACACAGCAGCCGGCTGACCGACCTTCATGGTCATCATGGTCAGTTCGTACGCCGCGTCCCCGGCCGGGACGGTGAACACCCCGGAAGGCCAGCCGGACTGGCCGAGCACCTCGCCACCGCTCTTGAGCGTCATGCCGCCCAGGTCTCCGAAGGAGCCCTGCATACCGCCGTGTTCGCTGTCCGCCCAGAAGCCGGGGGCAACGCCGATCAGGTTGTCCTGACGCTCGGCGGCGAGCAGCTGCTCGCCCTGCGTGGTGAGCGGCGTCGACGGGCCGAGGATGCCCCGGTACCAGCTTTCCGTGCGCTGCTGGCCCTCCTTGTACGTACGGGGCTTGTCGAACATGGTCTCGCCCCAGGGGAAGCTGGAGGAGAGGTAGCGCTCCCAGCGGCGGTCGCCCGCCGAGTAGTACTCGGTGCGCTTGCCGGGGGCAGCGACGGTGTCGAACACTCCGGCGTTGAAGCGTGCGCCGAACGGCCCGGCGACGACCATCGAGTCGACGTAGTCGGCCGCGATGCCCATGGCCTCGTACGTGGCCGTGGACTTACCGAGCTTGCTGTCACGGACCTTGTACGTACGGTCCGAGGTGACCGGGCCGGTCTCGGGGAAGCCTAGGTTGTAGACGAACGGGCTGGCGGCCGTGCCCTTCCAGCGCAGCGTCACGGGACCATCCGCGAGAGCGGCGGTCAGTCCGGCGGCCTCGCTCGCCTCGACTCCGAGGGAGGGCAGCGGCGCCGGGCCGTAGCCGACGGACGGCAGCCAGGCGCCGGCGGACGGCCGGTGCACGATGATCGCCTTTGCGCCGGCGGCCTCGGCGTTCCGCGCCTGGACGGTCATGAATCCGTCGTCGGCGACCTTCACCAGGGCGATCTTGCCCGCGACATCGGCGGCGGTCAGTTCGGCGGGTGTGCCGGTGCCGGCGTCGACGAGCTGTGCCTCGCCCGTACCGTCGAGGTTGACGGAGCCGGTGCTCGCCGTCTGCGGGTGCAGTGTGGCACCGCCCACGACCGAGAGCTTCTCGATCTGCGGAGCGTACGCACGCCAGTAGCTGGCGAACTCGAAGTCGCCGTCACTCGCCTTGCCCTGAACGTCGACCACGTAGTTCTTGATGGCGCGGCCGCCGGTGATGGAACCCGAGTGCAGCCAGACGTCGTCCCAGCTGCGGCCGAAGGTGAGCGTCGTGGAGCGGCTCTCGGACGTGCGGTCCTCCGTCCGCACCTGGACCCGGTGGGCCTTGCGGGCGTCCAGCACCAGGGTGGTGTCCTTGGTGAGGTTCAGCTGCGGCCTGGCGAGGTAGCCGACGGACTCGACCATCCTGCCGGTGGCGTCCGCCGGGTCGGGCGAGGTGACGAAGCCGGAGACGAAGTACGCGCCGGGGCGCACCTGGTAGACCTGGTCGGTGGCGCCGTCGTTGAAGCGGCGTTCGCCGGTCGCGGTGTCGGTGCCGATGACGTCGAGCGAGGAGGAGCCGCTCGCGGGCTTGCCGGTGCGGTCGACGAGCTTGACGCGCAGGGTGACGGTCTCGGCGCCGACGTACAGCGAGAACGGGGTGGAGACGTCGACGCCGCCCGGGGCCGTGGCCAGGACGCGTCCGGTGACGTCGCCGTACTGGCTGCGGGCGAGCTGCGCGGTCGGGTCGATCGTCAGGGGGACCGTGACGGTGGCGCCGGCCGGGACGGTGACCTTGCGGTCGGCGAGCCGGGCGACGGCCGAGCGGACGGCCGAGCCGTCGTTGCCGGTGACGCCCGCGACGCGCAGGGAGAGCGTGACCGGTGCGGAACCCGTGTTGGTGTAGGGGACCTCGACGGTGGTGCGGTCGGAGGCGTCCTGCGGCCAGTTGAAGGTGCCGCCCTGGACGGCGGGGGCGCCCGTGACCCGGGTGCCGATGGCGGCCTCGACGTCGAGCCGGCCGCCGCCGGTCTCCCGTACGTCGCCGGGGATGTCGCTCTTCGCCGAGGAGACGAGCGCGGCCTTGATCTGCTGGGCCGTCCAGTCGGGGTGGCGCTGCTTCACGATGGCGGCGGCGCCCGCGACGTGCGGGGTGGCCATCGACGTACCGGACATCGCCCGGTACGCGTACGGGCCACGGCCGCCTGCCGCGGCGGCCGAGATGGCGACGCCGGGGGCGGCGATCTCGGGCTTGAGGGTGTGCGAGACGATCGCGGGTCCGCGGCTGGAGAATCCTGCGGTGGAGTCGTCGCGGTCGACGGCGCCGACGGTGAGGACGCTGGGGGCGCAGCCCGGTGAGGAGACGGTGTTCAGGGAGGGGCCCGAGTTGCCGGCCGCGATCACGAACAGGGTGTTTTTGCTCCGGCCGAGCTCCTCGGCGGCGAGGCTCATCGGGTCGGTGCAGTCGGTGGGTACGGCGCTGCCGAGGCTCATCGAGACGACGTCGGCCTTGTTGTCCACGGCCCACTGCATGCCGGCGATGATCCAGGAGGAGGCGCCGGAGCCCTGGTCGTTGAGGACCTTGCCGACGAGGAGGTCGGTGCCGGGGGCGATGCCCTTGTTCCTGCCGTCGCTGGCCGCGCCGCTGCCGCCGACGGTGGAGGCGGTGTGGGTGCCGTGGCCCTGGCGGTCGTCCGTGGTGTCGGAGTCCGTGAAGTTCTCGGATGCGGCGATCCGGCCCTTGAGGTCGGGGTGCTCGGCGTCCGCGCCGGTGTCCAGGACGGCGACCTTGGTGCCCTTGCCGTCGTAGCCGGCGGCCCAGGCGAGGTCGGCCCCGACCTGCTTGGCCGACCGGTCGAGGCTGGCTTCGACCTGGCGGTCGAGCCAGAGCTTCTTGAGGCCGGCGGCCGAGCGCGACCGCGTGGCGGTGACATCGGCCCAGAAGTCGGTGGCCTTCTTCTTGTCGGCCTTGAGCGCGACGCCGTCGATGGCCGCGAGATGGACTCCGCGCTCGGCGCCGCGCGGGGTGACGGGAGCGCTGCGCGCGGCCTGCCCGGTGTAGGTCGCGATCAGCGGGACGGTCTTGGCGTGTGCGTCGTCGTAGCCCTGGCGGATGAGACCGGTGACGTTGAAGAGTTCCTCGTCCACCGTGTCGGCGGCGAGGGCGTCGACGGCGGCTTCGGGGTAGACGTACAGGTCCTTGCCGGACTGCCGGGTCTGTACGAGGGGGACGGTGCCGTCCTCGCGGGGCAGTGCGGTGGCGGAGGTGGTTCCCGAACCGTCAGTGGTCACCAGAACCTTGTCGCCCGTCACGAGGGTGACGGTGACCGGCTTGACGGCCCTCGCGGCTGCGGTCGCGCTGCCGGTCAGCGGTCTGTCGGTGGTCGCATCGTCCTGTGGCGCCGCCACGGACGGTGCGATCGCGGTGACGGCCAGGACGGCGGCGGTGGCCAGTCCCAGTGCCGTACGCGATATCGGGCGCATCGCTCTCCCCAGGTCATTCCGGTGTGAAGCAGCGCAAGGCGCCACGTTCCGGAGGTTGTTGGTGCTGCGGTGGCGCCACATTGACAGAGTGGCCACTGGTACGGGGGATGATGTCTGCGGCGGGTTTACGCCGTGGCCTTTTTCCGCCACGGCCGGTCGGCCGGAGCACACGTTGTGCGACCACCAAGGCCGGGGAGGGTCGAGGATGCTGGGTGCGATAGGTCTCGACGAGAGACAGGAAGCGACGTACCGCGCGCTTGTCGCGGCAGGGGCGGCGGAGGTCTCCGATCTCGCGCACCGACTGGCGGTTCCACAGGCGGATACGGAGCGTGCGCTGCGTCGGCTGGAGCACCAGGGGCTCGCGGCGCAGTCGTCGGCGAGGCCCGGGCGCTGGGTCGCCGCCCCGCCGGGTGTGGCGCTGGGCGCCCTGCTGATCCAGCAGCGGCACGAGCTGGAGCAGGCGGAGCTGGCGGCTGCACTGCTGGCCGAGGAGTACCGGGCGGAGGCCAGCGAGCCCGCGGTGCACGACCTGGTGGAGGTGGTGACCGGAGCGAGCGCGGTGACCCACCGTTTCCATCAGTTGCAGCTCGGTGCGGTGTCGGAGGTCTGCGCCCTGGTCACGGGGAAGCCGATCGCGGTGAGCGGCATGGAGAACGAGTCGGAGGAGCGCGCGGCGAACCGCGGGGTGGCCTACCGGGTCGTCGTGGAGCGCGAGGTGCTGGCGCTGCCCTCGGGAATCCTGGAGCTGTCGGCGGCCCTGAGCCGCAACGAGCAGTGCCGGGTGGTCGACCGGGTGCCGACGAAGCTGGTCGTGGCCGACGGCAGTCTGGCGATGGTGCCCCTGACGGGGCGCGGTGCGGAGCCGGCGGCGCTGGTCGTCCATGCCAGCGGACTGCTGGAGTCTCTGATGGGTCTGTTCGAAGCGGTGTGGCGCGACGCGATGCCGCTGCGGCTCGGTGAGAGCGGCTGGGCGCAGGAGGAGACGACGGGGCCGGATCCGACCGATCTGGAGATCCTGTCGCTGCTGCTGGCCGGGCTGACCGACGCGAGTGTGGCCAAGCAGCTGGATCTGGGACTGCGGACGGTCCAGCGGCGGGTCAAGGGCCTCATGGAGCTGACCGGAGTGTCGACGCGGCTGCAACTGGGCTGGCACGCGTACGAGCGGGGCTGGGTCGCGCGCACGCCACGGGCCTGACGGCGGGCGGCGAACCCCCTCGGACCTGCGCTGACGGGCAGGAATCGGGGGATTCCGGCAGGCTGGTGGAATGGGTGTGTGGCAGCTCGTCGCCGTCGGCGTGGTCATGCTGGTCGGCCTGGTCGGCGTGCTGGTGCCCGGCGTTCCGGGGCCGGCGATGGTCTGGGCCGCCGTGCTGTGGTGGGCCCTGACGGACGTGGGCCAGGACGCCTGGGTCGTACTGATCGGAGCAACGGCCCTGCTCCTGTTGAACCAGGCGCTCAAACCGCTGCTGCCGCCTCGCCGGCCCGCCGCGTCGGGCGCCCCGCGCAAGACGCTGACGCTCGGCGGGATCGCGGCGATCGCCGGGTTCTTCGTGCTGCCCGTGGTGGGCGCGGTCGTGGGGTACGTCGGGGCGATCTACGGTGCGGAGCGGCTGAGGCTGGGCAGCCGGGGCGCCGGCTGGGCGTCGGTGCGCTCCGTCATGCGGGCGACCGGTTACTCGGTGCTGGTGGAGCTGTTCGCCTGCCTGCTGGTGGCGGGCGCGTGGCTCGTCGCCGTCATCTGGGGCTGACATCCCTCCGCATCACCTCTACACATCGGATCTCTTCCGGCCTATTGACGCTCGGACACCCCATGCCTACCTTCCCTGAAGGTATAGCTCGGATGAATCTATGTGCGTTGAGTTTCGAGGAGACGTCTTGCCCACAGCTCCGGAACCTTGCCCGTCCCGCAGATCCGTTCTCGCCACCGGCAGCGCCCTCGGTGGCGCCGTGCTGGCCGGCGCCGCCGTCCCCGCCCAGGCCGCCGCCGCGCTCACGGGTCCCGCACCTGCCGCCGCGCCCGTCGTCCACTCCCCCGCCGACAGCTGGCGCACCGTCCTCGACGATGCCGACCTGGTCTGGAAGCGGATGCCGAAGACCTGGTACGAGGGCCCGTTCCTCGGCAACGGGTTCCTCGGCTCGGGCATCTACGCGGAGCCCGGCGCCAACGCGGTCCGCTTCAACGTCCAGCACTCCGAGGTGCAGGACCACCGGCCGGAGTTCGGGTCGCTCTTCGGTCTCGCCCGCCTCCCGATCGGCCACTTCACGCTGGAGCCCGTCGGCACGATCACCGCGGTCGACTGGCGGCTCGGCCTGCGCGAAGCGGAGCTGACCGGCACGGTCACGACCGACCGGGGCAGCCTCGCGCTGCGCGCGTTCGTCCACACCTCGTCCGCGCTGATGGCCGTCGAGGTGACCCCGGCCGGGGACGAGCGGGACTTCCGCTGGGTCTTCCGTCCCGCGCAGGCCGTCAGCCCCCGTGTCGCGTTCATGCCGCGCCCGCCCGGCTACGGACCCAACCCGCCCGCCACCGTCGAGGAGCTGGACGGGGTCCACGCCGCCGTACAGCCCCTGCTCGCGGGCGGCCAGCACGTCACCGCGTGGCACGAGCGGATACGGGAGGACGAGGACCGGCGCACGCTGTACGTGAGCGTGGCCCACTCCTTCCCCGGCACCACCGCCCGCGACCGGGCCGTACGGACCGTGCGGGCGGCGAGCACGGCCCCGTACGACGTCCACACCCCGGCCCACCGCGCCTGGTGGCTCCGCTACTACCGCAAGAGCTTCCTCTCCCTGCCGGACGCCGGGCTCCAGCGCTTCTACTGGATCCAGCTGTACAAGTTCGCCGCAGCCGCCCGCAAGGACGCCCCGGTCATGGCGACGAGCGGGCCGTGGCTGGAGCCGACGCCCTGGCCCGCCACCTGGTGGAACCTCAACGTGCAGCTGGAGTACTGGCTGCTCCACGGCTCCAACCACCTCGACATGGACGCGGTCGCCAGGGCGCTGGGCGAGTTCCGTGACAGCCTCTCCCAGCAGGTGCCGGCGCCCTACCGCCCGGACTCGGCGGGCATCGCGCGCACCACCGACATGAAGCTGCGCAGCGGTGACGTCGCCCTCAACGCCACGTTCCCGGTCGGCATCCCGGGCGAGGCGACGCCGACCCCGGAGATCGGCAACCTCACCTGGGCCCTGCACAACGTGTGGCTCTCCTACCGGCACTCCATGGACGAGTCGGTCCTGCGCGACACCCTGTTCCCGCTCCTGCGCAGGGCCGTCGCCTACTACTTGCACTTCCTGACCCCCGGCCCGGACGGCAGACTGCATCTGCCCGCCACCTACTCCCCCGAGTACGGCGGCATCACCCGGGACTGCAACTACGACCTGATGCTGCTCCGCTGGGGCTGCGCCACCCTCGTCGAATCGGCGAGGACCCTCGGTCTGGACGACGAGATGTCGGGCCGCTGGAGCGAGGTCCTCACCCGGCTCGCCCCCTACCCGGTCGACGCGAACGGCTACATGATCGGCGCGGACATCCCCTTCGCCAAGTCGCACCGGCACTTCTCCCACCTGCTCGCCGTCTATCCGCTCCACGAGGTCACGGGCCGCACCACCGAGGAACGCGCCCTGATCGAGAAGTCCCTGGCGCACTGGGTCGGCTTCACCGGAGCCCTCCAGGGCTACACCTTCACCGGTGCCGCCTCGATCTCCGCGCTCCTCGGGAAGGGCGAGGACGCGCTGACGTACCTGTCCACCCTGATGCGGCAGTTCATCCAGGCCAACACCATGTACAAGGAGTCCGGCCCGGTCATCGAGACCCCGCTGGCCGCCGCCCAGTCGCTGCACGACATGGTCTGCCAGTCCTGGGGCGACACGATCAGGGTCTTCCCCGCGCTGCCCGCGGCCTGGCGCGAACTGACCGTGCACGACTTCCGCACCCAGGGCGCGTTCCTGCTCAGCGCGGTGCGGGAAGAGGGCCGGACCCGGTGGGTCCGGCTGACCAGCGAGGCCGGCGCGCCCTGTCTCGTACGCCATGGCATCGAGGGCCCGATCGAGATCCGGGACCGGAGCGGCCACCCTCTGGCGTACGAGGAGACCGCCCCCGGCACCGTCCGGATCGCCCTGCCCAAGGGCGGATCCGCCCTGATCACAGCGGCCGGGGACCGCCCCGACCTGACGATCCGCCCGGTGCCCGCGACCGCCGAAGCACCGCGCTGGGGCCTGCCCGCCTGAGCCCGGACCTGCGTCCGGGGGATTAGGGAGTGTCCGCAAAGTACCGCCGGCCAGACGAGACTCTGCGGACACGACCTAGGACCATGCCCCGATGCGAGGGGCCCGGTACGCGTGTGAGGCTGAGCCATGAGCCAATTCAGCGAGGCCGAGCGCGCGTACCTCACCTCCCAGCGGCTGGGACGGCTGGCCACCGTCGACCCGCACGGCCAGCCCCAGGCGAACCCGGTCGGCTTCTTCCCCCAGCCCGACGGCACGATCCTCGTCGGCGGTTACGCCCTGGGGAAGACGAAGAAGTGGCGCAACCTCCAGGCCAATCCGAAAGTGGCCCTGGTCGTCGACGACATCGTCAGCCTCAAGCCGTGGACGGTCCGGGGCATCGACATCCGGGGCGAGGCCGAGCTCCTCACGGGTCCGCACGACCTCGGTCCGCACTTCAGTGAGGAGGTCATCCGCATCCACCCGAAGAAGATCCACAGCTGGGGCCTCGACGAGGAGAGCTAAGAGCTCGCGCGTTCCAGATGACGTACGGCGTACGACCGCCACGGCCGCCACGCCTCGCTGCCCGGTGTCCCGTACGGGTCCACATCGGGATCGCCCAGCGCCCGCATCCTGATCAGCGCCGCCTCCGCCGGACCGATCCCCGGCAGCCGCAGCAGCGCCCGCTCGGCCTCGTCCCGGTCCGCGCCCGCGTCGAGCCGCACCGCGCCGTCGGCCAGCGCGGCGGCCAGGGCCCGCAGGGCGGAGTCCGCGGCCCCGCAGGCCAGCACCCCCGGCTCGGGGAAGAGATGGGTGAGCCCGCCGCAGGGCACGTCGAGGACCTTTCCGTACTCCTCGACCAGCTCCTGAGCGGCCTCACGGCCCACCAGCGTCCGTACGGCGAACTCGTCCGGGTCCGCGACGCCCGGCGAGCGCAGCCCCGGGCGGGCGGCGACCAGCGGCGCCAGCAGCGGATCGGCGCCGAGCGTCTCGGCGACGGCGCAGGGATCGGCGTCCAGGTCGAGCAGCCGGCGCAGCCGCTGCACGGCGGTCGTCAGGTCGCGCAGATCGGTGAGGTGGATCCGGGCCTCCAGCCACGGCCCGGGTGACTCCTCGTCGACGGCGACGATGCCCGCGCCGTAGGGCAGCGTCAGGGTCCGCCGGTAGGTACGGCGGCCCGGCACCCCGGTGGTCTCCTCGATCCGGGCGACCGCCCCGGCGGCGAGCAGGTCGAAGACCTGCCGGGCCGCGTACGGTCCCCGGTGGGCGAGCCGGAGCGGAATCCCGGCCCTGGTCCCCTCCCGTACGCCTGCTCCCAGACCGGTCCCGGACTCGGCGCGCAGGGCGCTGGGGGTACGGGCGTAGATCTGCCGGATCGTGTCGTTGAACTGGCGCACGCTGGCGAAGCCGGCGGCGAAGGCGATCTCGGTGACCGGCAGGTCCGTGGTCTGGAGGAGGACGCGCGCGGTGTGCGAGCGCTGGGCCCGGGCGAGCGCGACGGGACCGGCGCCCAGCTCGGCGTTGAGCTGGCGCTGCACCTGCCTGGCGCTGTACCCGAGCCGGCCGGCGAGCCCGGGGACGCCCTCCCGGTCCACGACGCCGTCGCCGATCATCCGCATGGCGCGCCCGACGACGTCGGCGCGGACGTTCCACTCGGCGGAGCCGGGCACGGCGTCGGGGCGGCAGCGTCTGCAGGCCCGGAATCCGTTGCCCTGGGCCGCGGCAGCGGTGGGATAGAACCGCACGTTCTTCCGTTTGGGGGTGACGGCGGGGCAGCTCGGCCGGCAGTAGATGCCGGTGGTCGCGACGGCGAAGAAGAACTGTCCGTCGAACCTTGCGTCGCGGCTGCTCACCGCCTCGTACCTGGTCTGTTCGTCCATCACACCGTCCAGTGTGCGGCACCTTGCGGTGCCGCACTCGCGGTTTTCGGACGTCGAACCGGTACTCCTGGGCACTACCGCATCCGGCCCCGCTTGAAGTCCACGGCCGCGCGCCCCTCGGCGCCCCTGCGCTTCCATTCGCGCATGGTCTCCGAGCGCAGCCGGGCGTCGGTCTTGGCCGCGATCCGGTGGTTCTCCCGGAGCAGCTTGCGGTAGCTGTCGAGGCGCCGTACGGCGAGCGTGCCGTCCTCGATCGCGCCGAGGACCTCGCAGCCGGGCTCGGCCTCGTGGGCGCAGTCGTGGAAGCGGCACCGCTGCGCCAGTTCCTCGATCTCGGAGAAGACCTGGCCGACACCGGCCTCCGCGTCCCAGAGCCCGACCCCGCGCAGACCGGGGGTGTCGATGAGGACGCCCCCCTCCGGCAGGACGAGGAGGTTACGGGTCGTGGTGGTGTGCCGGCCCTTGCCGTCGACGTCACGGGCGGCCTTGACGTCCATCACCTCCTCGCCGAGGAGAGTGTTGGCCAGGGTGGACTTGCCGGCGCCGGAGATACCGAGCAGCACACTCGTGCCGCCCGAGACGAGGGCGCGGAACACGTCGATGCCCTCACCGGTGGAGGAGCTGACGGGCAGCACCTGCACGCCGGGCGCGATCGCCTCGATGTCCTGGACGAGATAGGACAGCGTGGCGACGTCCGGCACGAGATCGGCCTTCGTCAGCAGCACGATCGGCTGGGGATCGGCCCCCGCGCCGGTGTGTCCGTCCCCGAGGAGCGCGTCACCGCTGGAGCTGGACATGGCGAGCGCGAGGAAGCGCTCCAGGCGCCCGAGGTCGAGTTCGACCGCGAGCGAGACACAGATGACGATGTGGTCGATGTTGGTGGCCAGCACCTGACCCTCGGAACGCTGGGTCGACGTCGAGCGGACGAAGGCCGTCCGACGCGGCAGCAGCGTCCGTACGAACTGCGGATCACCGTCGGGGTCGACGGCCACCCAGTCCCCGGTGCAGACGACCCGCATCGGGTCGCGGGGCACCACGAACGCGGTGTCCGCCCGCATCGGGCCGTTCGGGGTGACGAGGTCGCACTGACCGCGGTCCACCCGCACCACACGTCCGGGCAGGAGACCCTGCTCGGCGTACGGGGCGAACGCGGCGGCCCAGTCCTCGTCCCAGCCGTACGGAGACAGCGCGTGCGACGAGGTCGGAACCGGAAGAAAGGAGAAAGACAAGGGGAACCCTTCGAAGGGCGGCCCCGGCACCGCGCACAGTGACGCGGAAAAGGTACGAGAAGGTCAGCCGGTGGCCACGGGGGTGAGAACGATGCTCTTCTGGTTGTGGGCAGCGCCCATCGCAACGACAGTCATCAATGTCCTCACCTCCTGATTCCTCACGGCTCACGCACACGGCCGGTTGTTACCGGCCCTGTGTGCGGACGAGTTCAACCATAGCCCGGGGGCACCGGTCGGCGTCAACGGAATTTCCGGGTGCCTCCCTCGGAGGACATCGACGGACCGGATGGGACACGTTCGTCGGAGTTATCCCGAAGGCTTCCCCGATCGGGTGATACGCGTGCACATCGACCGCTCTCAGGCCGTTATGGTGCCGAGCATGACCACACCCCAGACCGCCACCGGCACGTTCACACAAGCCCAGTTGGGCACCCAGATCCTGATCGGCTGGAGCGGCCGGCACCCCGAGGGCGACCACGACGTCGCCTTCCTGCTCACCTACTCGCTCGGCGACGGGCAGGACGGCCCGGAGGCCGGCGAAGCCGCCATGCGCACCGCGCTGGAGCGCAGCGGCCTGACGGTCGGCGGCGGTCTCACCAGGGCGTCCGAGACACCGGGCCTCCCGGTGAAGCTCCTCGTGCAGGCCGGCCAGGCCGTCCTGACGATGCCCCACTTCAAGGCGCAGTACCAGGTACCCCCGGAGTGGCTGGCCGCGGCGGAGGCCCAGGGCGAGGTCTACGGAATGTTCGCCACCCGCCCGTGGCCGGAGGGCGTACCGGGGCAGCCGGTGAGCGAGGAACTGCTGCGTTCGTTCGCGGCGGACGAGGAGGTCGTCAAGACGTCCGCGATCTGCCTCCTGCCGGTACGCAGCCTGGGCTGACAGCCCCCGGCACCGCGTACGACGATGCCCACCACCCCCCGTGGAGTGGTGGGCATCGTCGTACGCGGTGCCGCACAAGGGAGTGCGGGCGGCCCGGAGAGTCCCCGGACCGCCCGCACGGCTCGGAACGTCAGTTGTTGCCGACGCCGTTGCCCGAGAGCACCGGGATGTCGTCCAGGATGTGCGACAGAGCCTCGTCGCCCTTGGCCTGGGTGGAGTTCTCGGCGCACTGCTGGTTCTGCGGCGAGTGCAGGACGTTGATGTCCTGAACGGCGACGGGCACGAGCACGCCGACGAGCGAACCGGCGTTGACCTTGGCCGGCAGACCGATGCACGCCTTGTTCAGGGTGCCCTGGACCAGCTGGGTCTGCGGGCTCCAGTCACCTTCGGTGACGGCGTTGCCGAACGCCTGGGAGGCGCCGTTGCCGTTGACCGACGTGGTGCCCCCGTCGTTGCCGATCGCCATGGCCGAGGGGGCCGCAGCGGCGGACAGACCGACCAGGGACACGGCTACTGCCGCGCCGGCCATCATCTTCTTCATCAAGCTTCACCTTTCGGAGCGTCCCGTTGTGGAACGTACTGATCAACCCCATTCGGAGGATTCAGTTCCGCAGTACCACTCAAATGGGTTCCATACGGCGCAAGGTCGACGCCTCGCGTTCACTCACGGCCGGCTTCGCCGGACGTGCGGGCCGCCGGGACGAAACCGCCCGTGGGGCGCGGTACGAGGTGGGAGGGTGCGCCGGACGCGACGCTGCGGCCTGCCGCGCACCACTCCGCGAACAGGCGGTCGTAGATCGGTGTGCTGTCCTCCGCGGGCCGCCGGCCGCCCGACGGGCGTTGACTGTCGTACTGGTCCATGAGGGGCCTCTACCCCGTGCGGCGAATCCGGGCAGCCTGCGCCTCGGCCATCCGGCCCAAGCCCCGTTCCGCGCGCCGCACATGCACACCGGAGGCGGCGCTCACCGGCCGACACTCCGGCGTGTCCCCCCGATGGCGGCAGGACTGGTGCGCGCGGAAATGCCTGCTCAGAGGCCCGGTCTCACTCGAACACCGATCACCTTGAGTGCCCGTCCGATTGCGTCGGGTAGCTGGCCTTTACACGGTGGTCGTGGCCCTCCCACGAAGAGGGCACGCAATCCGAGCGTTTCTGGAAGGACAAGCTTCATGCGCATTTCCCGGAAGACCGGTCTCCTCGTCTCGACGGCCGCCTGCTGTGCCCTCACCCTAGGGTCGGCCGGCGCCCAGGCGATGGCCGCGGCCGAGTCGCCCGCCAACTCCACCGGCATCCTCGCCGCCGAACCCACCATCCCGGGTGCCGAGCAACTCGGCGCCCAAGCAGGTCTCCTGAAGGACACCTCGGGCGTTCTCGCCCCGGTGACCGAGCTGATCGACGCCGTGCTCAAGGCCCCGGACGGCAAACTGCCGGAGGCGGAGGCCACGAAGCTCGCCGCCCCCGTGACCGACTCCCTGGCACCGTTCAAGGAGAAGGCCGCGACCACCCTGCCCGCCCCGGACGTCGCCACCCCGGGTGTCGCTCCGGGGCCGCAGGCCGAACCCGATCCGGGCGCCGTCCTGAAGGCCGAGGCGGCGGCGGACCTTCAGGCGAAGGTGGACGCGCTGGTCAAGGCCGCGGCGTCGGGCAAGCCCGCCGAGGTGGCAGCCGCCGTCCAGGCGACCATCACCGGCAGCCTCAACGTCGTCGTGAGCGTGGTGCTCGGCGGCGGCCTGCCCGCCCCCGACCTGGCGGGGCTCCCGGCACTCCCCAAGATCCCGGGCGTGCCTGACGTTCCGGTGATCGGCGGCCTGCCGCTCTGACCCGGCGCACGACGAGGGGCCAGTCCGTCCTGGCCACCGTTGACCGGTGGCCGCGGGATGAACTGGCCCCACGTTTCACGCACTTCGAACAGGCAGAAACCGGGCCGTCCCCGACGAGCTCGAGGAATTCAGCGGCGAGGACCCGGACCTACGCGACCTCAGTTGTTGCCGACGCCATTGCCGGAGAGAACCGGGATGTCGTCGAGGATGTGCGACAGAGCCTCGTCACCCTTGGCCTGGGTGGAGTTCTCGGTGCACTGCTGGTTCTGCGGCGAGGACAGGACGTTGATGTCCTGGACCGCGATCGGCACGGCGCCGATGAGGGAACCGACGTTGGCCTTGGCCGGCAGGCCGATGCAGGGCTTGTTCAGCGAACCCTGGATGAGCGCGAACTGCGGGCTCCAGTCGCCGTGCGTGGCGGAGTTGCCGAACGCCTGCGAGGCGCCGTTGCCGTTGATCGACGTGGTGCCGCCGTCGTTGCCGATCGCCATGGCCGAGGGGGCCACCGCAGCGGAGACACCGACGACCGAAGCAGCGACGGCTGCCGAGGCCAGAATCTTCTTGATCATGAAATAACCCTTCCGAGGTATTCTTTTGCCCGCCTATCCGGAGCGCTCTGTTCAACTCGTTCCGGCGGGATTGGTTGTGCTTATTCACTCGAACGGTGTTTTGTCTTCCGGGCCGCTACTGAATGCGTGCGCCGGGACACCGGAGAAAATGCGGTTCTGTGAAGGAATTGCCGTCGCGCCGACGGATCAGCCGCCGAGGGGCACGCCGCCGAGCAGCGGGGCAGCGCCCTGGGCCGCACCGGTGGCCTCGCCCGCCAGCTTGCCGACGGTGCCGTCCTCCTGCACCGACTCGGCGGCGCCGCCGACCGTGTCGACCAGCGGGTCGACGGCCTGCGGGGCGGCGGCCATGACCTGGTTCAGGCCGCTGTCGAGGCTGAAGTTGGGGGCCGTGGCTTCAGTAACGGCGAAGGCGGGAGCAGCCGTTCCGAGAGCAACCACGGAACCGGCAACAAACGCAGCGGTCTTCGCGTACTTCACTTTCAGGTTCCCTTCTGCAGCGGCATCTGTTTCGGTCGCGTTCCCGCGCCGCACCAGCCTTCTTTAGCTGTGACTTCTGCCGCTTTCATAAGGAGTAACGATCAGGTGGCGAACGGGCAACTGCATGGCGTCGAATTTCTCGTCGGGCTGCGGGATTTTCGGCCGGCCCGGGAAAATGAGTGGGCCCCGGACCGCAGTGGCGGTCCGGGGCCCGGCGGCGGCGAGCGGTCAGCTCAACCAGCCGCTGTTCAGCTGTTGACGCAGGTGTTGCCGAAGGCCGGGTTCAGCAGACCGATGACGTTCACGGTGTTGCCGCAGACGTTGACCGGGATGTGGACCGGAACCTGCACGACGTTGCCGGAGAGCACGCCCGGGGAGTGCGCGGCGATGGCCTCGGCACCCGAGTCGGCCATGGCCGGCGCAGCGGCGCCCATCGCCATGAGGGTTCCGGCGGCGACGGCGGCAACCTTGGTGTACTTCACTTTTCGTCCCTTTCTCGCAGCGGAGTCCGGAGCGGCCACGACTTTCGTGCCGCACGAGCGCTGTCCTGATCGCTCGTGACTCCGAAGCTGTAATTCGTAAACGATTTACGGCCGAGATCGAAACTCATTCCTGAGCAGATTCTCGGAAAAAACCCTCGATTGGCACAGCAGCAGGCCCGGGCCGCTCGGAGGAGGAAAACCGGCGGCCCGGGCCCGCGTTGCGGCCGGGTCAGCTGTTGTTCGCGCCGTTCCCGGAGAGGACCGGGATGCCGTCCAGGATGTGCGACAGCGGCTCGTCGCCCTTCGCCTGGGTGGAGTTCTCGGTGCACTGCTGGTTCTGCGGCGAGGACAGGACGTTGACGTCCTGGACCGAGATCGGCACCAGGCCGACGAGGGAGCCGACGTTGCCCTTCAGCGGCAGACCGACACACGGCTTGTTGAGCGAGCCCTGGACCAGACCGAACTGGGGGCTCCAGTCGCCGTGCGTCTCGGCGTTGCCGAACGCCTGCGAGGCGCCGTTGCCGTTGATCGAGGTCGTTCCTCCGTCGTCACCGATCGCCATGGCCTGCGTAGCCGAGAGACCGAGGACGGAGGCGGCGACGGCGCCCGTTGCCAGAACCTTCTTGATCACGATTAACCCTTCTCGTACCGATTGCCCCGTGGCGGAGCGTCCTGCCCAACTGGGCGCGGCACGTTTGGTTCTCCGCATTCACCCGAATGCCGGGCGCTCGGGGTCGCCCGGCAGGGGCACGCACGGTCCCCGGAAGCACGAAAGGGCCCCCGTCGGGGGCCCTTCGTCATGCACGGCTCGTGTCAGAGCAGGTCGACATCCAGGTCGAGGTCCAGGAGGTCGTGGTCGTGGTGCCACCCGTGGTGCGAGTCGCACACCCACTGTCCGTGCCACCAGCCGCAGTCGGAGGGTGCGGCGGACCGGGCGACGTCGGACGGCGCCTGCGCCGAAGCCACACCGGCGAGGGGGATGACGGCGAACGCGGCGACAGCGGCCGAGGCCGCGGCACGGCCGAGGAACTTGCGCATGTCTCTACTCCTAGAGCGCAGAAAATGGGGACACCAGAAGTATTACCCGACGAATAGGAATGGCGCGCGGTGTGCCGGCGCCCGGAAAATAGTCCGATCCGGAGCACTTTCAGGCTTACGTTCGTACGGCCTACTGTTCGTGAAGAAAATGCGGCCCCGACACCGCCGCGGCTGCCGCCGAACGTGGAACTGAGCGTGCGCGAGAGGGTCGCACGGGAGTTGTCGCGCTGGTCATTCCATGGTCAATGTCCAGCACAGAAGGGATAGTTGAATCCCGTGCACCGGCGAACCCATACGGACACGAACACGCATCCGTCATCCGTCCGGGTGGTTACACAATTTCCACGCGCCTTCAAGTTTCCCGCGCATGCCTCGTTCGTTATGGGTGTCGTCCAGCGCGCCGCTGGACTGCTTTCCCGTTGGGTGTGGAATGTCCTAGGAAAGGACAAGTAATGCGGCAGGTATTGAATAAAAGCATGATCGTCATGGCGGCGGCTTCGGGCATTCTCTCCGCGGCCGGCGGTTATGCACACGCCGACTCCTCTGCTGATGGCGCGGCCATCGGTTCGCCGGGCGTCGGTTCGGGCAACGCCGTACAGGCGCCCGTGCACATCCCGGTCAACCTCTGTGGCAACACCGTCGACGTGATCGCGCTCCTGAACCCCGCGTTCGGCAACACGTGCGCGAACGTCGACTCCGGCAAGGGCAAGGGCAAGGGCAACGGCGCACACCAGAGCGGCGCTTCGGCCGAGGGTGCGGCCACCCACTCCCCCGGCGTGCTGTCGGGCAACCTGATCCAGGCCCCCGTGCAGGTGCCGGTCAACGCCTGCGGCAACACGGTCGACGTCGTCGGCGCGCTGAACCCCGCCGGGGGCAACACCTGCGCCAACGTCAGCGGCCCGGACCACAAGCCGCCGACGGAGCCGCCCACCGAGGAGCCGCCCACCGGCAAGCCGCCGGTGAAGGAGCCCCCGGCCCACCAGCCGCCGCAGGAGCCGCCGGCCAACGAGCCCCCGGCCTACGCGCCGCCGGCCGAGCAGACCCCCGTCGACCACGGTCCGCACCGTGCCGGTTCGCAGCTCGCCCAGACCGGCTCGGCCGGTGTCGGCCTGGCAGCCGGCGCGAGCGCCGTGCTGATGCTCGGCGGCGCGGTGCTGCTGCGCCGCACCCGCGGCTCGCAGGGCTGAGCCGGGTACACCCGGACGGAGGGCCGGCCGGACAGCTGATGCTGTCCGGCCGGCCCTTTCCGCTGTTCGCCCGCTGCGCCGTCAGCCGGCCTGCCCGCCCAGGCCCGCACGGTCGAGGTGGGCGGCGATGCTCGCCGTCTCCTCAGCGTCCAGGCGGCGCATCGGCGGGCTCATCACGTTCGTGGTGATGACGGAGCGCAACATCAGGGCCGTCTTGAACGCGCCGAGCCCTGCAGCGGTGGCGGACGCGGTGCCGGGGCGGGCCGCGGTGACGATGTCGAAGAGCCGGACGAGCCGGTCCTGTTCGGAACGGGCCGCGGCCCAGTCCCCGCGTACCGCCGCCTCGTGCAGCCGGACGTAGCCGTGCGGGTCGACGTTGCCGAGGCCCGGGACGGAGCCGTCGGCGCCTGCGAGCATCATCGCGTCGACGACCAGTTCGTGTCCGGTGAGCACCGAGAAGTGCGGGAGCTCCCGGGCACCGAGGGCCAGGCGGCGGAAGGAACCGTCGTCGCCGCTGGAGTCCTTCACGCCGGCCAGGACTCCGTCGGCGGCCAGCGGCAGCAGCAGTTCCGGGCTGAGCTTGCTGTGGACGCAGACCGGTACGTCGTACGCGAGGAGCGGCAGGTCGACGGCTGCGGCCACGTCCCGGAAGTGCCGGTCGATCTCGCTGTCGTGCGTGCGCGTGTAGAAGGGGGCGGTGACGACGACGGCGTCGGCGCCGAGACCGGCCGCGGCGCGGGCGCGTTCGATCGCGCGGTTGGTGGTGGTCTCGATCGCTCCGACGAGGACGGGGACCTGGCCGGCCGCGGCGGCGGTGACGACCTTGATGACCTCGTCCTGCTGTCCGGGCGTCAGATAGGCGGTCTCGCCCGAGCTGCCGAGGGCGAACAGGCCGCTGACGCCGCCGTCGAGCAGATGGCCGACGACCCGTTCCAGGGACGGCCGGTCGAGCTCGCCGTCCTCGGTGAGGGGCGTGACGACGGGCGGGATCACTCCCGTGTAGCGGGGGGTGCGGGCGGTCATGCGGTGCTCCTAGCGGACGGCAGGTGGGGAAGGGGGGTCCGGGGGTGGACGCAGTGCCAGCGGTGTTCGCCGGGGCCGTGCGTCGCGGCGGGGAAGGCCGTCGCGCAGGTGTCGTCGGCCTTCCAGCAGCGGGTACGGAACGGGCAGCCGGCCGGCGGGTTGGTGGCCGAGGGCACCGGTCCGGTGAGCACGATCCGCTCGGTGGTCTCCAGCAGGCTGGGCGTAGCCGAGAGCAGGGCCTCGGTGTACGGGTGCACGGGGGCGCCGGCGACGTCGGCCGCGCGTCCCTCCTCGACGATGCGGCCGAGGTACAGGACGGCGATGCGGTCCGCGAGGTAGCGGACGGTCTGGATGTCGTGGGAGATGAACACCATGCCGAGGCCGAGGCGTTCGCGCAGGTCCACCAGGAGGTTGAGGACCTGGGCGCGTACGGAGACGTCGAGCGCGGAGGTCGGTTCGTCGGCGACGATGAGTTCCGGTTCGAGGCACAGCGCGCGGGCGATGGCCACGCGCTGGCGCTGGCCGCCGGAGAGCTGTCCGGGCAGGGCCTCCAGGGTGTGGCCGGGCAGTCCGACCAGGTCGAGGAGCTCCTCCACCCTGGCCTCGCGCGAGGCCCGGGTGCCGCGTCCGTGCACGTCCAGCGGGTCCCGGAGGATGCGGCGGACGGTGAGCCGTGGGTTGAGGGCGGTGGACGGGTCCTGGAAGACGACGCCGACGGCGGAGCCGAACTCGTCGCGGCGCTGGGCCGCCGACATCTCCCAGAGGTCGCGGCCGTGGAAGCGGACCTCGCCCTCGGTGGGTTTCTGCAGGCCCGTCAGGACCCGGGCGAGCGTGGACTTTCCGCAGCCCGACTCCCCCACGAGGCCGAGGATCTCGCCGCGCCCGACCTCCAGGGTGGCGTCGGTGAGCGCGTGCACGGAATCGCGCCGGAAGACGCCTCCGCTGCGTGCCTTGTGGCGTACGTGAACGCCGTCGAGCCTGATCACAGGGCGCTCCCTTCGAGCTGTGCGGGGGCCCCGGCCGGGTGGTGGCAGGCGAAGCCGTGGTCCTGGGCGGCGCCGCGGTCGGTGAGTTCCGGTGTCGTACGGCGGCACAGGTCGGTCGCGGCGCCGCACCGCGAGGCGAAGCGGCAGCCCGTTCCGAAGCCCTGGGGCGCCGGGACGACTCCGCGGATCTGGTGGAGCCGCTGGGCGCCCGCCTCCAGGGAGACGACGGAGCCGAGGAGGCCCCGGCTGTAGTGGTGGGCGGGGTCGGTGAGGACGGAGCGGGTGCCGCCGACCTCGGCGAGGCGGCCCGCGTACATCACGGCGACGCGGTGCGAGAGGTCGCCGACCAGGGCGAGGTCGTGGCTGACCAGCACCATGGCGAAGCCGAGCTCGTCGCGGAGCCGGATGAGGAGCTCGACGACCTGGGCCTGGACGGTGACGTCGAGGGCGGTGGTCGGTTCGTCGGCGATCAGCAGCCGGGGGTTGCGGGAGAGTGCCATCGCGATGAGGACGCGCTGGCGCTGGCCGCCGGAGAGCTCGTGCGGGTAGCTGCGCAGGGTGCGTTCGGGCGAGAGGCCGACGAGGTCGAGGAGTTCGGCCGGGGTCTTCGTACCGCCGCGCGAGGTCAGCTGCTTGAGCTGGGTCCCGACGAGGACGGAGGGGTTGAGGGAGGAGAGCGCGTCCTGGTAGACCATCGCGATCTCGGGGCCCATCAAGGCGCGGCGTTCCTTCGGGGGGAGCGTGAGGAGGTTCCGGCCCCGGTAGAGGATTTCGCCGCTGACCTCGGCGTTGCGGGCGAGGAGGCCCATGACGGCGAGGCTGGTGATGGACTTGCCGCAGCCGGACTCGCCGACCAGGCCGAGGGTTTCGCCCTCGTGGACGGTGAAGTTCAGGGAGTCGACGACGGGGATGTCGCCGTAGCGGTCGGGGAAGCGGATCGCCAGGTCGCGTACGACAAGGAGTTCGGCGGCGTCCTCGGGGACCGGCGTGAGGGCGGGCGCGGTGGTGTGGATGTGGTGGGCGAGCTTGGCGAGGGCGGCGTCGATGTCCACGGTGGATGCGGCCTCGACGGGGTCCGGTGCCGTGGTCCCGGTGGTGTCGACGGCGGCGCGGGCGCTCCTGGGCGCGGCGGAGGCGTCGGTGAGGCCCTCGGAGAGGATGTTGAGGGCGAGGACCGTGATCAGGAGGGCCAGGCCGGGGAAGAAGGTGGCCCACCAGCCGCCCGCGAGGAGGATCTGGCGGCCGTAGGCGAGGACGCTGCCCCAGCTGGGGTCGGGGTCCTGCACTCCGGCGCCGATGAAGGAGAGGCTGGCTTCGAAGATGATCGCCTCGGCGACCATGACGGTGGCGAACACCATGACCGGGGCCATGCAGTTGACGGCGACGTGGCGGAGCACGATGTAGCCGCGCCGGGCGCCGATGACCTTCTCGGCGGCGACGTAGTCCTCGCCGTACTGGGAGAGGACGTTGGCGCGTACGACGCGGGCGAGCGACGGTGTGTAGACGAAGGCGATGGTGAAGATGATCACCGGGACGCTGGTGCCGAAGACCGCGACGAGGACGGCCGCCAGGGCGATCGGCGGGAACGACATCACGATGTCGAGGGTGCGCATGACGGACTCGTCGCCGAGCTTGCGCGAGGTGGCGGCGAGCGAGCCGAGGAGGGCGCCGGCGGCCAGGGCCACGGCGGTCGCGCCGAGGCCGATGACCAGCGAGTAGCGGGAGCCGTGGACGACGCGGGCGAAGACGTCGCGGCCGGCCCGGTCGGTGCCGAACCAGTGCTCGCTGCCCGGGGGCTGGACGGGGGTGCCGGTGGTCAGCGGGTCCTGGGTGAGCAGGGGGGCGAGGACGGCGCCGAGTACGACGACGACCAGGACGCCGAGGGCGATGCGGGAGGTGACCGGGAGGGCGCGGAAGGCGATGCCGGGTCGGGAGAGCTGGGTGGCCAGACGGCCCGTGGCGAACATGTCACACCGTCCTGATGCGGGGGTTGACCAGCAGATAGAGCAGGTCGACGACGACGTTGACCACCAGGAAGGCGATGGCGATGGTCAGTACGGTGCCCTGGACCAGGGCGACGTCGCCGCCGGTGACACCTTCGAGGATGAGTTTGCCCATGCCGGGCAGGTCGAAGATCGCTTCGATGACGACGGCTCCGCTGAGCAGGTAGCCGACCTTGACGCCGAGCACGGTGAGCGGGGTGACGAGCGCGTTGCGCAGGACCGAGCGGATCACCAGGAGGACGGGCAGGCCGTTGCCCTGTGCGGTACGGACGTAGTCGCGGTCCAGTTCGGCAACCATCGAGGTCCGTACGAGACGGGCGAGCGAGGCGGCGACGGGTACCGCGAGCGAGACGGCCGGCAGGGCCATGGTGGTGAGCCAGCCGCTGAACGAGTCGGCGGGGTTGGTGTATCCGCCGGTCGGGAAGACGCGGGTGTTCAGCGCGAACTGCTGGATGAGCAGGACGCCGAGCCAGAAGGACGGGATGGCGACCCCGGCCATGGAGAGGACCCGGAACAGCTGGTCGGGCCAGCGGTCGCGGTACATCGCGCCCAGGACTCCGCCGGTGACGGCGAGGACGATCGCCAGGGCGAGTCCGAGGAAGGTGAGCTGGAGGGTGAGCGGGAAGGCGGCGGTGATCCGGTCGATCACGGGCTGGCTCGGTGGGACGGTCATGCCGAGGTCGAAGTGGAGGAGCTGGCCCAGGAAGTCGAAGTAGCGTACGGGCAGCGGGTCGTTGAGCCCGTTGGCCTCGGCGAAGGCGTGTCGGGCCTCGGGAGTGGCGCTCTCCCCGAGCGCGTTGAAGGCCGGGTCGGCCGGCGAGAACTGCAGCACCACGAAGACCAGCAGCGCGATGCCGAGGATCATCACCGGCATCATCGCGACGCGGCGCAGCGCGAGCCGGAGAAAAGCAACCATCGTCGGGTTCCTTGCGATTGGGCGGACGGCGGGTCCGGGCCCGCCGGGAGGAGCGGCGGGCCCGGGCCGGCAGGGGGTCAGGCGCGGCCGACGTCCACGAAGGACAGGCCCGTGGTGGGCAGCGGCTTGAAGCCGGGCAGGGCCTTCTCGTTCCAGGCGGTGGGCAGCTTGCGGTGGAGGATCGGGTAGAGCGCGGCCTCCTCGGCCACCAGGTCGGTGACCTCGCCCCACAGCTTCTTGCGCGTCGGCTCGTCGGCGGCCCGTGCCGCCTTGTCGAGGGTCTGCCTGACCTGCTTGTACCCGGCGGACCCCGCCCAGCCGTAGCGCTTCTCCGGCCAGAAGCCGTAGTAGAACCAGCGCATCAGGAGGTCCACGTCGTTGCCGAAGACGGAGGGGTCGCCGGGGGCGACGATGACCTCGAAGTCGCCCTTGTCGACCTTGGCCCACTGGGCCGGGGACTGCGCGATGTCGAGGGTGACCTCGATGCCGGCCGCCGCCCAGCTCTCCTTGAGCAGCGGGGCGATGTCCTTGACCCAGCCGGTGTCGGTGGTCAGGACGGTGAAGGAGAGTTTCCCGACGCCTGCCTCGGCGAGGAGTTCCCTGGCCTTCGCGACGTCGTGCGTGTAGACGGTGGCGGCCTCGTGGTAGTCGGGGTGGGTCTCGGGGACGTAGCCGGTGGCCGCCGCCGCGTTGCCGACCATCGCGGTGGAGATGATCTTCTCGGTGTCCAGGGCGTAGTGCAGGGCCTGGCGGACCCGCTTGTCGGCGAACCGCTTGTCGGCGGTGTTGAACATCAGGAAGAGGAGCCCGAAGGACTGCACGGACTCGGTCCGCGTCGTGGCGGAGAGCCGCTTCACGTCGATGTACGGGACGTCCTCGATGGCCTGGACGCGGCCGGACTCCATGGCGCTGACGCGGGCGGACTGGTCGGACATCAGCCGCCAGATCATCTTCTCGGCCTTGGCGGGGTGCGGGCCGTTGTACTTGTCGTACTTCTCGAAGACGATCTTGTCCTCGCGGGTGGCTTCGACGAACCTGTACGGCCCGGAGCCGACCGGCTTGGCGTCGAATCCCTTGACGTCCGCCTCGACGATCTTCCTCGGCACGATCCGGACGACGGCGATGCGGGAGGGGAACAGCGCGAAGGCGTACGTGAGCTTGAACTCGACCGTCGTCTTGTCGACGGCGGTGACCGTGTCGACGAAGGGCACGAACTGTGCCATCAGCGAGGCGTTCTTCTCGTCCAGGATGCGTTCGAAGCTGAACACGACGTCGTCGGCGGTGACCGGCGATCCGTCGTGGAAGGTCGCACCGTCGCGGAGGGTGGCCCGGTAGGTGGTGGCGTTGATCTTCTTCGGCATCTCGGTGGCGAGTGCGGGGCGGGCGACGAGTGTGGCCGGATCGAGATCGACGAGGCCCTCGAATATGTGCATGTTGGCGGCGTACGGGGTCGCGCCCGAGGTGATCATCGGGTCGAATCCGGTCGACAGGGGGTACGACAGACCGGCCTCGATGGTGCCGTTGCCGTCGCCCTTGCCCGCCGCGCCGTCGGCGCTCGAGGTCGGCCCGCCGCAGGCGGAGAGGCTTGCCGTCAGGGCGGCTGCCGCGCCAAGGGCACTGGTGTATCGCAGGAAGGTGCGGCGCTCGACGCCGGCTGACCTCAGCTCGGGCACGGGTCCTCCAAGGGACGTTCGGGGAGTGGGATGGGCGGAACAGGGGCTGCGCGGTCCTCGTGGAGGACGTCGGATCATCAAGCATCAGACGTCAGATGTCTGATGCCTTGATAGCGTGGGAACGTAGCTTGCCAATCGAGAGGGGTCAAGAGGTGGGGAGTTCACATATGTCCGGCATCCGGTCCGGCCGGACGCTTCTCCGGCAGGAAGTCGTGGAGGGGATCAAGCGCTACATCCTGGAGAAGCGGCTGCGCCCCGGGGACCCGCTGCCCACCGAGCCCGCCCTCTGCGAGGCGCTCGGCGCCAGCCGTTCCAGCGTCCGCGAGGCGGTCAAGATCCTGAACGCCCTCGACATCGTCGAGGTGCGCCACGGGCACGGGACCTATGTGGGCCGGCTGAGCCTGTCGGCCCTGGTGGAGAGCCTCACCTTCCGCGGACTCCTCTCCCCCGACGACGACTTCCAGGTGCTGGCCGACCTCGTCGACGTACGCGAGCTCTTCGAGCGGGGCATGGCCGACCGGATCCTCTCGTCGCTCACCCCGGAGGAGCTCGACCGGCTGGACCAGCTGGTGGCCACCATGCGCGCGACCGGGGCCGGCGACGGGGACGGCTTCGTGGCCGCCGACCGGGCGTTCCACGCGCTGCTCGTGGCCCCCCTCGGCAACGACCTGATCGGCCAGCTCTCGATGGCCTTCTGGGACGTGTACGCGATCGTCGCGCCGCATCTCGACGGATTCACGCACGCCGACGAGACGGCGACGGTCAACGCCCACCAGAACATCGTGGACGCCGCGCGGGCCGCCGACACGACCGCCTTCCTCAAGGCGCTGGGCGAGCACTACGCCCCGGTCAGGCGGCGGATCGCCGAAGCCAGGGCCCGCGACGGCCTCACCGGCTGAGCACACCCTTCACCCTCGCGTCCCCGGCCGGGGCGGGCCCCGTGACGACGGAGTCCGCCCCGGCCGCCCCTCTTGACGTTCGGCCGCAGCGCTCCCTAAGGTCCGGTTGCCACCAGGACATCTGACGTCTTCTGTCCTGCCGCTTCCCGCACCTCCCAGGAAGGCACCGCCATGCCGTCGGCCGATCTCCCGCTCGCGGACTGCCGCACCTACCGGCCGGACCTGCCGGTGCCCGGCGACTTCGATGCCTTCTGGTCCCGGACCCTCGACCAGGAGCCCGGCCACGAAGGCGCGGACAAACCCCTGTTCGTGCCGGTGGGCACCGGGCTCACCCAGGTGCTCACCTACGACGTGACCTTCCCGGGGTACGGCGGGCAGCCGGTACGCGGCTGGCTGCGGATGCCCGCCGGGGCCACCGAACCGCTCGGCTGCGTCGTCGAGTTCCTGGGGTACGGGCGTGGCCGCGGACTGCCGCACGAGGATCTGTTCTGGGCCTGTGCGGGCTACGCCCACCTGGTCATGGACACCCGCGGCCAGGGCTGGTCGGCGGCCTCGGGCGCCACGGCGGACCCGGATCCCGGCGCGGCCGGCACCGTGCCGGGCTTCGTGACGCGTGGCGTCGGGAGCCCGGAGACGTACTACTACCGGCGGCTGTTCGTCGACGCGGTCCGCTGCGTCGAGATGATGCGCGCGCATCCCGAGGTCGATCCGGAGCGCGTCGTCGTCACCGGGATCAGCCAGGGCGGCGGTATCGCACTGGCGGTGGCCGGGCTGGTGCCGGGGCTGGCCGGGGTGATGCCCGATGTGCCGTTCCTGTGCAACGTGCCTCGGGCGGTGAGGATCGGCGCACTGCCGCCGTACACCGAGATCGCCTCCTACCTGCGGCTCCACCACGACCGCGCCGACGAGGTGTTCCGCACCCTGTCGTACTTCGACGCCGCTCTGCACGCCACGAAGGCCACGGCGCCCGCCCTGTTCTCCATCGCGATGCTGGACGAGATCTGCCCGCCCTCCACGTGTTTCACGGCCTTCAACCACTACGCGGGTGAGAAGGACGTGCGCGTCTACGAGTTCAACGGGCACGAGGGCGGCACCGAGCGCCACCGTGCGGAGCAGCTGTCCTGGGTGCGCTCCCTGTTCGCCGGCCTGGCGACCGGGCAGGCCGCCCGCTCCTGACCGGAGGTCGGCCCCGTGCGCGGACGATCCAGCGGCGTGCACTCACTGTCCATCCCCTGACGCGTCGGCCCCACGCCGCACGCTCTGCCCATCCCCCCTTCGTGAGAAGAGAGATCACTCATGCAGCGCAGAGTCACCGTCGCCCTTCTGTCCGCGGCCATGCTCGTGGCCACCACGGCGGGCACCGCCCAGGGCGCGCCCGCCGCCGGTGAACCGGCCTTCCAGGACCTGGCGGTCCAGGGTGCCGGCTCCCCCTACTACCGCATCCCCGCCCTGACCACCTCGGTCGAGGGCACCCTGCTCGCGGCCTACGACGCACGCCCCACCCTCGCGGACCTGCCGGGCAACCTCGGGATCGTCCTGCGGCGCAGCACCGACGGCGGCACCACCTGGCAGGCTCAGCAGGTCGTACGCAAGGAGGCCGCGCCCAAGGGCTTCGGCGACCCGAGCTTTCTCACCGACCGGACCACGGGCCGGATCTTCCTGTTCTACGCCGCCTCCGTGAACCAGGGCTTCTTCGGCTCCGCCACGGGCAACGACGAGAACGACCCGGACGTCCTCCAGGCCGACTACAGCTACTCGGACGACGACGGCGTGACCTGGACCCACCGGCGGATCACCCGGCAGATCAAGAACCCTGCCTGGGCGGGCATGTTCGCCGCGTCCGGCGAGGGCATCCAGCTGCGCCACGGCGCGTACAAGGGGCGGCTGATCCAGCAGTACGCCATCCGCGACAACGGGGCCAACTACGCGGTCAGCGCCTACAGCGACGACCACGGCGACACCTGGAAGACGGGCAGTCCGGTGGGTCCGGGCGGTGACGAGAACAAGACCGTGGAGCTCAACGACGGCCGCGTCCTGCTCAACAACCGTTCCAAGCCCTACCGCACGATCGCGTACTCCACCGATGGCGGCGTCACCTACACCCCGTTCGTCCAGGACACCGCGCTGCCCGACCCGGCGAACAACGCCTCGGTCATCCGCTACGCGCCGGACGCCCCCGCCTCCGACCCCAAGTCCTCGTGGCTGCTGTTCAGCAACACCGAGGACTCGGCGTCGCGGCGCAACCTCACCGTGAAGATGTCCTGCGACAACGGGAAGACCTGGCCGATCAAGAAGGTCGTCGACCCCGGCAGCGCGGCGTACTCGACCCTGACGCCGCTGCCCGGCGGGCGGGTCGGGCTGCTGTACGAGCGCGCCGGCTACGCCGCCATCACCTACACGTCGTTCGACCTGAAGTGGCTCGGCGGCACGTGCGCGGACATCACCCTCACCGCGCCCGCGACGCTGAAGGCCGGCACGAGCGCGGAGGTGACCGTCCGGGTCGTCAACCGGATGGACGTGCGGCGCTCCCAGGGCACCCTCGGTCTGACCGTGCCCGCCGGCTGGTCCACGCAGCAGGTGACCGTGCCCGCGCTCCGCGCCGGCGAGGGCGCGAACATCAAGGTCCCGGTCACGGTCGCGGCGGGGGCATCCGGCAGCGCGGTACTCACCGCGACGTACCGGGCGGACGGCAAGCAGGCATCCGGCAGCGGGACGGTCACCGTCACTCCGTGACGTCCCCCGCCCGGGAGGGTGTCCGTTCCCGTCGCACACGGCGACGGCTGCGACGATGTGCCGGTACGGCACCTTCCCGAGCCCCGGACAGGCGGTAGCGGCGTGACAGCGACAGGCTTACGAATGGGTGTGGTCGGCGGCAGCATCGCCGGGTGCGCGATGGCCGTCGCGGGGACCCGGGCGGGCGCCGACGTCACCGTGTACGAGCGGAGCGACGGCGCACTCCAGGACCGGGGTCTGGGGATCGTCATCCCGCCCGACCTGCACGGCCGGCTCGTGGAACTGGGCTATCTGGACGCCGCGATGCCGACGGCCCCGGTCGCCGAACACGTCTGGCTGGCCCGCTCCCCCGGGAGCGGCGGGACCCGCGAGCTCGCCCGGCAGCCGAGTCCGGTGACCCCGTGCAACTGGGGCCGGCTGTGGCAGTCGCTACGGGCGAGCGCGGGCGGCGCACGCCACCACCGGGGGCGGCCGGTCACCTCCGTCGAACGGGTCCCCGCGGGCGGCGCCCTGATCCGTACGGCGGACGGCGAGGAGGCGTACGACATCGTCGTGGGGGCCGACGGCCACCGGTCGCTCACCCGGCAGACGGTCGCACCGGGGCTGCGGCCCGAACCCGCCGGGTACCTCGTGTGGCGCGGCACGATCCCGGTGAGCGCGCTCACGGGCCGCACGCTGGAGCTGCTGCGCGGCGCCTGGGTCACGCTGGGCTTCCCTGGCGGCCACGGCATCTTCTACCTCATCCCGGGAGCAGCCGGGGGCGACCCGCGGGAGCGTCTGCTCGCGTACGCCATCTACGCCTCGCCGCCCGCCTCCCCTCCGGGCGAGGAGCGCGAACCCGCCCCGTACGTACGGGAGATCGCCGAGGAGCACTTCCCTGACGAGTGGGCCGGCATCGTCGCCCGCAGCGAACACGCCTCCCTGGTGTGCCACCCGGTCGCCGACCTCCACGCCCCCCGTGCCGCGGATCCGCCGTTCGTCCTCGCCGGTGACGCCGCGGGCATCACCCGGCCGCACACCGCGAGCGGGGCGGTCAAGGCGCTCCAGGACGCGCTCTGTCTGGAACGGGCGCTGGGAGCGTGCGCGTCGCCGGCGGAGGCACTGCACCGCTACACGGCCGAACGCACGCCCGAGGGCGCGAGGCTGGTGGAGCTGGGCCGCCGGCTGGGGGCGGCACAGGTGGAACGGACTCCCGACTGGAGCGCGATGGGCCAGGCCGAGGTGGACACCTGGTTCCGCGCGGTGCTGGCCGGCAACCGAAGTTACCTGTACGACTACTGAGGGAGCGTCAGTTCCTGGTGGCCAGCCTCCCGCGTATGCCGTCGAAGTGCGTGCGCATCGCGCGTACCGCGCGGGCTCCGTCGGCCGCCGCGACCGCTTCCACGATCTCGTGGTGCTGGGCGCAGGTGGTCGCCGGGTCCTGGTGGCCGTCGCCGAGGTCCCCGCGCACCCGGTCCATGGCCGCCCAGAAGGCGTCCAGCACCTCGCTGAGCAGGTGGTTGTCGAGCGAGGCGTAGAGAGCGAGGTGGAAGGCCCGGTCGGTGGCGCGCGCGACGCGGCCGGTGCGGGCCTCGGCCTCCATGGCCGTCACCAGCCCCCGGAGCACGGCGAGATCCTCGGCCGGGATGCCCGCGGTGACGGCGCCGACCAGCCCCGCCTCCAGCGCCTCGCGGACCTTCATCAGTTCCAGGAGGCCCGGTTCGCCCTGCCGGTGCCGGACCGCGGCCCGGAAGGCGAGGCCCTCGGCGAAGGGGGCCAGGGAGAGCGATCCGACGAAGGTCCCGAAGCCCCGGCGGATCTCGACCACGTTCACCGCCTGGAGCGCCTTGAGCGCCTCGCGCACGGACACGCGCCCGGCGCCGAAGATCTCCATCAGTTCGGCCTCGGTGGGCAGCGGGTCGCCGGGGCCGAGCCCGCGCCCGAGGATGAGTTCCTTGATCTGACGCTCGATGTCCTGAGCCATGGTGGGGCGCGCCACAACCGTCCTCCTGGGGTGTTGCCGGCCGCCGGTGCCTCTTGACCGGTCGCCGGGGCATCTGTTTAAGGTGACACCAGACATAGGACATCTTACGTCTCATGTCCCGCTCTCGGGGCCAGTGGGCCGGTGCGGGACGCGAGCGGGAGCCGGAGCCCTTCACCATGCCCCTGACCACACCGCTGCACGGCGTCGTACCGCCGGTCTGCACCCCGCTCGACCACCGCGGGGAGGTCGACACCTCCTCCCTCGCCCGGCTGGTCGAGCACCTGATCGAAGGCGGTGTGCACGGGCTCTTCGCGCTCGGTTCGACCAGCGAGGTCGCCTTCCTCACCGACGAACAGCGCGGCACCGCGCTGGAGACCGTGGTCAACGCGACCGACGGCCGGGTCCCGGTGCTCGCCGGGGTCATCGACACGACGACCGCCCGCGTCGTCGAGCACGCACGCACCGCCGCGGACCTGGGCGCCGACGCCCTCGTCGCGACCGCGCCCTTCTACACCCGTACCCACCCCGCGGAGATCGCCGGGCACTTCCGCCGGCTCCGCGGGACCGTCGGCCTGCCGCTCTTCGCGTACGACATCCCGGTGGCCGTGCACTCCAAGCTCTCCGCCTCCCTGGTCCGCGAGCTCGCCGAGGACGGCACCCTGGCCGGACTCAAGGACAGCAGCGGCGACGAGGGCGGCCTGCGGCGGCTCGTCGTCGAGCTGGGCGGCCGGGACGGCCGGGCGCAGGGCCCCGCCCCCGCGTTCAGCGTGCTGACCGGATCCGAGCTCACCGTCGACGCGGCCCTGCTCGCCGGCGCCGACGGCGTGGTGCCGGGCCTCGGCAACGTGGACCCCGCCGGGTACGTGCGGCTGTACGACGCCGCGCGCGCCGGTGACTGGCCGGCCGCCGCACGGGAGCAGGAGCGGCTGATCGAACTCTTCGCCATGGTCGACGCCGGCCCGGAGGCCGACATGGGCCGCGGTTCGTCGGCGCTCGGCGCCTTCAAGGCGGCGCTGCGGCTGCTCGGGATCATCGACGACGGGGCCACCGCGTTCCCCCAGATCCCGCTCTCCGCCGAGTCGGTCGCGCTCGTCTCGCAGCGACTGCGCGGCGCCGGTCTGGCGCCGGTCCGATGACTCCCGCCGCCACCGGGACCACGGTCGTCGGACTCGACCTCGGCGGGACGAAGATCGCCGCCGCCCTCTTCGCCGCCGACGGCACGGTGAAGGCCCGGCACACCCGGCCCACCCCGGCCCTGGACGGCCCGGCGGCGGTGCTCGACGCGCTCGCGGCAGCCGCCGCCGAGGTCGATCCGGACCGGCTCGCCACGGTGCTCGGTATCGCAAGCGCCGGGGTCGTCGATCCCCGTACCGGCATGGTCACCAGCGCCACCGACTCCCTCCGCGGCTGGGCGGGCACCGCGCTCGGCGCCGGACTCGCGGACCGTACGGGACTGCCGGTGGCCTGCGACAACGACGTGCGCGCCACCGCCGGGCCGGAACTCGCCGCCCTGCCAGGGGAGCACGGTTCACTGCTCTTCGCGGCGGTCGGCACGGGGGTGGGCGGAGCCGTCGCCGTCGACGGCCGGATGCTGCACGGCGCCTCCGGCATCGCCGGCCACCTCGGTCATCTGCCGAGCGCCGAGGCGGCCGGGCTGCCCTGCACCTGCGGCGCGACCGGGCACCTGGAGGTCATCGCCTCCGGACCGGGCATCACCGCCCACTACGAACGCCTCACCGGCACGTCGGCGGACCGGCTCGAAACCGTCGCCGCCCGGGCCGCCCGGGGCGAGGACGCCGCCGTCCACGCCATCACCACCGGCGCCACCGCCCTGGGACGCGTCCTCGGCGGGCTCGCCAACGCGCTGGGCCCCGACCGGGTCGTCGTCGGCGGCGGCGTCCCCCGGATCGGCGCGCTGTACGGGGACGCGCTGGCCGCCGCCTTCGCCGCCGAGCTGATGCCGCCATTGCGCGGGCTCGTGCCCCGTCCCCCGGCGTTCGGCCACGACGCGGCCGTGATCGGCGCGGCGGCCCTGACCTCCACCCTTCCCCTCCACCACCCGGGAGCTGCCCGATGACCGCACACGACCTGACCGACGCCCTCCGGGGACGGCTGATCGTCTCCTGCCAGGCGCCGCCCGGCGACCCGATGCGGGAGACCGGCACGCTGGTACGGCTCGCGCTGTCGGCCGTCGCCGGCGGCGGCGCCGCGATCCGCGCCAACGAGCCGGAGGTCGTCGCCGCGATCGCCGGGGCCGTCACCGTGCCGGTCATCGGGCTGTGGAAGGACGGCGACACCGGCGTCTACATCACGCCGACGGTCCGGCACGCGCTGGCGGTCGCCGAAGCCGGTGCGGCCGTGGTCGCGGCGGACGCCACGGACCGGCCGCGCCCCGACGGGTCCTCCTTCGCGGAGCTGGCCGCCGCCGTGCACGCGGCCGGCGCACTGGTCATGGCCGACGTGTCCACGCTCGCCGAGGGCGTCGCGGCGGCGGCGCAGGGGGCCGACTTCGTCTCCACGACCCTGTCCGGCTACGTCCCGGGCACGCCGGAGCAGACCGGCCCGGATCTCGATCTGGTCACATCCCTGGCGGCCGCGATCGATGTCCCCGTCGTCGCCGAAGGCCGTATCAACACCCCCGAAGAGGCCGCCGAAGCCCTGGAACGCGGCGCACACAGCGTGGTCGTCGGCACCGCGATCACCGCCCCCACCGCCCTCACCGCCCGCTTCGTGGCCGGCATCGGCCGCTGACCCGCCCCCCCATCACGTGGGATGTCCGCTCGAAGGCGCGCGGACATCCCGCATCCTGGAGAGACCGTGCACCCCACATCACCCCCCACGCTCCCCTGGTACCGCGAGGTGAGCCGCAGCCAGTGGAAGTCCTTCTTCGCCGCGTGGACCGGATACGTCCTCGACGGCTTCGACTTCGTCCTCATCACGCTCGTCCTCACCGAGATCAGTGACGAGTTCGGCCTGACCACGGTGCAGGCGGCAAGCCTGGTCTCCGGTGCGTTCATCACGCGATGGCTCGGCGGCGCCGTGCTCGGTGCCGTCGGCGACCGCTACGGCCGCAGGCTCTCCATGGTGCTGAGCATCCTGCTCTACTCGCTGGGCACGTTCGCCTGCGGATTCGCCTGGAACTACCACAGCCTCTTCGCCGCCCGGCTCGCCATCGGGATGGGCATGGCCGGCGAGTACAGCGCCAGCGCCACGTACGTCATGGAGAGCTGGCCCGCCCGGGTCCGCAGCCGCGCCAGCGGCTTCCTGATCTCCGGGTTCTCCGTCGGCTCGGTCCTCGCCGCGCAGGTCTACACCTGGGTGGTGCCCGCGCTCGGCTGGCGGTGGATGTTCTATCTGGGCCTGATACCCATCGCGGTCGCGCTCTGGATGCGGCGTGCGCTGCCGGAGACGGCGGAGTGGAGCGAGTCCGTCGCGGAGAAGGGCGTGAAGCCCAACCCCTTCCGCCCGCTGTTCGCGACGCGCGGGCGGGCCACCGTCAACACGGTCCTCGCCACCGCCGCGACCGTCTCGCTCTTCCTGGTCTTCACCCCGGGCGGCAGCGGACAGGTACCGGTGCTGTCCGTGATCGCCGGGCTCGCGCTCGCCGCCTTCGCCTTCCAGCTGGGCGGCAGACGCGGGTGGCCGCTCTACCTCTCGATGATCGTGACCCTGTTCTTCGCGTTCCTGTACTCGTGGCCCATCCAGGCGCTGCTGCCCACGTACCTCAAGAACGACCTCGGATACACCCCAGGCCAGGTCACCGACGTCCTCTACTTCGCGGGCTTCGGCACCATGGCCGGCTGCTGGGCCGCGGGGTTCCTGGGCGACCGGATCGGGGCGAGGAAGGCGTACGCGCTGACGCTCCTGGCCTCCCTCGCCTTCGTCTTCCCGGTCTTCGCCGTGCACGACAACCTGCTGCTCCTGGGTGTCCTGCTGTTCCTGCTCCAGGCGACCGGCTTCGGGATCTCCGGACTGCTGCCGCGCTACATCGGCGGCCACTTCCCGACCGAGAGCCGCGGAGCGGCACTCGGCTTCACGTACAACGTGGGGGCGCTCGGCGGAGCGGTCGCCCCCGTCCTGGGAGCCCACCTCGCCTCCGGGATGGATCTGGGGCAGGCGCTGGCGGGCCTGACCTTCGCGGGCACGGTGATCGTGGTGCTGCTGATCGGGTTCGACGTGCCGGCCCGGCTGAACCGGCTGACGGACCCGGACGGGGCGCGGGACCATCTGGCGGCACAGAGCCCGGACGGCGACGGGCGGCGCTCCGGCGCTCCGGTTCCGGTGCCGTAACGCCCTACGGGTAGAAGTGCGTCAGGGATTCGGCCACACACGCCGGCTTCTGCGAGCCCTCCAGTTCGAAGGTGAACGCCCGGGTCATCTGTACGCCGCCCCGGGCGACCTCCTGCACCGCCGCGACCGAGGCGTGCAGCCTGACCCGGCTGCCGACGGGCACGGGAGCGGGGTACCGGACCCGGTTGACGCCGTAGTTGAGGGCCCGGCCGACGCCCTGGACCCGGAGCAGCTCGCCGAACATCGGGATGCCCCAGCTGAGCACCATGTAGCCGTGGGCGATGGTGCGCCCGTAGGGTCCGGCCGCGGCGCGTTCGGTGTCGGTGTGAATCCACTGGTGGTCGCCGGAGACGTACGCGTAGGCGTCGATGAGCTCCTGGGTGATCTCCTTCCAGTCCGAGTGCCCGAGGTCGCGCCCGCTCAGGGCGAGGATCTCCGGGATGCCGTTCACGGTCAGCGGGGTCCTTGGCACGGTCCGTCCTCCGTTCGGTTCGCCGAGGCGTGGGGGGTCAGGCGGTGGCGGGGACGGCGGACCGCGCGGAGACCGGCTCCGCCGCCTGCTCGTCGTGGTTGGGGCGCTTGAGCAGGAGCAGCATGCAGCCCAGGGTCAGGGCCACCTGGAAGACCGCGTACGCGATGACGGCGGCGATCGATCCGGTGCGGTTCAGCAGGAACTGGCCGATGATCGGTGTCGTGCCGCCGAGCAGGGTGCCGCAGAGCTGGTAGCAGAGCGAGATGCCGGTGTAGCGCAGGTGGGCCGGGAAGCGGCTGGCGAGCATGCCGGCGAGTGCGGCGTAGTAGAGGCAGTGCGGAATGGTGGCGACGGCGACGCCGACCATCGCGAGCCCGTAGTTCTCGGTGCTGATGAGGACGAACATCAGCGGCATCAGGATCAGTTCGGGCAGCAGCATCACGGTCACGGCCCGGGACCAGCTCTTCATCCGGGTGGCCATCACCGCGCCGAAGGGCTGGACGAGGATCTGGGTGACGTTGGCGACGAGGATGATCGTCAGGAACGAGCTGCGGTCGAAGCCGAGCGAACTCGTGGCCCAGGACAGCGCGAAGGTGGACTTGAAGTAGGTCGCGGACAGGCCGATGGTGCAGGCGCCGATACCGAGGGCGATCAGCATGGGCTGGGTGCGCAGGACCTCGGTCAGCGGGAGCTTGACGACCTCCTTCTTCTTGATGAGGTCGGCCATGGCCGGGGACTCGGAGACCTTGAGCCGTACGAGGAGTCCGACGATGACGAGCGCGGCGGAGGCGAGGAAGGGCACCCGCCAGCCCCAGGAGACGAACGCCTCGTCGGGCAGCTGGCTGATGGCCAGGAAGCTCAGGGTGGAGAGGGTGTTGCCGACGGGCGAGCCCTGCTGGGCGAACGCCCCGTACAGCACGGACTTGCCCTTCGGGGCGTGCTCGGAGGCGATCAGGACCGAGCCGCCCCATTCGCCGCCGAGGCCGATGCCCTGCACCATGCGGATGCAGACCAGCAGGATCGGTGCGGCGATGCCGATGGAGGCGTAGCCGGGCAGCAGGCCGATCGCGGTGGTGGAGATGCCCATCATCAGGAGCGTGATGACGAGCGTCTTCTTGCGGCCGAGGCGGTCGCCGTAGTGGCCGAAGATGATGCCGCCGATGGGGCGGGCGAGGAAGCCGACCCAGAAGGTCGCGAAGGCGACCAGGGTGCCTATCGGGCCTTCGAGTTCGGGGAAGAAGACCTTGTCGAAAACGAGGGCTGCCGCGGTCCCGTAGATGTAGAAGTCGAACCACTCGATGGTCGAGCCGATGAAGGCTCCGAATCCTGCGCGGTTGGCGGCTCTTGTGCGCTCTCGTGCGGTGGACGCACTCATGGTGGCTCCCGGTGAACGTCGTTGGTCGAGCGGATGGGGGCATGGCGAAGCAGCGTCGCCCGAGACGCGTGCCCGCCGGGGAAGCCCGGTGCTGAGGGGAGGTGGGGGTCGGAGGGGTGAAGTGGGGTCAGACGGCGATGCGTTCGAAGACCGCGGCGAGTCCCTGGCCGCCGCCGATGCACATGGTCTCCAGCCCGTAGCGGGCCTCGCTGCGGTGCATCTCGCGGGTCAGGGTGGCGAGGATGCGGGCGCCCGTGGCACCTACGGGGTGGCCGAGGGAGACTCCGGAGCCGTTGACGTTGATCCGCTCGTGGTCCTTGTCGCCGAGTCCCAGTTCACGTGTGCAGGCCAGGACTTGGGCGGCGAACGCCTCGTTGAGCTCGATCAGGTCGATGTCGGCGAGGCCGAGGCCCGCACGGCCGAGCGCGGCGTGGGTGGCCGGGACCGGGCCGATGCCCATGGTCGCGGCCGGCACTCCGGCGCGGGCGAAGGAGACGAGGCGTACGAGCGGGGTGAGGCCGAGGCGTTCGGCGGTGGCGGCGCTCGTCACCAGGCAGGCCGCCGCCGCGTCGTTCTGACCGCTGGCGTTGCCCGCGGTGACGGTGGCGTCCGGGTCGGACTTCCCCATGATGGGGCGCAGCGCGGCGAGTTGCTCGGCGGTGGTGTCCGGACGGGGGTGCTCGTCGGCGGTGACGACCGTCTCGCCCTTGCGGGTGCGTACGGTGACGGGCACGGTCTCCGCGGTGTAGCGTCCCTCCGCCACGGCGCGTGCGGCGCGCTGCTGCGAGCGCAGGGCCAGCGCGTCCTGGTCGGCGCGGCTGATCGCGTACGCGCGGCGGAGGTTCTCCGCGGTCTCGATCATGCCGCCGGGGACGGGGTGGTTGACGCCGCCCGCGGTGACCCGGCCGCGGGCCAGGGAGTCGTGGAGCTGGAGGCCGGGGCCCTTGATGCCCCAGCGTCCGTCGTGCGTGTAGTAGGGGGCCGCGCTCATCACGTCGACGCCGCCCGCGATCACGATGTCGCTGAAGCCGGCCCGGATCTGCATGGCCGCGTCGAGGACGGCCTGGAGGCCGGAGCCGCAGCGCCGGTCGATCTGCGCGCCGGTGACGGTCACGGGCAGTCCGGCGTCCAGGGCGGCGACCCGGCCGATGGCGGGTGCGTCGGACGAGGGGTAGGCGTGCCCGAGGATCACCTCGTCGACCCGGTCGGGGTCGACGCCGGTGCGGGCGACCACTTCGGCGATGACGCGCGCGGCGAGCGAGGCCGGCGTCTGCTGTGCGAACGCTCCGCCGAAGCGGCCGATGGGGGTGCGCAGGGGTTCGCAGATGACGACATCGAGCTGGTCGGGCACGGCGGGACCTTTCGGAGGTGGGCGGGGACGGGCCGGCGGGCGAGCGGTGGCGGTGTGGGCCGACCCTCGCATCAGGTGACTGATTCGGTCCAATATTGAATTCGCCCTGATTCAAGACGTGGTGCGTCTCAATCGGGCGTACGGGTGTCTCACTCCGCGGGAACGGGGGTCGGCAGGGCCTCCTCCGCGACCGCGAGCACCGCGCGGAGCGCGGCGGACGGGTTGTCGTGGCGCCAGGCCAGGGCGGCCTGGCGCCGGATGGGCGGTCCGGCGAGGGGCCGGTAGACCAGGCCGCTCTGCTGGATGTGGCGGCACGAGGTGACCGTCAGGGTGACGCCCACCCCGGCGGCGACCAGGGCCAGGATCGTGTACGAGTCGGGGGCCTCCTGCACCACGCGCGGGTTGAACCCGGCCGCCTCGCAGGCCTCGGTCATGGCGTCGCGCACGGTCGATCCGGTGTTGGCGGGGAACGAGACGAACGGCTCCTCGGAGAGCACCGCCAGCGGGACCCGGTCCAGCTGGGCGAGCCGGTGGTCCGAGGGCAGCGCGCAGATCAGCTCCTCCTCGTCGATCACCCGGTGGGTCACTCCGGGCTGGGTCACGGGCAGCCGGACGAAGCCGAGGTCGAGCGAGCCGTCGGCGACCCGGGACAGGGCGACGTTGGCGTACGTCTGGCCCGTCATGACGAGCTCCAGGCCGGGGTGGGCGGCGCGCACGGCCCGGGTCAGCTGCGGCAGCGTCTCGTGGCTGGAGGCTCCGGCGAACCCGATGGTGACCCGGCCGTACTCACCGCGTCCGGCGGCCTTGGCCGCGCGGACCGCCGTATCAAGGTCGTCGAGCACGGTGCGTACCGGTTCGAGGAAGGACTCGCCCGCGCTGGTGAGGCGGACGGAGCGGGTGTTGCGTTCGAAGAGCTGCACACCGAGCTGCTTCTCCAGCTGGCGGATCTGCTGGCTCAGCGGCGGCTGGGCCATCTGCAGCCGCTTGGCGGCCCGGCCGAAGTGCAGCTCCTCGGCCACGGCGACGAACGCGGTCAGATGACGCAGCTCCATGCCGCACCCCACTCCTGTATCGACTTTCGACCGGCATTCATTAATCAGCGGTCTGGATGCGACCTTAATTTGGTATTGGACAGCAATCAATGGCCGCTGACACGGTGGGGCCACCCGCATGCGCACGCCCGAGGAGCACCGTGGACAGGACAGACAGGCAGGACCGGACCGACAAGGTCATGACGATGAAGGACGCGGTCGCCGCCTTCGTCCATGACGGGGACACCGTCTGCCTCGAAGGCTTCACCCATCTCATCCCGACCGCCGCGGGGCACGAGATCATCCGCCAGGGCCGCAAGGACCTCACCGTCGTCCGGATGACCGCCGACATCGTGGTGGACCAGATGCTCGCGGCGGGCTGTGTCTCCCGTCTGGTCTCCTCCTTCGTCGGCAACTCGTCCGCCGGGTCGCTCGGCAATCTGCGGCGCCGGATCGAGAGCGCCGACCCGGAGCCGCTGGCCTACGAGGAGTACAGCCACTACGGGATGATCTGCCGCTATCTCGCCGGCTCCCAGCGGCTGCCGTTCTATCCGCTGCGCTCGTACGGCGGCAGTGATCTGCCGGCCGTCAACAGCGACCTGCGCAAGGTCACTTCGCCCTATCCGGGACCGGACGGCGAACCGGAGCAGATCTACGTCGTGCCGCCCGTCAACCCCGACGTGACGATCATCCACGCGCAGCGCGCCGACCGCCGGGGCAACACCCAGATGTGGGGCCTGACCGGCATCCAGGCGGAGGCGGTGTACGCCGCGAGGAAGGCGGTCGTCGTGGTCGAGGAGCTCGTCGACGACGAGGTGATCCGCTCGGATCCGAACCGTACGCTCGTGCCCGCCCACGCGGTCCACGCCGTCGTCGTCTGCCCGCGCGGCGCGCACCCCTCCTTCGCGCAGGGGTACTACGACCGCGACAACGCCTTCTACCGGGCCTGGTCGCAGATCAGCCAGGACCCGGAGCGCATCCGGGCGTGGCTGGACGAGTGGGTGCTCGGGACGGCCGACCACGCCGAGTACGTGGCGAAGCAGGGCGAGGAGTTCTGGGCGGGCCTGGCCGTCGGCGAGGCGCTGAGCGAGCCGGTGAACTACGGACGCCGGCTGTGAGGCCCACTGTGAGTACGGATACGAGAAGGAGCCGGTCATGACCATCACCGCACAGGACGCCCCCGTCACCTCGTCGGAACTGCTGTCCGTCGTGGCGTCGCGCGAACTCGTCGCGCGCCGGACGGTGTTCGCGGGCATCGGGCTGCCGACGCTCGCCACCGAGCTGGCGCATCTGACGGTCGCACCGGAGATCGAGGTGGTGTACGAGTCCGGGGTCTGCGGCGCCCATCCCTCGCATCTGCCGGAGACCATCGCCGACGCCGTCCTGATCACGGGGGCCGAGGCGGTCATCTCGATGCCGACGCTGTTCGGCTGCGTCCTCCAGGGCGGGCACATCGACGTCGGCTTCCTCGGGGCCGCCCAGATCGACCGGTGGGGCAATCTCAACACCTCGGTCATCGGTGACTGGGCGAGCCCCTCGGTGCGGCTGCCGGGGTCCGGCGGCGGTGTCGAGGTGATGGCCAACGCGCGCGAGGTCTTCGTGGTGATGCGCCGGCACACCCCGCGTTCCTTCACCGATCCGCTGGACTTCTGCACGACCCCCGGCCCCGACCGGGCGCTCGCCGAGGGCATCCGCCCGCTCGGTGTCGGCGTCACCCGGGTCATCACCGAACTGGGCATCCTGGCCCGGGAGGGCATCGGCCACGAACTGCGCCTCGTGGCCGTCCAGCCCGGTGTCACCGTCGATCAGGTCAGGGCCGCGACCGGCTGGGACCTCCAGGTCGCCGACACCGTCACCACGATCGAACCCCCGACCGCCGACGAGCTGCGCCTGCTGCGCGACGACGTCGACCCCGAACGCGTCTATCTTCGCTGAGCCGAAGTCCGCATACCGGAAGGACCGTAACTGCCATGCGTATCAGGATCGTCGGGGCCGGAGCCATGGGCCGCGGCATCGCCCAGTGGGCGGCGACCGCAGGACACACCGTCGAGCTGTGCGACGTACGCGCCGAGGCGGTGAAAGACGCCCTGGAGTTCGTGACGGGCATGCTGGAGCGCGCCGTGCACAAGGGCCGTCTGTCCGCCGAGGAGTGCGCGGCCACCGTCGGGCGCCTGGTGCCGCTCGACGACCCGTGGGCGGCGGGCCCCGAGGTGGAACTCGTCATCGAGGCCGTACGGGAGGACCCGGCGACCAAGGCCGAGGTCTTCGGCCGGCTGGAGCGGGCGCTGCCCGCCTCGGCCGTCTTCGCGACGAACACCTCCTCCCTGTCGGTCACCGGGATCGCGGCCACGCTCCAGGACCCGTCGCGCCTGGCGGGGCTGCACTTCTTCAACCCGGTGCCGCTGATGAAGATCGTCGAGGTGGTGCCGGGCGCGGCCACCCGCCCGGAGATCCCGCCGGCGCTCACCGCCCTGGTGGAGAGCTGCGGGCACCGCGCGGTCACGGTCGCCGACACCCCCGGCTTCCTGGTCAACCACGCCGGGCGCGGCCTGGTGACCGAGGCGCTCGCCCTGCTGGAGGAGTCGGTCTCGGATCCGGCGGGGATCGACCTGGTGGCCCGCGAGGTACTGGGGCTCCGGATGGGCCCGTTCGAGCTGATGGACCTCACGGGGCTCGACGTGACCGCCGCGGTGATCGACTCGATCTGGCAGGGGTTCCGATACGAGGACCGTCTGCGGCCCTCCTACCTCACCCCGAACCGGGTCACGGCGGGGCTGCACGGCCGCAAGACCGGGCAGGGCTGGTTCGCGTACGGTCCCGGGGCGCCCGCCCCGGCCGCGGAGCCGCCGGTCAGCGGTGACGCGGACCGCCCCGTGCACGTCCTGGGCGAGGAGTCGGACCCGGCGGCGGCCCGGCTGCGCGCGGAGCTGGCCGCGGCGGGCGCCACGGTCGGGAGCGGCCCGGTGCCCGGCGCGGACGCCGTCGTGCTCGTCCCGGTCTGGGGCACCACGGTGGCCGCCGCGGTCGCGGCGCACGGGCTGCCGGCCGGCCGTACGTTCGGCGTGGACCCGCTGCCCGCGGCGGGAAGGCGGCGGGTGCTCGCCGTGACGCCCGCGGCGGACCCGGCCGCCGCCCGGGACGCCCGCGCGGTGCTCGCCCGCGCGGCGGACGGCGAGGAGCCCTGGGCCGTGTCGGTGGTCCGGGACACGGCGGGCTCGGTCGCGCAGCGGCTGCTCGCCTCCATCGTCTCGGTCGCCGCGTCGATCGCGGAGCGCTCCCTTGCCACCCCCGCCGACATCGACCTGGCCGTCACGACGGGGCTCGGCTACCCGGCCGGACCGCTGGCCTGGGGCGAGCGGGTCGGCGCGGAGCGGATGCTGGAGCTGCACCGGGCCCTGTACGCCTCGACGGGCGACCCGCGTCACCGGCCGACCCGCTGGGTCGCCGAACGCGCGCGGCTCGGCCTCGCGCTGACGGACCCGGGCGTCTCCCCCGCCGACTGCGTGTGAGGGCGCGCCGGGCGCCCGGGAGGGACCTGTGGTCCCGGGCGCCCGGCCGGACGACCGATTCGTACAAGACCGCGGGCGCGTTCCGGGCCTAGGTTCGGAGTATGACTCCACGACTCGACGCGATCAGCATCACCACCGCGGACCTGGGCGCCTCGCTCGCCTTCTACCGCCGGCTCGGGCTCGACATCCCGGCCGGCGCCGAATCCGCACCCCATGTGGAAGTGGCCCTGCCGGGCGGGCAGCGGCTGCTCTGGGACACCGAGGACGTCGTCCGCTCCTTCGATCCGGACTGGGCGGGCACGGCCGGCGGGGAGCGGCTGGGACTCGCGTTCCGCTGTGACAGCCCGGCGGAGGTGGACGCCGTGTACGGCGATCTGACCGGCGCCGGGTACGAGGGCCATCTCAAGCCGTGGGACGCGGTGTGGGGGCAGCGCTACGCGGTGGTGCTCGATCCGGACGGCAGCGCCGTGTCGCTCTTCGCCGACGCCTCGTAGCCCCTACCCCGCAGATAGTCACCGAGCGTCGTGCCGGCCAGGTCGCGCATCTCGCGGGCCAGATGTGCCTGGTCGGTGCAGCCGGCGGCGTACGCGGCCTCGGCGTACGGCATTCCGGACCGTACGAGGCCCAGCGCGCGCTGCAGTCGCAGGATCCTGGCCAGCGTCTTGGGCCCGTAGCCGAACGCGTCCAGGGAGCGGCGGTGCAGCTGGCGGGCGCCCAGCCCGGCGGCCCTGGCCGTGTCGGCGACCGACCGGCCCTGGCGCAGGTGCGCGGCGACGGAGACCGTGAGCGGGTCCGGCGGTCCGGCGTCGGCCGCTGTGCGCAGGGCGAGGCTCTCCAGCGCGGCGACGGGGTCGGCCGCCTCGCCGATCCGCTCGGTCAGCCTGCGGACGTGGGCGCCGGGCCAGAGGCCGGCGAGGGCGACCCGCCGGTCACGCAGTTCGTGGGCGGGTACGCCGAAGAAGGCCGGTGCCGTTCCGGGAGCGAAACGAATCCCGGCGCAGGGCCCCTCGTCCTCGTCGGACACCAGGAAGGCGTGGGTGTCGGGTCCCGCGACCCGGAGCCCGCCACCGGACCAGAGCAGGTCCATGCACCCGTCGGGGAGGACCGGCCGGGCGGGGCCGCCCCGGTGGTTCACCCTCCAGACGACCGCGCCGTCGATGCGCGACGCCCACTCCTCGTACATCAGGGACCACTCCCTACGGGCCTGTCTTCGTCTCCTTGTCGCGGCTCGCGTGCAGCCGGGACTTCAGGTCGTCCGGCGGCAGGAACCGCGACCAGCGCTCCGGGAACTCGGACGGCATGTACACGTCCTCGTCGTCCTCGTCGTCCTCGTGCGCGCCCGCGGCGTACCGCGTACGGGCCACGAACTCGGCGGCCTGCGCCGCCCGGGCCCGCTCGTTGGCCGCTCGGGCCGCGGCGGTCGCGAGCGAGGGCCACACCCGGTCGATGGCCGCGTTGACCGCGGCGCCGACCAATACCGCGAAAGCGGAGATACCGATCCACAACAGGACAGCGATGGGGGCGGCCAACGAGCCGTAGATCGTGGGGCCTTCGACCGTGCTGGTGAGGTAGATCCTGAGCAGGAAGCTGCCGACGACCCACATGGCAAGGGCCACCAGCGCCCCCGGTACGTCCTCGATCCACGGCGAACGGACCGGCACCGACACGTGGTAGAGCGTCGTGAGGAAGGCGATGGTCAGCAGGATGACCAGCGGCCAGTACAGGACGGCTATGACTTCCGTGCCCCAGGGCACGAACTCCACGACCCGGTCGGGCCCGACGACGAGCAGGGGCAGCACCACCGCGCCGAGCAGCAGCGCGACGACGTACAGCAGGAAGGCGAGCAGCCGGGTCTTGACGATGCCCCGCTCCCCGTCGAGTCCGTACATGACGGTGATCGTGTCGATGAAGACGTTCACCGCGCGGGAGCCGGACCAGAGGGCGATCGCGAAGCCGATGGAGATCACGTCGGGGCGGGCGCCCGTGGTCACGTCGTCGAGCAGCGGTTTGGCGAAGTCGTTGACGCCCCGCTGGGACAGGACGGTCTGCGCCGCGTTGAGGATGTTCCGCTCGATGGAGGCCACCGTGGTGGTGGTCGTCCACTCGTCGACGTATCCGAGCAGCCCGATCAGACCGAGCAGCAGGGGTGGGAGCGACAGCAGCGTGAAGAACGCCGCCTCGGCCGCGAGGCCGAGGATGCGGTACTCGATGCACGAGTTGACGGTGTCCTTGAGCAACTGCCATGCCATCTGCCGCTTGGATACGTTGCGGTAGAGGACACGAGCCCGGTGGAGTCGCCCCGATGGCCGCTCGGGTGTTTCATTTGCTGCCTGCACCTCCTTACCGTAGCGGCATGGCAGCCACCACCCACACAGTGACCAACCAGGTTCCGCCGCTGGTCGGCTATGACGTGTTCCACGCCGATCTCGTCCTCACCGAGGCCGTGGAGCGGCATATCGCACCCGGGCTCCTCGACCGGGTACGGGAGGAGCTCGGCACACTGGGCCGGTCCGCGGGGTCCGTCCAGGCGCAGGAGTGGGGGGCGCGGGCGAACGAGAACCCGCCGCGGCTGCGTACGCACGACCGGTACGGCAACCGGATCGACGAGGTGGAGTTCCATCCGTCCTGGCACCGGCTGCTGGGCCACGGGGTCGCGGCGGGCCTGACCGACGCCTGGGGCAGGCCGGGCGGTCATGTGCGGCGCGCGGCCGGGTTCCTGGTGTGGACGCAGGCCGAGGCGGGGCACGGCTGCCCGCTGTCGATGACGCACGCGGCGGTGCCGGCCCTGCGGACCGACCCGGCTCTGGCCGCCGAGTGGGAGCCGCTGCTGACGTCGACGGTGTACGAGGAGGGGCTGCGGCCCGCCTCGCAGAAGGCCGGTGTGCTCTTCGGGATGGGCATGACCGAGAAGCAGGGCGGCACGGATGTGCGATCCAACACGACGCGGGCCGAGCCGCTCGCGGCGGACGGGGAGTACCTGCTCACCGGCCACAAGTGGTTCTGTTCGGCACCGATGTCCGACGGTTTCCTGGTGCTCGCGCAGGCCCCCGGAGGCCTGACCTGCTTCCTCCTGCCGCGGGTGCTGCCGGACGGGACCCGGAACGTGTTCGCCGTCCAGCGGCTCAAGGACAAACTGGGCAACAGGTCCAACGCCTCGGCCGAGGTCGAGTTCGACGGGACGTGGGCACGCAGGGTCGGCGAGGAGGGACGCGGGGTGCGCACCATCATCGAGATGGTGGCGGCCACCCGGCTCGACTGCGTGATCGGTTCGGCGGCGCTGATGCGGCAGGCGGTGGCGCAGGCGGTCCATCACACGGCGTACCGCAGGGCGTTCGGCGGCCTGCTGATCGAGAAGCCGCTGATGCGCAACGTACTCGCGGACCTGGCGCTGGAGTCGGAGGCGGCGACGACGCTCGCGATGCGGCTGGCCGCGGCCTACGACGCGGACACGCCGCAGGAGCGCGCGTTCCTGCGGATCGCTGTGCCCACCGCCAAGTACTGGGTGACGAAGCGGTGCACGGCGGTGGTGGGCGAGGCTTTGGAATGCCTCGGGGGCAACGGGTACGTGGAGGAGTCCGGCATGCCGCGCCTGCTCCGCGAGGCGCCGCTCAACTCGATCTGGGAGGGCTCGGGGAACGTACAGGCGCTGGACGTGCTGCGGGCGCTGCAACGCGAACCGCAGGCCCTCGACGCCTTCCTCCGCGAGATCGGCACGACCCGGGGCGAGGACCACCGGCTCGACGCGGCGGTCAAGGGCCTGCTCACCGAACTGGCCGACCTGGAGGCGGTCGAGGCGCGGGCCCGGCGGATCACCGAGCGCATGGCGCTGGTGCTCCAGGGTTCGCTGCTGATCCGCTGGGCACCGCCGGAGGTCGCCGACGCGTTCTGCGCCTCACGGCTGGGCGGCGACTGGGGCTCGGCGTTCGGCACGCTGCCGCACAGTCCCGGTCTGGCCTCGGTGGTGGAACGCGCGCGGGCCTACGACCGGTAGGAGCGGGGCTCCCGGGGAAAAGCGACGGAGGGTGGTGCTGCGCCGACACGGCACCACCCTCCATGCTTGTGCAACACCTGACCGCGGGACACAGGCCCCGCAGTACGGTGTTCCGTCACTCTCGTCCGGTCGTGCACCCACTGACCAGAGTTGCAAGGGGTTGCAAGCATTGATGGAGTTCCCGCACACGGCGTCGGACAACGGCAGGATGGGACCCGGCCGGCCGCGGTCGGCCGGACGCGGGCTCACCCGCAGCGGAACGAACGGGGAAGACCGATAAGGGGGAACGTGTGATGCGGACCAGCCGCGCAGGGCAGCCGCGAGGAGTTGATCCGTCGGCCGACGGAACCGCGCGACTGCTCCACGAGGCACGGGAGGCCAGACAGGCCGGCCTGCGCGCGAAGACCGCCCCGCGCGCGGAGATCGACGCCTCGTGGGACCGGGTGGTGCGCAGCGGCCTCGACCCGGACCAGTCCACGGAGAGCGAGCTGCTGGGTTCGAACGAGATCGAGCACCGGCGCAACGCGTCCACGATCGGTGAGGTGATGCCGTTGCTGCGCAACGGCCTGGCCTCCATCGCCGACGCCTCGCAGCAGATCATGGTGGTCACCGACGTGGACGGCCGGGTGCTGTGGCGCCAGGGGCACGCGGCGGTGCTGCGCCAGGCCGACGGCATCTGCCTGGAGGAGGGCGCCGCGTGGTCGGAGGCGACCACGGGCACCAACGCCATCGGCACGACGCTCGCCACGCGCAAGCCGATCCAGGTCCACTCCGCCGAGCACTTCGTCCGCTCGCTGCACACCTGGACCTGCGCCGCCGCTCCGGTGCGCGACCCCCGGGACGGCAGGCTGGTGGGCATCCTGGACATCAGCGGCCCGGCCCGGACCTTCCACCCGGCCACGCTGGCGCTGGTCGACTCGGTGGCCAAGCTCGCGGAGAGCGAGATCAGGATGCGGCATCTGGTCGCGATCGAGCGGCTGCGGTCGGTGGCCGCTCCGATCCTCTGCCGGCTGAGCGGGCGGGTGCTGGCCGTGGACAACCACGGCTGGCTGGCCGCCGTCACGGGCATGCCGCCGGTGGACCGGCTGCCCCTGCCGAAGTCCTTGCAGGCGGGGCGGGTGTGGCTGCCGTCCCTCGGCATGTGCCGGGTGGAGCCGCTGCCGGGCGGCTGGCTGGTGCAGGTGGCCGACGCGAGCCTGGACGGGCCGCCGCGCCGGGTGGTGCTGGACCTGAGCAGGGCCAGGGGGCTGACGGCCCATGTGATCACCCCGGTGGGCACGTGGACCCAGCGGCTCTCGCCGCGCCACGCGGAGCTGCTGTACGCGCTGGCTCTGCACCGGGAGGGCCGCACGGCCGCGGAGCTGGCGCAGGACATCTTCGGGGACGCGACCAGGACGGTGACGGTCCGGGCCGAGATCTCGCGGCTGCGCCGCCACCTCGCGGAGGTGCTCGCCCACCGCCCGTACCGCTTCGGCGAGGGGGTGGAGGTGGAGGTGGTCCACCCGGAGGATCCGGCCGATCTGCTGCCGCACTCGAAGGCGCCGGTGGTGGTCGGGACGCGCGGGACCTAGCGGCGCGCGGAGTCGCAAGGGGGGCGGACCACGAGGCCGTCTTGTCATGTACAGATCTTCCCGGGAGTCTGCTTCCTGACTTGTCCATGCGCGTAGACCCTTCCCCGGACCCATTCCCGGGAACGAGCTGCGCCCTCGTCGGAGGAATCGGATTGATGTCGCATCGAAGACGCCGCACGTCGTCCCTCGCGAGAATCGTGACGACCCTCGCGGTGGCAGCCGCGAGCACACTGCTCACCGCAGGACCGTCCGTGGCGGCCGGTTCGGGGAGGGCGGTGGCCGTCCCCGGCCCGGAGGCCGCGGTGACCGCGCATCTGCACGACCGCGGACAGCAGCGGACCGGCGCCGCGGCCCCGGCCGGCCGGCCGGTGGTGAAGGTGACGCGCGAGGCCGGGGCCTGGGCCCACGGCACCGCCGTGCTGGCCACCGAGCCCGGCGCGGACCGGATGCCGGAGGGCTGGCTGTTCATCGCCCACCGGGAGAAGGGCTCCTGGCAGGTGGCGTTCGACGGCGAGCAGCGGTTCGCCGAGCTCTCGGCCCGCTCCACCCTCACCAGGGCCGCCGAGAAGCCGCTCTTCGCCGACCAGGACGGCAGACAGCCGGCCGCGCGCACCGACGGGATCACACCGCTCGCCGGGAGTGACTTCCGCACGGGCATGGCCCTTCCCTGGGCCACCGGCCAGACCTGGGCCATGACCTCGGGTCCGCACGGCTGGGGCGGCACCGAGGCCCCCTGGAGCTCGGCGGACTTCGCCGGGGGCGACCAGGCGGTACGCGCGGCGCGCGGGGGCACGGCGTACACGATGTGCACGGGCTGGGTCCGCGTCATCCACGACCGCGGCTACTCCACGGACTACTACCACCTGTGGAGCAACATCAGCGCCAACGGCACCGCCGTGGGAGCCGGCGCCTTCCTCGGCAACACCGGTACGGACGTCACGTGCGGCGGCGCGGCCTACGGGCGCCACGTCCACTTCGGCCTGCGACAGAACAGCGCCTACGTGGGGCTGGCCGGCCACGGGCTGGGCAAGTGGGTCGTCGAGAACGGCGGCGCCGCCTACCAGGGCTCGGCGCTGCACGGCAGCGTCCGCGTCGGCGCCGGGGGCAACCTCTACAACTACGGCGCCCTCGGCCTGAACCAGGGCGTCATCGACGCCAACGGGGGCGGTTCGGTCAACAGGCGCACGGGGCCGGGCACCGGCTACGCCGTCAGCGGCTCCGTCGCCGACGGGGCCACGGTCACGGTGTCCTGCTCCGCGAACGGCACCTCGCACACCGGCCGCTACGGCACCACCAGTCTCTGGAACAGACTCTCGGACGGTACGTGGGTGAGCGACGCGTACATGTGGACGGGCGTCAACGGGGCCATCAACGGCTCCTGCTGAGCCGCGGCCCTAGGGGCCCGGGACCGGGTCCGGGCCCTGACCAGGACCCGGACCCGCCTTGGCCGAAATCGAACGGCGTGATTCCCTGGCCGTATGAGCACCCCCTCGCGCCCCGACACCGCCACCGCCCCGGTGACCATCTGGTCCCTGGAGCAGACCTCGCCCGCCGACCTGCGGCCCTCCGCCGCCCCCGACGGCGATGTGCGGGTCGTACGCTCCGAGAGGCCGCTGCCCGAGTTCAGCCGCTTCCTCTACACGGCGGTCGGCGGCGACATCCAGTGGACCGACCGGCTCGGGATGTCGTACGCGCAGTGGCAGGACGCCCTGGACCGGCCCGGGGCCGAGACCTGGGTGGCGTACGAGAACGGCACCCCGGCCGGTTACGTGGAGCTCGACCCGCAGGACGACGGCGTCGTGGAGATCATGTACTTCGGCCTGATCCCGGCTTTCCGGGGACGGCGGATCGGCGGGCACCTCCTCTCGGTCGGCGTGGCACGCGCCTGGGACCTGGCCGAGCGCTGGCAGGAGCGGACGCCGACGAAGCGGGTGTGGCTCCACACCTGCTCCAAGGACGGCCCGCACGCCATGGACAACTACCTGCGCCGCGGTTTCCGGCTCTTCGACACCCGGATCGAGCAGGAGGCGGAGGTCGAGACGCCCGGCCCCTGGCCCGGGGCGCACACCGCCTGAGTCGACTTGTCGACCCCACGGGAGTGACGGAGGACACAGGGTCTCACTGTTCGAGACCATGTCGTCCACATTGTGGATCGTGGTGGACTGCTCGGAACTGCGCGTGACACGCTTCCGTCATGTCTGGAACTGGAATTGCCTTGGTGAGTCGGCGGCACGTCGACCTCGGCCGCATGTCCAGCGCCATCTGTCCGGCGAGCTGAGAAACCCAGCATCGCCGAGATCCCTTTACCTGTACTGACCCAGCGCACCGCCGCGCCTCCGCGCGAGTGTGCAGTTCAGAGCCGCCCTCCCGCAGTCCCGAAGGACGTATTGTCATGGCCGCCACCCCGGAACAGCCTGCGACCACCGCGCCCCGCCGCAAGGCCGGACGCCACCGTGGCGAGGGCCAGTGGGCGATGGGGCACTTCACCCCGCTCAACGGGAACGAGCAGTTCAAGAAGGACGACGACAGTCTCAACGTGCGGACACGTATTGAGACGATCTACTCCAAGCGCGGCTTCGACTCGATCGACCCCAACGACCTGCGTGGACGGATGCGCTGGTGGGGCCTCTACACCCAGCGCAAGCCCGGCATCGACGGCGGCAAGACCGCGATCCTGGAGCCGGAGGAGCTGGACGACCGCTACTTCATGCTCCGCGTCCGCATCGACGGCGGCCGGCTGACCACCGCACAGCTCCGCGTCATCGGTGAGATCTCGCAGGAGTACGCGCGGGGCACCGCCGACATCACCGACCGGCAGAACGTCCAGCTGCACTGGATCCGCATCGAGGACGTTCCGGCGATCTGGGAGAAGCTGGAGGCCGTCGGGCTCTCCACCACCGAGGCGTGCGGTGACTGCCCCCGCGTGATCATCGGTTCCCCGGTGGCGGGTATCGCGGCGGACGAGATCATCGACGGCACCCCGGCGGTCGACGAGATCCACGACCGCTACATCGGCAGCCCCGAATTCTCCAACCTGCCCCGCAAGTTCAAGACCGCCATCTCCGGCTCGCCGGTGCAGGACGTGGTCCACGAGATCAACGACATCGCGTTCGTCGGTGTCGACCACCCCGAGCACGGCCCCGGTTTCGACGTCTGGGTCGGCGGCGGGCTCTCCACCAACCCGCGGCTCGCGGAGCGGCTCGGCACCTGGGTGCCGCTCGACGAGGTCCCGGACGTCTGGGCCGGAGTCGTCGGCATCTTCCGCGACTACGGCTACCGCCGGCTGCGGACCCGCGCCCGCCTGAAGTTCCTGATGGCCGACTGGGGTCCCGCCAAGTTCCGCCAGGTGCTGGAGGACGAGTACCTCAAGCGCCCGCTGCTCGACGGACCGCCGCCCGCCCAGCCCTCCTCCCGCTGGCGCGACCACATCGGCGTCCACCAGCAGAGCGACGGCCGGTTCTACGTCGGCTTCGCCCCGCGCGTCGGCCGCGTGGACGGCTCCACCCTGGCCAAGATCGCCGACCTCGCCGCGGCGCACGGCTCGGACCGGCTCCGTACCACCGTCGAGCAGAAGATGATCATCCTCGACGTGACGGAGGACCGGGTCGAGTCGCTGGTCTCCGGTCTGGAGGCGCTCGACTTCCAGGTCAGGCCGTCGCCGTTCCGGCGCGGCACCATGGCCTGCACCGGGATCGAGTTCTGCAAGCTGGCCATCGTCGAGACGAAGGCGCGCGGCGCCTCGCTCATCGACGAACTGGAGCGCCGCATGCCGGACTTCGAGGAGCCGCTGACGATCAACATCAACGGCTGCCCCAACGCCTGCGCCCGTATCCAGACGGCCGACATCGGTCTCAAGGGCCAGCTCATGCTCGACGACGAGGGCAACCAGGTCGAGGGCTACCAGGTGCACCTCGGCGGCGCACTGGGCCTGGAGGCCGGCTTCGGCCGCAAGGTCCGTGGCCTCAAGGTCACTTCGGCCGAACTGCCCGACTACGTCGAGCGCGTGCTGGGCCGTTTCCAGGAGGAGCGCGAGGACGACGAGCGCTTCGCGACCTGGGCCGCCCGCGCCAGCGCGGAGTCGCTGTCATGAGCGAACGAGCCGCGCCGTTCTACTGCCCGTACTGCGGCGACGAGGACCTGCGTCCGCACGAGACCGGGCACGGCGCCTGGGAATGTGCCTCCTGCAACCGCGCGTTCCAGCTGAAGTTCCTGGGGCTGCTGTCCCAGGGACTGAAGCGCAACGACGTTGAAGGGGACGGGATATGACGGGCACTCTGCAAGCCGGCGAGCTCACCGACGAGGCCCTGAGGGAACTGGCCGAACAGGCGGGACGGGACCTGGAGAACGCCTCCGCGACCGACATCCTGAAGTGGGCGACCGACACGTTCGGGACGCGGTTCTGCGTCACGTCCTCGATGGAGGACGCGGTGGTCGCGCATCTCGCCTCGCGCGTCGCCCCCGGTGTGGACGTGGTGTTCCTCGACACCGGCTACCACTTCCCCGAGACCATCGGCACCCGGGACGCGGTGGACGCGGTGATGGACGTGAACGTCATCACGCTCACCCCGCGGCAGACCGTGGCCGAGCAGGACGCCGAGTACGGGCCGAAGTTGCACGACCGCGACCCCGACCTCTGCTGCGCCCTGCGGAAGGTCAAGCCCCTTGAGGACGGCCTGACTTCGTACACCGCGTGGGCGACCGGCCTGCGGCGGGACGAATCACCGACCCGGGCGAACACACCGGTGGTGGGCTGGGACGAGAAGCGGCGCAAGGTCAAGATCTCGCCAATCGCCTCTTGGACGCAGGACGACGTGGATGCCTATGTTGCCGAACACGGCGTGCTGACCAACCCGCTCCTGATGGACGGATACGCCTCCGTGGGCTGCGCGCCCTGCACCCGGCGGGTGCTGGAGGGCGAGGACGCACGGGCCGGCCGGTGGGCCGGGCGGGGCAAGACCGAGTGCGGGCTGCACGGCTGATGACAACGGATCAGGAGACTTCGATGAGCGTGACGGAGACAGGGGCCACCGTCTGGCTGACCGGTCTGCCGAGCGCGGGCAAGACGACCATCGCGTACGAGCTGGCGGGCCGGCTGCGCGGTGACGGGCACAAGGTGGAGGTGCTCGACGGCGACGAGATCCGGGAGTTCCTCTCCGCGGGCCTCGGCTTCTCCCGCGAGGACCGCCACACCAACGTCCAGCGGATCGGCTTCGTCGCCGAACTGCTGGCGGCGAACGGCGTGAAGGTGCTCGTCCCGGTGATCGCGCCGTACGCGGACAGCCGCGACGCGGTCCGCAAGCGCCACCGGACCGAGGGCACCGCCTACCTGGAGGTGCACGTCGCCACCCCCGTCGAGGTGTGCTCCGAGCGGGACGTGAAGGGGCTGTACGCCAAGCAGGCAGCGGGCGAGATCAGTGGTCTCACCGGGGTCGACGACCCCTACGAGGCACCCGAGTCGCCCGATCTGCGGATCGAGTCGCACCAGCAGACCGTGCAGGAGTCCGCAAGCGCGCTGCGCGCGCTGCTCACCGAGAGGGGCCTGGCGTGACGACCGTCGCCACCGTGCCGGAAGGCACCGTCCATCCTTACGCGCTCAGCCACCTGGACTCCCTGGAGTCCGAGGCCGTGCACATCTTCCGCGAGGTGGCGGGAGAGTTCGAGCGGCCGGTGATCCTGTTCTCCGGCGGCAAGGACTCGATCCTGATGCTGCACCTGGCGCTCAAGGCGTTCGCGCCCGCGCCGGTGCCGTTCACGCTGCTGCACGTCGACACGGGGCACAACTTCCCCGAGGTCCTGGAGTACCGGGACCGCACCGTCGAGAAGCACGGGCTGCGGCTGCACGTCGCCTCCGTACAGGAGTACATCGACGCCGGGAAGCTCCGCGAGCGCCCCGACGGCACGCGCAACCCGCTCCAGACGGTGCCGCTGACCGAAGCCATCCAGCAGCTCCGCTTCGACGCGGTGTTCGGCGGCGGGCGCCGCGACGAGGAGAAGGCGCGCGCCAAGGAGCGGGTCTTCTCGCTGCGCGACGAGTTCTCGCAATGGGACCCCCGCCGGCAGCGCCCCGAGCTGTGGCAGCTCTACAACGGCCGCCACGCGCCCGGTGAGCACGTGCGGGTCTTCCCGATCTCGAACTGGACCGAGCTCGACGTCTGGCAGTACATCGAGCGCGAGGGCATCGAGCTCCCCGGGATCTACTTCGCCCACGAGCGCGAGGTCTTCAGCCGCTCCGGGATGTGGCTGACGGCGGGCGAGTGGGGCGGCCCCAAGGACCACGAGACGGTCGAGACCCGGCTGGTGCGCTACCGCACCGTCGGCGACATGTCCTGCACCGGCGCCGTCGACTCCGACGCCACCACGCTGGACGCCGTGATCACCGAGATCGCCGCCTCCCGTCTCACCGAGCGGGGCGCGACGCGCGCCGACGACAAGATGTCCGAGGCCGCGATGGAAGACCGCAAGCGCGAGGGGTACTTCTAACATGACCACACCCACCCAGCAGGCCGCCGAGGTGTCGACCACCACGCTGCTTCGCTTCGCCACCGCGGGCTCGGTCGACGACGGCAAGTCCACCCTCGTGGGACGGCTGCTGCACGACTCCAAGTCGGTCCTCACCGACCAGCTGGAGGCCGTCGAGCACGCCTCGCGCAGCCGTGGCCAGGAGGCGCCCGACCTGGCGCTGCTGACCGACGGACTGCGGGCCGAGCGCGAGCAGGGCATCACCATCGATGTCGCCTACCGCTACTTCGCCACGCCGGCCCGCCGGTTCATCCTCGCCGACACACCGGGCCATGTGCAGTACACCCGCAACATGGTGACCGGGGCCTCGACGGCCGAGCTGGCCGTGGTCCTCGTCGACGCCCGCAACGGTGTCGTCGAACAGACCCGCCGGCACGCCGCCGTCGCCGCGCTGCTGCGCGTCCCGCACGTGGTCCTGGCCGTCAACAAGATGGACCTGGTCGCGTACGCGGAGCCCGTGTTCGCCGCCATAGCCAAGGAGTTCACCGCGTACGCGGCGTCCCTCGGCGTCCCGGAGATCACCGCGATCCCGATCTCGGCACTCGCCGGTGACAACGTCGTGGAGCCCTCGGCCAACATGGACTGGTACGGCGGCCCGACCGTGCTGGAACACCTGGAGACGGTGCCGGTCAGCCACGACCTCACCGCCTGCCACGCCCGGTTCCCCGTGCAGTACGTCATCCGTCCGCAGACCGCCGAGCACCCCGACTACCGCGGCTACGCGGGCCAGATCGCCGCGGGAGCCTTCCGCGTCGGCGAGTCCGTCACCGTCCTTCCCTCGGGCCGCACCTCGACGATCGCGGGGATCGACGCGCTCGGTGAGAGCGTCGACGTCGCGTGGGCACCGCAGTCCGTCACCATCCGGCTGGCCGACGACATCGACGTCTCGCGCGGCGACCTGCTCGCCCCCGCCGACGACGCGCCCGCGGTCACCCAGGACGTCGAGGCGACGGTCTGCCACGTGGCCGACCAGCCGCTCTCGGTGGGCCAGCGGGTGCTGCTCAAGCACACCACCCGGACGGTCAAGGCGATCGTCAAGGACATCCCGTCCCGCCTGACCCTCGACGACCTCTCCCAGCACCCCGCGCCGGGGCAGCTGGTCGCCAACGACATCGGCCGGGTCGTCGTGCGCACCGCGGAACCGCTCGCGCTCGACTCGTACGCGGACTCCCGCCGTACCGGGTCGTTCCTGCTGATCGACCCCGCGGACGGCACCACGCTCTCCGCCGGCATGGCGGGCGCCTCGTTCGCCGAGGTCGCCGGGTCCGTCCAGGACGAGACCCCGGCGGGCGACGACGCCGGATGGGACTTCTGATGGGTATCGACGTCTTCTCGACCTTCGCGAAGGAGGGCGGCCGGGTCGGCAGCGGCGCCCTCGGCAGCGGCCAGGGCGGGGTCGGGCGATGTGCGTGATGACGTACGCGCACTGCCTGCGCGCCCGCTTGCACCACCCGCACCGCCAGTTCAGACGAAGACCTGCCGACCACCCGGCCGCGTCCCCGGACTTCCGGGGGACGTGAACGCCGGGACGACGAGAGGAAAGCCTCCCGTGTCTGCCCCACGTTCCACCGTTCGCCGCAGCCTCGCAGCTGCCGCCGCTCTGCCGCTGCTCGCCGTGGTACTCACGGCCTGCGGTTACGGCTCCGACGCCAAGGACGACGACTCCAAGAAGTCGAACGTCTCCGCCGACGGCAAGAAGCTCTCCGCGGACAGCGTGAAGATCGGCTACTTCCCGAACCTCACGCACGCCACCGCCCTGGTCGGTATCCAGGAGGGCCTGATCGCCAAGGAGCTCGGCGGCACCGAGGTGAAGCCCTCGACGTTCAACGCGGGGCCCTCCGAGATCGAGGCCCTCAACGCGGGCGCGATCGACATCGGCTTCATCGGCCCCTCGCCCTCCATCAACGGCTTCTCGAAGTCCGAGGGCAAGAGCCTGCGGATCGTCGGCGGTTCGGCCTCCGGCGGCGTCAAGCTGGTCGTCGACCCGAAGAAGATCAAGACCCTGGACGACCTCAAGGGCAAGAAGATCGCCACTCCTCAGCTCGGCAACACCCAGGACGTGGCGTTCCTCAACTGGATCTCCGAGAAGGGCTGGAAGGTCGACGCCCAGAGCGGCAAGGGCGACGTCTCCGTGGTCCGTTCGGACAACAAGGTGACGCCGGACGCCTTCAAGGCCGGTTCCCTGGACGGCGCCTGGGTGCCCGAGCCGACCGCGTCCAAGCTGGTCGCCGAGGGAGGCAAGGTCCTCCTCGACGAGTCCACGCTGTGGCCCGGCAACAAGTTCGTGATCACGAACATCATCGTGTCGCAGAAGTTCCTCTCCGAGCACCCCGACGTCGTCGAGGCGGTGCTGCGCGGTTCGGTGAACACCAACGCGTGGATCAACGCCAACCCGGACAAGGCGAAGGCGTCGGCCAACGCCGCGCTCAAGGAGCTCAGCGGCAAGGAGCTGGCTCCCGAGGTCATCGACCCGGCGTGGAAGTCCATCCAGTTCACGGACGACCCGCTGGCCGCCACGCTCGGCGCGCAGGCCGACCACGCGGTGAAGGCCGGTCTCCTGGAGGAGACGGACCTGACGGGCATCTACGACCTCGGTCCGCTGAACAAGATCCTGAAGGCCGCGGGCAAGCCCGAGGTCAGCGACGCCGGTCTCGGCGTCAAGTAGCCCGACCGCCCATCCGTTCCAGGATTCCCAGGAGGTGACGACCATGGCGACCACCACCCTCACCAAGGCCGAGGACCGTGCAGCGGTCGAGCACGCCGCTCGTATCTCGCACGTCTCGAAGTCCTTCGCCGGACCCACGGGTCAGCAGCTCGTCCTGGACGACATCACGCTCGATGTCGCTCCCGGCGAGTTCGTCACCCTCCTGGGAGCCTCCGGGTGCGGAAAGTCGACTCTGCTCAACCTGGTGGCCGGACTCGACCGCCCGACCGCGGGGTCCATCGAGACCCCCGGCGGGCGGCCGGCCCTGATGTTCCAGGAGCACGCCCTCTTCCCGTGGCTGACCGCGGGCAAGAACATCGAACTCGCCCTGCGGCTGCGCGGGGTGCCGAAGCAGGACCGTCGCGCGGAGGCCGAGCGGCTGCTCGAACTCGTGCGGCTGGGCGGGGCGTTCGGCAAGCGGGTCCATGAACTCTCCGGCGGTATGCGCCAGCGCGTGGCGATGGCCCGCGCGCTCGCCCAGGACAGCCAACTGCTTCTGATGGACGAGCCGTTCGCCGCGCTCGACGCCATCACCCGCGACGTGCTGCACGACGAACTGACCCGGATCTGGCGCGAGACGAACGCCTCGGTCCTCTTCGTCACCCACAACGTGCGGGAGGCGGTGCGGCTCGCCCAGCGGGTCGTGCTGCTGTCGTCCCGGCCGGGCCGGATCGCCCGGGAGTGGACGGTCGACATCGAGCAGCCGCGCCGCATCGAGGACACCGCGGTGGCGGAGCTCTCCGTCGAGATCACCGAAGAACTGCGTGGGGAGATCCGCCGACATGGCCAGCACTGACATCAAGACCGACGATCTGGCCGGTCTCGAAGCCGGACTCGACGCCCTGGACGCCGTGCAGGTGCGGCGGACCCCGGTGCGCGAGGTCCTGGTCGGCAAGGTCCTGCCGCCGCTGCTCGCGGTGGTGCTGGTGGTGGCGGTCTGGCAGCTGCTGGTCACCGCGCAGGTCACCGAGGACTACAAGCTGCCGCCGCCGTCCGCCGTCTGGGACAGCGCGGTCGACATGTGGCTCCAGGGGACGCTGCTGGAGGTCATCTGGACCAGCGTCTCGCGCGGCCTGCTCGGATTCCTGCTGGCCGTCGCCCTGGGTACGCCGCTGGGTCTGCTGGTGGCCCGGGTGAAGTTCGTCCGGTCCGCCATCGGCCCGATCCTGTCCGGGCTCCAGTCCCTGCCCTCGGTGGCCTGGGTGGCGCCGGCCGTGATCTGGCTCGGGCTCAACGACAAGATGATGTACGCGGTGATCCTGCTGGGCGCGGTCCCCTCGATCGCCAACGGCCTGGTCTCCGGTGTCGACCAGGTGCCGCCGCTGTTCCTCAGGGCCGGCCGCACCCTCGGTGCGACCGGGCTGCGCGGCACCTGGCACATCGTCCTGCCGGCGGCTCTGCCCGGTTACCTGGCGGGCCTCAAGCAGGGCTGGGCCTTCTCCTGGCGTTCCCTGATGGCAGCGGAGATCATCGCCTCCTCCCCCGATCTCGGCCTGGGGCTGGGGCAGTTGCTGGAGAACGGCCGCAACAACTTCGACATGCCGGGGATCTTCCTCTCGATCCTCCTCATCCTGTTCGTCGGCATCGCGATCGACCTGTTGATCTTCAGTCCGCTGGAGCGGTGGGTCCTGCGCAGCCGCGGCCTCCTCGTGAAGGGCTGAGTACCGGTATGCCGTCCCCCGTCCTCCTCGTCGTCGCCCACGGCAGCCGCGATCCGCGGCACGCGGCGACCGTGCACGCGCTCACCGAGCGGGTACGGGCGCTGCGGCCGGGGCTGCGCGTGGAAACGGGCTTCCTGGAGTTCAACGCGCCCTCGGTGCCCCGGGTGCTGGAACGCCTGGCCGCCGAGGGTGCGCAGGACGTCGTCACCCTGCCCCTGCTCCTCACCCGGGCCTTCCACGCCAAGACCGACATCCCGTCGGTGCTGCGCGAGGCCCGGACACGTCTGCCGCGGCTGCGCGTCCGGCAGGCCGAGGTCCTTGGCCCTTCGCCGCTCCTGAACGCGGCGCTGGAACAGCGGTTGTACGAGGCCGGGGTCTCCCCCGGCGACAAGGGCTCGACCGGGCTCGTCCTGGCCTCGGCGGGCTCCACGGACCCGGAGGCGATCGCAGTGATCGCTGAAATCGCGCGGGAGCTGCGGCACACCGGTTGGTGCGCCGTGCGGCCTGCGTTCGCCTCCGCATCTCTTCCCCGCACCGCTGACGCGGTGCGGGCCCTTCGGGCCGACGGGGTGCGCCGCGTCGCGGTCGCCCCGTACGTCATCGCGCCCGGCCGTCTGCCGGACCGGATCGCCGCGGGTGCGGCGGAGGCCGGCGCGGATGTGCTCGCCGGAGTCCTGGGCGCCGCGCCGGAACTGGCCCGGCTGCTGGTGGACCGCTACGACGCGGCGCGGTCCGAACGGCGGACGGCGCTCAGCGCCTGACCCCGCTTTCGCGGGGCCCTATGCCTTTGCTGGGGTGTGGTGCCGGCCGACCGGGATGACGAGCGGGGTGCCGCTCACCGGGTCCGCGGTGACCTGGCAGCGCAGTCCGAAGACGTCCTCCACCGTCGCGGCCGTGATGACGTCCTCGGGTGCTCCCTCGGCCACGATGCGGCCCGCCTTCATGGCGATGACGTGATCCGCGTACCGGCACGCCTGGTTGAGGTCGTGCAGCACCATCACGACGGTGCGGCCCTCGCGGCGGTTGAGGTCGGTGACCAGGTCCAGCACGTCGATCTGGTGGGCCAGGTCGAGATAGGTCGTCGGCTCGTCGAGGAGCAGGACCGGGGTGCCCTGGGCGACGGCCATCGCGATCCAGGCCCGCTGGCGCTGTCCGCCGGAGAGTTCGTCGACGGCGCGGTCGGCCAGGTCGGTGGTGCCGGTGGCCTCCAGGGCGTCGTGCACCGCCTGCTCGTCGGCCTTGGTCCACTGCCGCCACCAGGTCTGGTGCGGCGAACGTCCCCGGTTGACCAGGTCGATGACGGTCAGGCCCTCGGGGGCGACGGGTGACTGCGGGAGGATGCCGAGCTGCTGGGCGAGTTCCCGGGTGGGGATGGAGTGCAGCGCGCGGCCGTCCAGCCGGACGGCTCCTTCGCGCGGGGCCAGCAGCCGGGCCAGCGCCCTGAGCAGGGTGGACTTGCCGCAGGCGTTGGCGCCGACGATCGCGGTGACCCGGCCCGGCGGCACGGCCAGGTCGAGGTCCGTGACGACGGGACGGCCGTCGTAGCCCAGGTGCAGGCCCTCGGCCCGGAGGTCGGGTTCGGCGTCGGACATCGGTTCAGCCTCCTGAGCCCGCGCGGTTGACGCGGATGAGCAACCACAGCAGTACCGGGGCGCCGAGCACACCGGTGACGATCCCCACGGGCAGTTCGGTGCCGGGGATCACTTCGCGCGCGACGACGTCGGACGCGAGGACGACGAGGGCGCCGGTGAGTCCGGCGGCCAGGGGCGGCGGCCAGGCCGTGCGGCACAGCCGCTGGGCGATCTGCGGAGCGGCCAGCGCGACGAACGCGATCGGTCCGGCGGCTGCCGTCGCGAAGGCCACCAGGCCGACGCCGGTGAGCAGGACGACGAACCGCACGGTCTGTACACGGGTGCCCAGCCCGGTCGCGACGTCGTCGCCGAGCTGGAGCGTCCGCATCAGACGGCCGATCAGCAGGGCGGCGGGCAGCAGCACGGCGAGGGCTGCGGCGAGGGGTCCGGCCTGCTGCCAGTCGCGGCCGTTGAGGTTGCCGACGAGCCAGCCGAGGGCTTCCTGCGCCTGGAACCTGCCGCCCCGTGCGAGGAGGAAGTCGGTGGTGCTGAGGCAGATCCAGGACACGCCGATGCCGACCAGGATGATCCGGTAGCCGGTGGTGCCGCGCCGCCAGGCGAGCCCGTAGACGAGGAGGGCACTGGTCAGCGCGCCGAGGAGGCCGAGCGCCTGGGTGCCGGGCCCGAAGTCCCAGCCGAGCACGATGCCCGCCACCACGGCGGTCCCGGCGCCCTGGGTGAGGCCGATCATGTCGGGGCTGGCCAGCGGGTTGCGGGTCATGGTCTGGAACAGGGCGCCGGACATTCCGAACGCGATGCCGGCCAGCAGCCCGACCATGGCCCGGGGCAGCCGCAGTTCCTGGACGACGAGCAGGGTGCCGGCGTCGCCGGATCCCAGCAGCGCCCGGGCGACATCGGTGAGGGGGATGCCGTACTCGCCGACCGACACGTCCCAGCACAGGGCGAGGAACACGGCGACGGCGAGGGCCGCGGTCACCGCGAGCTGCCGCGGGTGCAGGATGCCGGAGACCGGCGGCCTGGCCAGCCGGAACGGCCGCCCGCCCACGGAGGCGCGCGGGGCGGGTACTTGGGCGTCGTCCGCCGGGGCGGGACGGGCACGGGGGGTCATGGTCATACCTCCGCGAGCTTGCGCCGGCGGACCAGGGCGATGAAGAACGGTCCGCCGATGAAGGCGACGATGATCCCGGCCTGTACCTCGACGGGCCTGGCGATCACCCGCCCGAGGATGTCGGCGGCGAGCAGCAGACAGGCGGCCAGCGCCGCGGACAGGGGCAGCAGCGCGCGGTGGTCGGGGCCGATTCCGGCGTACTGGGCGAGGACCCGTGCGACGTGCGGGACGACGAGGCCGATGAAGACGACGGGGCCGATGACCGCGACGGCGGCGCCCGTCAGCAGGGTGATGGCCAGCACGCCCTGGAGCCGGACGAGGCCGAGCCGGCGGCCCAGCGAGGCGGCGACGTCGTCGCCGAGGGCGATGCTGTTGAGGGCCGGGGCGCTCGCCAGTGCGAGCAGGGCCCCGACCCCCAGGAAGGGCAGGATGCTCAGGACCGTGGAGGTTTCCTGGTCGGCGAGCGAGCCGGCCGACCAGAACCGGAAGCGGTCCAGCGCGTCGGGGTCGGTGAGGACGACGGCGCTGGTCAGCGAGGACAGTACGGACGTCACCGCGATTCCGGCGAGCGCCAGTTTCACCGGGGTGGGCCCGGAACGTCCCAGCCGCCCCAACAGGTAGACCACGACGCTGGCGGCCATGGCCCCGGCGAACGCGAACCAGATGTAGCCGAACAGCGAGCCGATCCCGGCCACCCCGGCGGAGAGCACGATGGCGAAGGCCGCCCCCGCGCTCACCCCCAGGATGCCCGGGTCGGCCAGCGGATTGCGGGTCAGCGCCTGCATCACGCAGCCGGACAGGCCGAGCGCGGCACCCGCGGCGAGCCCGAGTGCCGTACGGGGAACGCGCACCGACCAGATGATGTCCTCGATCCGCTCACTGGCCGGGTGGCCGGTCAGCGCGTCGATCACCTGGCCGGGAGGGATCCGCAGAGCGCCGAGACCGATCGACAGCAGGCCGAGCACCACCAGCGCGGCGACGAGCAGGGCCACGAGCAGAGCGGGGCGCCATCGGGCGGGGCGGGTCACGGGGCTTGCTCCACGGTCCGGGTTCCTCACGGGCGGGTCACAGGGGGCGGGTCACAGGGGCTGGTCGGTGATCCGGCCGGTCAGGAGGCCGGCGCGGTGACCTTGGTGGCGGGCTTTCCGTCGACGGCCGCGGAGAGCAGGGGCGCCAGACGGTCGACGGTGTACGGGAGGCTGAGCGGGCTCACGAACGAGACCGCGTTGCCGAAGTCGCTGTTCGAGTCGACCAGCACCTCGCGCTCCTCCTTGGCCACCTTCAGGTCGCCGTAGAGCGGGTCGGCGTGCAGCTTCTTGCCGTCCTTGGCCACGTCGGTGACGAGCCACACGACGGCGTCGGTGTCCAGGAGGTCGGTGCGCTCCTTGCTGATGTTGGCGCCGAAGGCGTCACCGATGACCTTGTCCAGGTCGGTGGGGAGCGCGAAGCCCAGGGAGTTCAGGAGACGCGAGCGGTTGTCCTGGGTTCCGTAGACGAACGTGCCCTCGTACGGGGTCGCCATGACGGCGCTCGCGCCCTTGAACTCGGGGTGCTCCGCGGCGACGTCGGCGATGTGCTTCTCGGTCTTCGCGACGAGCGCGGTGGCTTCGTCGGCCTTGCCGAGGGCGCTGCCGACGGCCTCGGTCTGGTCCTGCCAGGAGATGCCGTAGTCCGGGAGGTCCTTGGGCTGGGCGACGACCGGGGCGATCTTGGAGAGGGTGCGGTACTGGTCCTTGGTGAGGCCGGAGTAGAGGGCCAGGATCAGGTCGGGGCGCAGCGAGGCGATCTTCTCGACCTGCGGTCCGGTGCCGGTGTCCCTGAGGACGGTGGGCGCCTTCCTGCCACCGAGCGCGTCCTGGGCCCAGGGGCCGATGGCGCCCGGGTAGCCGCCGAACCACTCGGTGGTGCCGACGGGGACCGTGCCGAGGGCGAGGGCGGCGTCCTGGTCGGACAGGCCCACGGTCACGACGCGCTTGGGCTCCGACTTCACGGTGGTGCTGCCGTACTTGTGCGTCAGGGTGACGGGGAAGGCCCCCTTCTTCGCCGAGCCGCCGTCGGCCGTCCCGCCGTCGTCGCCGTCGCCGGAGCCGCAGGCGGCCACCGAGAACATCAGCAGGGCGGACGCTGCCACGGCGGTCAGCCGGGTGCGCTGGAACAAGCGGAACATGACGGAGTCCTTCGGTGGGTTCGGTACGTCGGGGAGGGTCGGTACGGCGGTGTGTCCGGGCCGGGCCGCCGGGTGATCAGGGGTGCGGTGCGGTCCGGCTGCCGGACCAGGCCCGCCACAGGGCGGCGTACGGCCCGCCCGCGTCGCGGAGTTCGGTGTGCGTGCCGCTCTCGACGACCCGGCCGCCGTCGAGCACGACGACCCGGTCGGCGGCCACGGCCTGGGTGAGCCGGTGGGCGACGACGAGCGCGGTCCGTCCGGCGAGGGCCTGTTGCGCGGAGCGCTCCAGGTCGCGGGCGCCCGCGCTGCCCGCCTCGGCGGTGGCCTCGTCGAGCACGGCGACCGGTGGGTCGGCCAGGACGAGCCGGGCGAGGGCGAGTTGCTGGGCGCGGGCGGCGTCGAGGCGGTGGCCGCCCTCGCCGACGACCGTGCCGAGCCCGTCGGGCAGGGCCTCGGCCCAGGCCAGGGCGTTCACGGTGGACAGCGCTGTGCGCAGTTCCTCGTCGGTGGCGGCGGGCCGGGCCAGCCGGAGGTCCTCGGCGAGGGTGCCGGTGAACACGTGGACCTCCTGGGTGACCAGGACGACGGAGGGGCCCTCGGCGGCGCCCGCGACGTGGACGGTTCCTTCGGTGGGCTGCTGGACGCCGGCCACCAGCCGGGCCAGCGTGGACTTCCCGGCCCCGCTGGTGCCGACCAGCGCGACGTGCTCGCCGGGTGCCAGGGTCAGCGACACCTGGTGCAGTACGGGGCGTCCGGTGCCGTAGGCGTGGCTGACCGCGTCGACGGTGACGGCCGCCGCCGCGGCGGACGTCGTCCGCTGCCGCGGGAGGTGGGCGGCCGGCGGGGCGTCCCGCGTCCCCTCGCCGCCGGGGTCGGTCACTCCGACGAGCCGGGCGAGTCCGGCCGCCGCCGACTGGGCGTCGTCGAGCAGCACGAGCGCGGCGTTGACCGGCCCGAACAGGCTGTGGAAGTAGAGGGCGGCGGCCGTGGCCGTACCCACCGACACGGCACCGTCGCCGACCAGTACGAACCCGGTGACCAGGACCGCCGCCAGGCCGATGTACTCGGCGATGTGGAGGCGCCCGTAGAAGCCAAGCACGAGGTGGACCGCGCGCATCGTCAGCTCGACGGCGGCGCCGGAGCGCTTGGCCGCCCGCTCGGTGTGCTGCCGCTCCAGCCGGTGGCTCCGTACGGTCGTGGCGCCGCCGATGGTCTCCAGGAGCTGCTGCTGCTGGGCGCCATTGGCCACCCGGTGGTCGGCGTACAGGGTGACGGCGCGGCGCACGTACCAGCGGGCGGTGAGTGCCTGTACGGGGACGGCGAGGAGGGCCGCGAGCAGGAACCGTACGTCCAGCAGGGCCAGCGCCCCGAGGGTGAGGACGATCGCGAGGACCGAGCGTGCCAGTTCGGGCAGGGCGGAGCGGACGGCTTCGGCGACCCGGGCGACGTCGCCGGTGACGCGGGCGGTGAGGTCGCCGGCCCCGGCGCGTTCCAGCCGGTCGGCGGGGAGGGTGAGGACGCGTTCGACGAACTGCTCGCGCAGCCGGGCCAGGACGGTCTCGCCGAGGCGGGCCACCTGGGTCAGCCCGACCGTCGTCGTGACGCCCTGGACGACCGCGACCAGGACGAGCAGGAGAACCGGCTGGGTGAGCGCCGCGGCGGGGCGGCCCTCGGCAACGATGTCGACGACGTGACCGAGGAGCGGCTGGACGAGGAGGCCGACGGCGGTGGCCGCGATCAGGACACCGAGTCCGGCGACGGCCCGGCCCCGGTCGGGACGTACGAGGGTGCGCAGCGCGGCCCGGGTGCGGGCGGCGGACGCGACGGGCAGGAGTTCCCTGCCGTCGGGGGGCGTGGTCATGTGAGCACCGCCGCGCGGTAGACGGAGTTGTCGCGGACCAGGTCCTGATGGGTGGCGCGGGCCGTGATCGTGCCGCCGTCGATGAGGACGACGCGGTCGGTGGCGGCGAGCAGGGCGGGGCTGCTGGTGACGAGCACGGTGGTGCGGCCGGTCCGGGCGGTCCGTATGCCGGTGGCTATGCGGGCCTCCGTGGCGGCGTCCACCGCGGTGGTCGGGTCGTGGACGACCAGGACGTGGCGGTCGGCCGCCAGGGCCCGGGCGAGGGCGACGCGCTGGCGCTGGCCTCCGGAGAGGGAGCGCCCGCGCTCGCCGACCTGAGCGGCGGTGCCGCCGGGCAGGGCCGCGGCGACCTCGTCCGCCGCGGCGGCGGTCATCGCGGGGAGCGGGTCGGCTCCCGGCGGCGCGGCGGCGGTGACGTTGTCCAGGAGGGTGCCGTCGAAGAGCTGCGCGTCGTGTTCGGCCACCAGGAGCGCCGCGTGCAGGGAGTCCGGGTCCAGGCCGGTGAGGGGGATGCCGTCGAGTTCGACGGTGCCGGCCGCCGGGTCGCCGCGCCGGGCCAGGCAGTTCAGGAGTGCGGCGGCGTGGCCGGGGTCGGTGACGACGACACCGAGGTGTTCGCCCGGCTCGACGGTGAGGTCGAGTCCGGTGAGTCCGTCGTGGGAGAGTCCGCGCAGCCGCAGCTCTCCGCGTACGGGCACGGCGACCATCCCGGTGCCTCCGGTGGACTCCCCGGGTGCGGCGAGCACGTCGGCGATCCGGGCCGCGGACGCCCGTCCCTTGGCGAACTCGGCGCCGACCCAGGCCAGCATGCCGATCGGTCCGGGCAGGAAGAGGGCGAGTCCGACGGCGGAGACGAGGGCGCCGAGGCCGATGGAGTCGCTGAGGACGAGGCGGGCGCCGACGAGGGCGACCAGGGCGATGAAGAGGCCGGTGAGCGTCAGCATCAGGCCGCTCTGGAGGGCTTCGGCCCGGGCGGCGCGCACGTTGGCCGCCATGGAGGCCCGGCTGGTGTGCCGGTAGCGGTCGACTGCGGCGCGTTCGGCGCGCAGGCCCTTGAGTACGCGGACTCCCGCCACGAGGTCGGCGGCGACTCCGGACGCGTGGGCGGCCCGTTCCTGTTCGGCCTCGCTGCGGTGTTCCAGGGGCCGGGCGAGGAAGTGGCCCAGCGCCATCAGGACCGGGGCGCCCACCAGGACGAGCAGCCCGAGCGGGACGGAGGCCCGCAGCAGGAGCACCGCGCCCGCGACTACGCCGACGACGGCCGCGATCCCGAGGGTGAGGGCCATGTTCACGGCGCCCACGCGGCGGGCGTCCTCGGTGGCGACGTTCACCAGGGCGCCGGCCGGCCGCCCCGCCTCCGCCCCGCCGTGCGGTGCCAGTACCCGGCGTACGACGTCCAGGCGCAGCAGGTGCGCGGCCTGTTCGGCGGCGCGTTCACCGGCTCGGGCACCGAACCTGAATCCGAACGAGAGCATCGCGTAGACGAGGGCGAGGACGACGAGCCAGCGCGCGAGCGCCCCGCCGTCCGGGTCGACGACGGCACGGTCGACGACGAGACCGATCAGTACCGGGACGAGTGCCTCGCCGGTCTGGTGGGCCGCGCCGAGCACGGAGCCGACGACGACGTCCCTGCGCTGCCCCGCGACGGCGCGGCGGATGATGCCGCGCCCGGGCGTGTCAGCCCCCACTCGCCTTCCCCCTCGGGATCCCCGGAGCGTCGGAAACGAGACTCCCGACCGCGCACCTCCAGCCAAAACGAAGGCAAGGCTAACCTAAACCTCTCGCGGCGGGGAGTCCCGCCCCCTCCGACCGGTCCGGCCGGAGGCGGGGGCGTACAGGGAGGTCAGACCTCGGCGAACGGATCGTCGACGTACGGCGTGGCCTGGTGGAAGAAGAGGAGCCAGCCGTCCCCGGTCAGCCGCCACAGGGAACTGCGGTGGGAGTGCAGGCCCTTGGACTCGGTGTCGAAGGTGAGGTGCACGAGGTCGGTGCAGAGCTGGACGCCCCGCATCCGTGACGCCGTCAGCGGGCCGGGGCTCGGGGCGTCGACGGCGGTCAGGGCGGCGATGATCGAATCCCGGTTCCAGAGCCGTCCACTGGTGCCGATCTCGCGGAACTCGGGGTGGAGCAGGGAGACAAGGAGGTCCGCGGAGGCACGGACCACCGGATCGAGGAGCCGCAGCTCTCCGTCGATGGCTGCTGCCACGGCGGGCGACGGTTCAGTCACGGGTCATCTCCACAGGTTCCGCAGGGGCGTTCCGGCCACGGGTTGTCAGGACGATTCCACCGCACCCGTGTGGCCGCCTCGCATCGGTTCCCCGCGGGGAAACCGTGTACGTCGTGGTCATGGGCACACCATAGGACGATGCTCCCGGCCGGAGCGACCGCCGCGCCCCGTGGGGGAGGGCGCGGCGGTCGCGGATTCGGTGCGGCCGGGCGGCGGCGGTTGCCGACCGCCGCCCGGCCACTGCTCACGGTCGGTTACTCGACGACCTTCAGCAGCTTGTTCGCGGTGCCTTGGGTCGCGTTGGAGATGGCGTCGGGGGTGGCCCCCTCGGTCAGCGCCGTCGCGACCTGCTCCGGAGTGGCGTCCTGGTGTCCGGCCAGATAGACGGCCGCGGCACCGACGACGTGCGGAGTCGCCATGGACGTACCGGAGATGGTCTTCGTGCCGTCGTCGCTGTCGTTCCACGCCGACGTGATGTCCGATCCAGGGGCGTAGATGTCCACGACCGAACCGAAGTTGGAGAACGACGACTGCTCGTCGTCCACCGTGGACGAGGCGACCGTGATGGCCTCCGGGACGCGGGAGGGCGAGCCCTCGCCGGCGTCGCTGGACTCGTTCCCGGCGGCCACCCCGAAGGTGACGCCGGCGGCTATCGCCTTCTGCACCGCGGCATCGAGCGCGGGGTCCGCGCTGCCGCCGAGGCTCATGTTGGCGACGGACGGGCCCTGGTGGTTCGCGGTGACCCAGTCGATGCCCGCGACGACCTGCTCGGTGGTCCCGGAGCCCGAGTCGTCGAGCACCCGGACCGCCACGATCTTCGCCTTCTTGGCGACTCCGTGGGCGGCTCCGGCGATGGTGCCGGCCACGTGCGTGCCGTGGCCGTTGCCGTCGTCGGCGTTGTCGTCGTTGTCCACGGCGTCGAAGCCCGACGTGGCGCGGCCCTCGAAGTCGCTGTGCGTGACGCGGACACCGGTGTCGATGACGTACGCCGTGACGCCCTCACCGGCGGCGTCCGGGTAGGTGTACGCCTTGTCACCGGCGGTCTCGGCCTGGTCGATCCGGTCGAGACCCCAGGACGGCGGGTTGTCCTGGGTGGCGTTGATCGTGAACTTCTTGTTCTGGACGACCTTGTCGACGGCCGGGTCGGCGGCGAGCCGCTCGGCCTCGTTCTTCGACAGGCCGCTGGCGGAGAAGCCGTTGATCGCGGACTTGTAGTTCCGCTTGAGCTTGCCGCCGTACTCCTGGGCCAGCTTCGCCTTGTCCGCCTTCTCGTCCAGCATCACGATGTAGCTGCCGGAGACGGCTGTTGCCGCGTCCGCGCCGTAGACCGTGCCCGTCGCGGGTGCCGGTGCGGCTCCCGCGAACGAGGTGGAGAGAAGGGTGACTCCGGCTGCCGCCGCCACCGCGGTGATGGCCGCGGTCAGCTTGATCCGGCGTGCGCGCTTGTGAGTTGCCATGAAGAGGGATCTCCTCGTCATTCTTTGTGGGGGGATTGGCCCTCGGCCGGAAGATCTCCGGGGGCTGGCTCGAAACCCTGACCGATTGACACGCTCAGATCAAGACCTTCATGCAGCTGTGACTTACTCAACAAGGTTTCGTAATAAGAAATCGGCCACGCCCGGCCAAGTCGGACACAGCCGTCAACTGCCTTTATGCGCAGGGATCTTGCCTCGCGATGACCGGGTGCGACCGCCCCGCGGAAAGCAAAGGCCGCCTCCGGGCTCGCCGAACGGCGAGTGGAGACGGCCTGATTGCACCCCTGCCTGCTGAACCGGGCCCGCGGGCCCCTCGTCACGCGGGCAGTTCGGCCTCGATGAGATCGGCGGCCCGCCGCGTGCCGCCCTCCTCCGCCATCCGCTTCCGCACGGCCGCCGACCTGGCCGCCACCTGCGGATCGCCGACGAGGGCGAGCACGGCTTCGCGCAGGGTCCCGGCGTTCGCCTCCTCCATCGGGAGATGCCGGGCGACACCGAGTCCCTGGAGCATGTCCGCGTTGGCGAACTGGTCGACGGCCTGCGGAACGGCGACCATCGGCGTGCCGGTGGCCAGCCCCTCCTGGCTGCCGCCGGCGCCCGCATGGGTGATGAAGGCGTCCGCCTGCCTGAGCACCGCGAGCTGCGGCACCCAGGAGTGCACCTCCACATGGGCGGGTACGTCCCCGAGTTCGGACGGATCGACGTGGGCGCCGATCTGGAGCACCACGTGCCAGCCGGGCAGATCACGGAAGGCTTCGACGCAGTCGCGGTAGAAGGCGGGCTGCTTGGTGTACGAGGAGCCGAGGGAGACCAGCAGGACCTTCTCGGCGCCGGCCGGGCGCCGCCACTCCCCCTGGTCGGCCCGGTCGCCCTGGCACGCGCCGACGAAGGTGTGGACGGTGCGGTCCACCCGGTCGGCGTGCGGCTGGAGCGCCTCCGGGATGAGGACGACGGCCCGGCGCGGACGGGACACGAAGTCGTCCGCCGGCACCTCGCCCAGGCCGTTCTCCGCGAGCCAGGCGTCGAAGCGCGCGTAATAGGCCCTGCCCCGCTCGGTCTGCTTGAGGCCGGCGGCCATGGGCTCGCCCACCTCCTTCTCGTACCCGTCCCAGGGAACGAAGTTGGGCCAGAGGGAGACGGCGGGGACATCCCAGCGGTGGGCGAG